>NZ_JBHTJZ010000022.1:0-126675 GCF_042675905.1 Paenibacillus chungangensis | reverse complement strand
ATAAGACTGTATTGACGTAAACTTAGGAACCGCCGTATACCGAACGGTACGTACGGTGGTGTGGGAGGTCGGCTACTCAAATAATGGGTAGCCTCCTACCCGATTAATTTTTGAGCTGCAGGCGATGTAACCTCGGTTGGAGGTAGGAAAGTGAGCGGATGGTGGGCTGCAGGCGATGTAACCTCGGTTGGAGGTAGGAAAGTGAGCGGATGGTGGGCTGCAGGCGATGTAAGCTTGGTTGGAGGTAGGAAAGTGGGCGGATGGTGGGCTGCAGGCGATGTAACCTCGGTTGGAAGTAGGGAAGTGGGCGGATGATGAGCTGCAGGCGTGTTTCCCATTGAAAAGAACTGTTGACTTCTTTAGTTGTTGTGTATATACTGTGTATATAGATATAAACAGTATATACAGGCATGCAGATAAGGAGGAAGTGGAGATGAATGTTTGGAGAGGCGCATGGTATTTGGCCAAGCATGAATTGGTGCGGGCGAGATGGAAGCACCTTATTATCTTTGTAATAATCGGGTATATGCTAATGTTCATGATTCCATGGTTCAGCAGCGCGTTGAAAGGGGAAGCAAACGGAGTTGAGTATTGGGCGATCGACTTCATTACGGTGACAATCTTGCCGGTGTTCGGCTTCAGCGCTACTCAATATTATACGAGAACATGGAGTGGAGACATCTACACTAGAAGACTGGCTTATTGGCGAACGCTCCCTATATCGATCGCCACGATCGTGCGAGGGCGAGTGCTGATGCTACTGCTGAACGGTATGGCGGGATATATCGTGTTCTTTGTCCTGTATTACGTGGGGTTGAAATCGTTGAACAGCTCTGTTGACGTTCTGCACTTTCTTATGCACGCGGTCGTTCTAACATGCGTGTCCGTTATTTTCAGCATGTTTTATGTCTATCTGGAGCTGGGATTCTCATCGAAAGCTTACTTCGTATTGATGTTTGTCATTATGTTTCTCATTCTATTCCTCATCTTGCTGGCATCGTTCGTAACCGGCAATAGCTTAGTGTTGAAGAGCTATGAGCTAATTGTCGAAGGCAAGGGGTGGTATGTGACGATTATAAGCTTGCTGCTTGCTGCGCTTGCTGTATTTACAGGCATTCGTCTTATCGAAGGCAAGCTGGAGAAGCGAAATTTCTATAGCTAACGACACAGGAAAGCGGGTGAAACTTATGCGGCTGCCCATCGTTATCAATGAACATAGCGCAGAGCCGCTCTATCATCAGATTGAAGTCCAGCTTAGAGCGTTAATCGTAAGCGGCCAGTTAGAGGAAGGCACGATGCTTCCCTCCATTCGCGAGCTGGCTGGGATGGTGAAGTGCAGCGTCATTACCGTCAAGCGGGTATACCGCGATCTGGAAGCGGAAGGGCTGCTTCGTACAAGACAAGGGACAGGCACCTTCGTCACACATGTCGGGGAAGGTGATCGCAATCGCCAACGTCTATCCTCGGTTGTAGAAGCATTGGAGCTCGCGCTGCAAGCGGCAATCCGCGTGCAATGCACAAGAGAAGAGCTGGAGGAGCTAATTCGAGACGCATTACACCAACACTACGATAGAGGAGACGAATCCACATGAACGAAGAACTCGCACTGCGATTCGAGGGCATCGAGCATCGAAGAACAACATTCCGGCTGGGGCCGCTCTCGCTGGACATTCCGAAGGGATACATTACAGCGATCGTAGGACCCAATGGCAGCGGCAAGAGCTCATTGTTCCGACTCGCGCTTAACCTGACACAGCCGGATTCCGGCAGCTTGACGATGCTTGGCGAGAAGGTAGGCAAGTACCCCGACGAGTATATGAAGCAGCGGATCGGTTATTTGTCAGAAGACTCCTCCTCCCACGATGATAGCATACGCGGAAATTCGAAGGCGGAGTTCCACAGCTTCTGGTATCGTAACTGGGATGTGAATCTATATCAGGAATTGCTGCAAGTGTTCAAAATTCACGATCATCAGCCGCTCAGCAAAATGTCCAAAGGAATGCGTCGCAAGTTCGAGTTCACGCTGGCGATGGCGCACCATCCGGAGCTGCTGCTGCTGGATGAGCCGTCCTCGGGCCTTGATCCGCTGGCATGGAAGTCGATGATCGAGGTGCTGCACCGTTATATGGATCAGGGAGACCGAACGATTCTGATGGCGACGCATATCGTCGAAGAAGTGCGAAGGCTTGCCGATTACATTGTATTCATCGTGCAAGGTCAGGTGCTTGGCGTATACGAGAAGGATGAGCTGTTCAGCAGTTGGATGAACTTGTATGTCAGCTGCGAGAGGGCTTCCCATAAGTCGCTGGAGAATATGCCAGGCCAATGTGCGATAGAACACGCCGGGGGTACCACCTATCGGGTGACGACCGATCGAGCGATGGAAGCGGAGCAGTGGTGCAGGCAGGAAGATGTGGCGATCGTAAGCAGAGGGTCCATGGAGCTGGATGATATATTGGCTGTGCTGATGGAACAGAGCGGATTCGGAATTCGAGCATATGAAGCGAGGGGACATGGGAAATGAAGCCATTAGTTGTGGAAAATGTGGAGAAGCAATACGGAGATAAGAAAGCTGTTAACGGCATCAGCTTCGAGGTGAGCGAAGGGGAAATCTACGGTCTGCTCGGCGCCAACGGCGCGGGCAAGACGACGACGATGCGGATGGTGCTTGGTCTGATCTATCCAGACGGCGGCAGCATTAAGTATCATGGCAAGCCATATGGGAGTGAGCTCCTGAGCATGCTGGGCTACTTGCCGGAAGAGAGAGGTCTGTATCCGAAGGTGCGGGTCAATGACCAGCTCATCTATCTGGCGCAGCTGCGAGGCATGTCGAAGGGAGATGCGGACCGTAATCTGAAAATGTGGCTGGAACGCTTCGAAGTGCCTGAAAATTACAACAAAAAGGTAGAGGAACTATCCAAGGGCAATCAGCAAAAAATTCAGTTCATCGCCTCGATCATGCACAAGCCGAAAATCGTCATACTCGACGAAGCGTTCAGCGGCCTCGATCCTGTGAATGTGGAGCTGCTGAAGTCGACGGTGAAGGAGCTGAGAGACGACGGAACAAGCTTCCTGTTCTCCACCCACCGGATGGAACACGTCGAGGAGTTGTGCCGCAACATTAGCATTCTTCATCGCGGCAACGCCGTATTGAAGGGCAACCTGAAGGAGATTAAAGGAAAGTTCCCGAAGGAGCGCGTCATTCTAAGCACCACTGGAGAAGTGAAAGGTCTGGAGGGACTGGACGGCGTCATCGGTGTGAAGCAACATGCCTACGGCTATGAGATTGGCATTTCCCGCGAAGAGGCGGGCAATAGCATCTTGCAGATGGCGATGGAGCAATCGACCGTTACGCGTTTTGAAATTATGGAACCGACTTTGAATGAAATCTTTATAAAAACGGTAGGTGAGCGGAATGAATAGCTTCAGGACAGTTGTCGGATTTACAGTTCGTAATAAAGTGAAAAGTAAAGCCTTTATTATCTCTACGCTCGTATTCGCCCTTCTGTTGACCATTGGCTGCAATGTGCCTTATCTCATTAAAGTGTTCAAGGGCGATGAGGAGAAAATATCGCAAATCGGCTATATTCAAGGGGCAGACCTGACGGGCGATCACTTGAAAGCCTACTTCGAAGGAATCGAGAATTCCGGCATTGTGATGATGCCGTTCCAGGATAAAGGCGACACAGTCGCCAACGAGAAGCAACTTAAGGGAGCAATAGGCGAGGGGTTAATCAGCGGTTATCTGGAGTTCGGCGAGAAGACGGAGAACGGCTTCCCGGGAATGACCTATAAGTCGGAGAAGCTGATGGAATATCAGATGACTTCTTCCTTGCAGAGAGCGCTGCAGATCATTCGCCAAGCTGTCGTATTGAAGGACGCGGGGCTAACTGATGAGCAGATGGCGCAGCTGAATGCGCCGATTAAGATTGATGTTGTCCAGATCTCAGCAACGGAAGGTGCAGGCACGGTGGGCGAGGGCAAGTCCTCCGATGAGCAAGGCGTATCCATGATACTCGTCAATATTATTATCATCTCCCTGTTCATGGCGGTCATGATCTCTGGGCAGATGATTGCCTCCGAGATTACGGCGGAGAAGAGCTCGCGTGTCATGGAAATTCTCATTACGAGCGTATCGCCGCTGAAGAGCATGTTCGGCAAGATCTCTGGTATGTTCGTTGTGGTCATGATCCAGATCATCGCTTACGTCACGACGATATTCATCAACATCAACTTGCCGCACAACAAGGAATTGATGAGCGACCTGAACATTGATCTGTCCAGTGTCGATCCGGCGTTGCTGATCTACTCGCTCATCTACTTCCTGACTGGCTTCTTCCTGTTCGCTACGCTGTATGCGGCGATCGGCTCCATCGTCAGCCGCACGGAGGATCTCGGCCAGGCGATCATGCCGATGACGATCATCTCGCTGGCAGGCTTCTATATTGCGATCTTCAGTATCAGCACGCCTGACAGCCTGCTGGTGAAGGTGACGTCGTTCATCCCGCTGTTCTCGCCGTTCGTCATGGTGCTACGGCTTGGCTTGACTGATCCGCCGGTATGGGAAGTGCTGCTGTCGCTCGGTCTGCTACTTGCGGGCATCTATGTAGCGGTGTACATCTCGGCCAAGATTTACCGCACCGGCGTACTGATGTACGGCAAGCGTCCGAGCTGGAAGGAAATCCGCAAGGCGATGAAGGCTTACAAGATTTAATGAACATAGCTGCCATCAGCATGCAGGATTATCCAAAAACGAGGAGACAGCTTTTTGCTTGGGCGTTCATTGAATATTTATTTAAAGCAAAAACCAGGGAGCCACAACGTTGGCTCTCTGGTTCATACTTCAACAAAGCTTCTCCTTCTGCCACCGAATTTTCTCATTCCATGGCATGTAGTCAAAGCTTATATTACTCCAATAATATTGGAGTTCCTCGCGTTCCCACCCTTCGTATAGCTCTTCCCAGGTGAACGGTCCATGAGGGAGGAGCGATCTTGCCTCGATAGGCTGGCTAATGGGCTGCAGCCTGACGTCAATAGAAAGTCGTATTCGATCTCTCTGTTTATTCGGAATGGATTTGTGAACGGTCAAGCTAGGAAATGTGAGCAAATCTCCAATTTCATAATCCGTGCCTGCCCACTCATACCCAAGATTGCACAGAATAGTTTCCAGTCCTCCCGCGCCTTCATGCCCGGTTGTCACGTCTAGCAATCCTGCTTTATGACTCCCTTCCAAGACTGTCAGCCCTCCCAGAGACATGGGAACGTCTCCGAGAGGAGCCCAACAGGTCCAAGTGTGCTCAGTTCCTTGAATATGGAGGAAATCCTGGTGAGAGGGGGTCGGTTTGGCATCCTTATGAGGTAACATAATTCTAGCAATGTTTCGAGGATGCGGGAAGGGCTCATCTTCAAATAGGATTCGGAAGAGGTCCTTTAGTTTTGGATCATGTGTAATAGTATGGAAAGATTGCAGTTTCTGTACCTCTTTGTAGAGGGATAAAGGTACGCCGTTTCCGTTCTCGTTGATTTGCTGAATAGGGACCCTATTTATCCGATTGATGTCAGCTATACCTTCTATTAAGTTTGCATTCGGCGACAAATAACCGAATTTATCCACGATTTGCAGCATCTCGCGGCGAAGCTTAAGCATCTTCTCTGGTTCAAAAAAATGCTTGAAAAATAAATATCCCTTCTTTTCTGCTCGAGCTCTTAGTTCTTCTGGGCGCTTCAGCAAGCTAGTGGAATCTTCAAACTTTTTGGATATTTTCTTCTTGTCTGCATCAAACATATTGAGGTTCTTCATAAGCAACACCTTCCTTTACACTTCATGGTAGTACTATTATAAGAAAGGATAGTTGTGAAGTATTTAGTGCCAGCTGTACAAAAGTTGCACTTTACCGACATCCCATTAGGGAAGCGTTCTGCAGAGGTGCTTCAGTTATATGTCGCGCTTTGATTTTCTATATTCTCTAGGCGAGCAGCCTGTTTTTTCTTTGTATATTCTCGAAAAATAATGAACAGAGCCGAAATGCAAAGTGCTTGCAATTTGTGAAATGGGGAAGTCGGTCATGGCAAGCATTTGTGAGGCTAATTCGAGCTTGCAAGCAAGGAAATAAGCTTTCGGCGACAAGCCGAATCGATTGGCAAATAGTCGCGAGACGTAATCTTCATGATAGGAAGTCCATTCCTGCAGCCAGCGACGGTCATAGCCTTGTCTTGCATGGCTGTTAAGCAGCATCTTCACTTTATCCTCTATGGTTGAGGGCAAGGGGAGATAGGAATCTGGATGCTCATCAGGGGCAACAAGGCGAATGATCAGGTCCGTTAGCATCGTACGGCAGATGATCGAGGACAGGTATCCCCCTTTATTGTATTGTCCCGTTATATTATGAAAAAAAGGATGGGTACTTTCTTTCTCCGTTATGGTGAATTCAGGGATGCTGTGGGTGGATTGCGATTCCGTATATAGCACACAACGGTTATCGCTTCGGAGTATAACTTGGTTTTGGTTGGATGGGTCGATCTGTTGGATACGGGCCGTACCTGCTCTGGATGGATTCTGATTCATCAAATGTGAAGACAAGCAAAAATGAAGTCCATAGAGCTCAAACGGATCATGACAGGAAGCTTTAAACGTATGAACGACGTTCGGACCATAATATAACAAATGGCCGCCTTCTAGTTGATACTCACGACCCTGAATGTTTGCCGTTCCGCTCCCTTTAATGACATAGATAAACTGGTGGTCTTGAATGATTCTGGGACCGAATTGATAGTTAGGCGAGCAAGGGAAATAATTGGCGAGATGGACATCAGGGTTAAGGTCCTTCCAGTCGATTCCTATCATTATTCTATGACCTCCTTTATTGCAGTCCATTCTAAAGTCATTATATCAGATCTCCAAATCGATAAAGAGAAAACGCCCGTATGCAGCAAAATGACACAAAAGGATTTGGATCACATTATAGTAGTTATGCGGGACATCCTTTGGTAGAAACACCTCATTTGGATCCAATAGCGCACAAGGAGTTAGCCTCTGAATCCGCGATCTCGGAGCGGAGCGACAATCAGTACGAAGACGAAGATACACGATAGTTATCAATAAGACTTGAATAACGTATGCCCCGTTAAGGAAGGTCATTCAAACCAAATTCCTACGCATAAACATCTTCGTGGCCAAAGCGCTCAGAGCGGTCAGTATCGCAAGCGAAACAGCGACGCCGCTCACTTCAAAGTTGGCCCACAGAATGTCCGCGTATCCGTCAGTGAACCAGTCGCCAACGTTCAGCCACAAGCCTACGGGGGTAAGATTAAGTGCACTTCTGAAGCTCGAACCGTATGGGAAAAGCCCTTCCGCGATATACAGAACTCCCATTATTGAGACGGCAGTCATCATGGCTCCGTATCCGCTCCGGACAAACGTCCCCACCGCATATCCCAACAGAGTGAAGCACAGTACAACTCCGGCCGATACGCCTATTCCCGCCCATAATAGTCCTGAGACGCTGAAGCTATGCCAAGTGATGTAAGGCTTTACGATTTCGTCTATCGCTCGATTATACAGGCTTGATACGTGATCATCCCATACCATTGATCGCTATTTTGTACAGCCAGGCTCGGAAGCCACTGCTCCGCTTCACGTCGAAATGGTGAATGGTTCTGAGCATGGAGATAAAGATATCCTGTGTCAGATCAAGGGCGGTACCGGCATCCGAGACTTGCTTTTTCACAAAGCCGTGAATCTCGTCGTAGTAATAGCGCACCAGTTCGTCCGCGGCGGCGAGGTCGCCGTTTCGCCGAACTTTTTTGATCAGGCGCAATTCGTCCAACCGCATCGCCTCCTTTTTGCCTGTCCGCTTATATATTCGTAGCCGGGATTAGAATAGTTTCACCTCAACTCCTCGTTCTTCAAGCTACTCATAATAAATCGCGTCATAGGGGAACTCAAGCTTCTTCTGCCGATATTCCAGCGGTGTCATGGCCATATACTCGCGGAACACCTTGCCGAAGTAGCTGGGGCTGTCGAAGCCGCAGCGCTTGCAGATTTCCTGTACGGGCCATTCGGTCGTTCTAAGCAACCCGACGGCGGCTTCTACTCTGCGATCCCGCAAGTAAGCCAGCGGAGAAGTGCGCTCCGCCTTCTGGAACAGTCTGCACAGGTAATGCTTATTGATCTCGCAATGTCCAGCAATCGTCTCCAGCGTGACAGGCTGTGCGTAATGCTCCTTCATATACCGCTTGGCTTTGTCGACGATCGTGCTTGTGCTTGCGCTAAGTTCTGTGCCAGGCTCTCTGCTTGTTCTGAGCAACGATAGCATCCATTCATATACCCGTACGGACAACTGGTACTTGTCGGTGAGCGTTCCTTCGGCGATGCCGCTCAGCATGGTCCAGAACTCTGCTATGACAGGAGAGTCGGCCTCTCTGCGAATGACGGGTCCTTCCCGGTCAACAATGAGATCCCATATCCGGTTCGCTTCCTCCCCGCGTATATTCAGCCATATCACTTCCCAGGGCTCCTCCTGTGCAACGTAGTAATAGTTGTGCCTGCTGGGCACCTTGACCATAAAGCCCGTACCCGCGGGAAGCGTGAAGCGTTGCCCCTCTACTTCGATGTAGCCCAGGCCACTGAGTGTATATTGGAAAATCACATGTCCCGTATCCGGTCGCGCGGTGCCGTCGAAGACGTATTCCGGGCTGTTAATCAATTGCCAGCCGATTGAATCCAGTGTCAATATGGAGCGATCGTTGGTGCGAAATCCAAAGGATGAAGGTTTAAGCAAAGGTATCTCCTCCAATATGAAAAGTCAATTTTGTTATAGTATACGGCACAACTATTAGATTGTCTTCGTACAATTCAGAGGATAAGCTAATAATAGAGAAGGAGTGATAATGAATGGCAAACGAAAAGCTTGAACTCGAACTTCTGCCTGACGAGCATTGGTGGGGCGGGAAGGTGGCAGACGGAAGAAGCATGCCTTACGGCAAGTCATTGTTCAAAGCGGATCTCGCGAGTAGCTTCGACGGAAATCAAGCCTGCCCGTTGCTTCTATCGAGCAAAGGCAGATATGTGTGGAGCGAGGAGCCATTCGCTTTCCAATTCGATCGCAACGGCTTGCTGGTGAGCAGCGATGCCGGAGGGCTGGAGTCGGGAGAAGGTCATGAGAATTTACAGGGGGCGTACAACTATGTGTCCCGGACCTTCTTCCCGCCTTCGGCAACCGTTCCGGAAGAACTGCTGTTCACTGCGCCCCAATACAATCTATGGATCGAGCTGCTGTATGAGCCTACCCAGGACAAGGTGCTGCAATATGCCAAGGATGCGATCGCGCAGGGAATGCCTCCTGGCGTAATTATGATCGATGATAATTGGCATGAGCCCTATGGCAAGTGGACATTCCATTCCGGCCGGTTCCCGGACCCCAAGGCCATGGTGCAGGAGCTGCATGCCATGGGCTTCAAGGTGATGCTGTGGCTATGTCCCTTCGTCTCGCCGGATTCCCTCACCTTCCGTCAGATCGAGAAGCGAGGCATACTGTTGAAGGACAGCAGCGGCAAGACGGCGATCCGGAGATGGTGGAATGGCTACAGCGCGGTGCTTGATTGCACGAATCCTGAAGCTGTAACGTGGATGCGCGATCAGATGGACGCGCTGCAGCGCGAATACGGGATTGACGGGTTCAAGCTGGATGCCGGCGATCCGCAATACTATGAGGCAGACGATCTCAGCTATGTGCCCGGAACTACGCGGAATGGCCATTGCGAGGCATGGGCCAAGGTCGGGTTGACATACCGGCTTAATGAATACCGTGCCTGCTGGAAGCTTGCCGGACAGCCTCTCGTTCAGCGGCTAATGGATAAAAACCATGAGTGGACGGGCAACGGGCTGGATTCATTAATGCCGGACGGCTTGGCGCAAGGGCTTCTCGGCTATGCCTTTACCTGTCCTGATATGATCGGGGGAGGACAATACGAGAATTTCTCCGAGGAGCGCTTGGATCAGGAGTTGTTCGTCCGTTACGCCCAATGCTCCGCCCTGTTCCCGATGATGCAGTTCTCGGCGGCGCCGTGGCGATTGCTCGACGAGGAGCACCTTCGTTATTGCGTGGAGGCGGCACAGCTGCATGTCCGGTTCGGCGATGAAATTCTGGAGCTTGCCCGCCAAGCAGCCGTTACGGGTGAGCCGATTCTTCGTCATATGGCTTATGAATTCCCCGAAGCGGGCATGGAGTCCGTCCTGGACCAATTCATGCTGGGCGACTCGCTTCTGGTTGCGCCGGTCATTGTCAAGGGGGCGAGAGCGCGAGAAGTACTGTTCCCTGCAGGCGACTGGCTTGGGGACGACGGCAGTATAGTCCATGGACCGGCGAAGCATCGCATTGACGTCCCGCTTGGCAGGCTGCCCTGGTATCGGAAGCAATAGAAGCGGAGGATGGAAAGGACTGCCCGACTACCTTTACAGGCGGAGGGCAGTCTGTACATATATAGTGTGTGATCGGCTCGCCTTCGGGGGGAATGGATGCGATGAAGAACAAGAAGTTTCGAATCCCTCACGACTTATCGATCGGATGTTCTGCAATTGAACGGCTCCTTCAGCGAAGATCCCGGTTGCTAGAAGTCTCCAACCTTTGTATAATGAATGTCAAAAAGGACAGGGGAGTTGTGAGCAATGAGGAAATATAATTTTGTTCGACCGTTGCTGCTGATTGCGGTGGCGTTGTTAGTGAAGAGTATGGTTACAAATCTAAGCATGGTCATGGGAATGAAGCCTGAACATGCAGAAAATCTCGGTTTCATGGCGATGATCATAGCGGCTATTGTAGTCTATTTAAGAATTGCTCGAAATAACAGGAAGAATCAATGAGACCCAGAACGACAATCCCCATTCCATTCACGAAACCACGATGAAACAGTTCTTCTGCAATCCCTCCCCTTCCCCAGGGTAAGTACCACAATACATTCACCCGATGCTGATCAAGCATCATTATAGCCTCTGCTATGTCTAGTCTGTCTGCGCCTTCTGTAGATGGAATAAGCCACATGACTGAACGCTCGCCCATGCCATTCGTCGCGTCACTGATGATCGGACTTGTCCTATTAACGCTCATTCCCGTTATCGGGTCGCTGCTGCAAGCTCGCTGCCAGATTTCTCGCGGTCACGGTTGCTAGCGGGTTCAAACCATTGTATAGTGAATGTCATCATATGTCGGTCGTGGCGCAGCTAGTCGTAGTCAAGGGAGGTCGAGTGGCATCTTGCTCGGTATTAATAGCTTCATAGGAGCTCATGACAGGAATTGGGAGGATGAACGCATTTACTCCCATCCACATTTGGAGATCACTCTCGTTCTGGAGGGAAGCTGTCGATTCCGCGGAGAAGAGCAGGAGCGAGTGGTGGAGGCCGGCCAGATTGTTCTCATCCCTCCTCATTACCCCCATTCCTTCCATGCGGTATCGGCCGTTCGATTCGGGGTGCTGCTCATTGATGGACTGTCTCCCTGTATACGGGAATTGTTCGACAGACTCATAGTCGACGGAATGCCTCGTGTCATTACGCTGTCAAGGCTGGATCAGGATCATTATGAGAGGTTGTTCCGGCAGTGGCTTCGCATCCATTCCTCCCCGTTGAAGGAGCCCGAGCGGAATTACATGGCCTGGATCGAAGTCATGCTGCTCTTCCTGAACGAGCATAGCCATTCCGACCAGCAGGCCTTGTCCATCGCGCATACCGGCGACTACATCCGGGAACATCTGCAGCAATCGATTCCGATCTCTGCGCTCGCCGAAGAGGCGGGACTGTCGGAGGATGGGTTCCGCAAGCAATTCTACAAGGTGTACGGCGTTACTCCCAAGCAATACCAGCAGATGTGCAGACTTGCGGAAGCGAAGTGGCTGCTCAGCTCTTCGGAGAAGAGCATGCAAGCGATTGCCGACATGATCGGCTTCAACAAGCTGCACTCCTTTTCTCTCTGGTTCAAGAAGATGGAGGGCTGCCCGCCGTCGGAATGGAGAGCGCGCCAAAGACTGTACCATGATTGATTGTTCATCAGCCGATAGTGGATATTTGGGAAATGTGAGTGGGACAGATGTCCTGAATCTAATGTGAGCTTGTTCGAAGCTTGATTGACAACTTTAAAATACACACCGGCCCATCCATTACTTGAAATGGTTGGGTCGGTTTTTTATTTATTATGTTTCTGTTTCTATTGGATATAAATCGAAAAGTTATTTGAAATGAATTGCTTTACACTGAAAGCGATATTCATGAATAGATTCACGTCTGTAATGGTTTCGCATGCTCAATAGGATGATTGATAGTAACCTCGAAAGGAGCTCTTGACGATGCATCAAAACAAACCTTGGAAAATGTATGTGATTCAACACTCCCATACCGATGTGGGCTATACCGAACGACAAGAAAAAATTCGCCAATATCATGTTAATTACATCCGGCAGGCTCTACAAATTGTGCGACATATTGAGAGCGGCGCTAGACCTGACTGGAAGGGATATAAGTGGGTATGTGAAACGTATTGGCCTGTGGAGTCGTTCCTGTTGAAATCCACCGCCGAAGAAAGAGAAGAATTCGCTCAAGCTGTGAATAAAGGGTACATCGGTCTCTCCGGCACGTACCTCAACTTTGGCGAGCAATTGAATCAAGAGATGATCTCGGTTATGATTAAGCGGATTACAGATTACGGACAATCCATTGGATTCCCTGTGCGTTCCGCGATGACGGCAGACATTACAGGCTTCGGATGGGGATACAGTCAAGTTCTGGCGGATGCAGGCGTCGAGAATGTAATGACATGCATTCATACCCATCACTCCATGTTCCCGTTGTGGAAGAAGCAAACGCCATTCTGGTGGGAGACCCCGAATGGAGAACGTATTCTCACTTGGAGTGGTGAACATTACATGTTCGGCAATGATCTGGGATTGATCCCTGGCCTTGGCGGATCTTATACGATTCGAGACGATCATGACATACACAGCGGGGTATCCTTTGAAGTGGCTGAAGCGCGAATTGAGCGTTATTTGGAGCAATTGGTCGCTGATGGCTTTACGTTCCCCTTTGTACCGGTGATGGTATCGGGACTCCCAACCGACAACGGTTCGCCCAATGCTTCATTAATGGATTTTGTGAATCCATGGAATGAGAAGCATGGCGACCGCATCTATATTCAACCGGCGACATTGGACGATTTCTTTACAGATGTAAGAGCTTATGCAGCAGAGCATCCTGCAGAAATCGAGACCTATAGTGGGGATTGGCCAGATTGGTGGACGGATGGCTCGGCGTCGACTCCAATGCATGTACAGATCTTCCGTGAAGCACAACGTGTCTATAAGAAGGTGAAGCAAGTAGATCCCGCGTGTGAGATTGTCTCCAAAGAACGTCTCGCAGCCATCGAATACGAGCTTGCTTTATTCGCTGAGCATACCTGGGGTTATCATTCGTCTGTCACAGAACCATGGAATCCATTCGTTCAGGAGCTTGGTTGCAGGAAAGAAGCTTATGCGGCCAATGCAAGCTCGCTAGCTCATACCGCTTTATATGACATACTTGAGGCGCGCGGCGATGCACTGCTGGGTCCGGATCGTCCAATGAAATTTGAGCTTTACAATCCCAATGCATTTGCGCAATCCGATTATGCCAAGCTCATTATGGAAGGCTGGCATATATCGGAATTAAAGAATGGATTTGAAGTAGTTGATGAGGCGTCAGGCAGCAACTACGAGGCTCAAATGGTTACAGGGCACCGCGGCGTTATCATTACGGTCCCGGTAACTCTACAGCCTAAGCAACGAGTGCAGTTGACAATCAAGCCCTTGGCGAACCGCAAGCCTGTAACGGCGTTCCGAACAGATTATGTAGGATCGGATCGTATGATGGATATTATGCCACCCGTTACACCCAAGCTTCACATTACGCCGAAGTTTATAGAATCTCCTTTTGTTCGGCTGGAATGGGAGATGGGCGCCGGCCTTACGAAATGGATGGACAAATCCACGAACCAGGATCTGCTTCGAGCAGACCGTCTTCATCATGCATTTACGCCTGTCTACAATGTAACGCGGGCACCTGATGAGTTCGGCATGTACGATGTACGCCGCAAGATGGGACGCAATCGCAGAGGCCCCGATGCGATTACTTCTGTAGGCACACTTGTGAACGTTGATATAGTGGAGAAGGGAGCACTCTACGGTACTGTTCGGTTAACCTATAGAGTAGACGGCTGTAGTCATTATTCGTTACTCGTTACTGTATATAGTGACCGTGCCCGTGTTGATGTTGCTGTACGCATGCATAAGGAAAGTGTATGGGACCCCGAGAATCTGTACATTTCTCTTCCTTTCGGAAGTGCTCCAGCTTCACGGCAGCATGAGTTATGGATTGAAAAAACAGGTGCGGCAGTGCGTCCGCGAATCGATCAACTCCCAGGCTGCCTTGCCGATTTTTACTGCGTGGATGAGGGCGTAGCGTATGTCAATGAAGCGCAAGGGGTTGCGATTGCAATGCCTGACGCACCGTTGATTCAAATGGGTTCATTAGACTACGAAGATCGCCTTCTGAGCGGTCACCCGGGGGTGGCTCATGATCCGGCTCACCTTTATGCATGGCCGATGAACAATTATTGGGAGACGAACTTCAAGGCGACATTGGGAGGATTTTATGAATTCCGTTACTATGTTACATGGGGCGAGGAGCTTCATACGTCACAAGCCGCTTTGACAGCATGCACGAGCCTGAACACAGGAATACTGGCTTGGAGAACAAGTAAATAAGGGTAATTGCCGGCAAGAGCTTCAGGTTTTGCGTAAATAATGGATGGATATGACTAACGACTTGCTACCGGCCATCCTGCTATGCTGATAGGGAACCAAGCATAAGGCATCGCTACGCAGCGAGCAGGAGAGGGGAATTGGCATGAAAGTAACGATTGGGCAACGTGAATTGGAGATTGGCGGCAAGTATCTGACGGAATTAAGGGACAGCAACGATATATTTGATGATACGGAGTCGCTGAGAGCGCGTCTGGTGGAAGAGGGATATCTGCTGATCCGCGGCTTCCACGATCGGGAACGGATTATGTCCGCGAGAATGGAGTTTCTGCAGAAGCTGCAATCGATGGGAAGGCTTGACCCGGATTATTCACTGGAAGAAGGTGTAATCGCCAAGGAAAATAAAGGGGCGATGTGGGGAGGCAGCGGTGAGAAATTGCAAGTTGATTTCCCGCATTTCCTGGATACGGTCAATCATCCTTCCGTCATGGAGTTCTTCGACCGATTGCTGGGGGGAGAATCCATGACTTATGACTACAAGTGGCCTCGGGCAATTCCTTACGGGGGCAATACCGGCGCGCACTACGATGTCGTCTATATGGGGAGAGGGACGAAGCGGGTGTACACGATGTGGACACCGTTCGGAGACACTTCTCTGGAGATGGGAACGCTGGCGATGTGCCTGGGCTCGCAGCATTTTGAACGCATTAAACAAACGTACGGCGAGATGGACGTGGATCGCGACAATGTGGCCACGGGCTGGTTCTCCGAAGATCCCATCGAAATTGTCGATACGTTCGGCGGTCAATGGGCGACGACGGAATTCCAGGCGGGGGACGCGATCATCTTCGGTATGTACATGATGCACACATCGCTTAACAATAACACCAATCGCTACCGGATCAGCGCAGATACCCGCTATCAGCTGGCTTCCGAGCCGGTGGACGAGAGATGGATCGGGCACAAGCCGAAGGGGCATTACGCCTGGGGCCAGACCCCTTCGAAATCCGTAGCCGATGCACGGAAAGAATGGGGAGTATAGCTCCCGTCAAGGAGGAAATGGAATGGAAAGAAAAATGATTAAAGCGCTTTGGGGAATGGAAGGCTCGCTGGAGGAACAACTGCAACGAATCTCCGAAGCCGGGTATGCCGGCATCGAAGCTCCTATGCCTACCGCGGAAGAAGAGGGGCAGTTCCGCGAGTTGCTGAGCCGCTACGGACTAGACTATATTGCCATGGTATTCACGGGGGGAGAGGATCATGCGGCTTCCTTCGAGCAGCAGGTGGAGCGGGCAATAGGCTTCAATCCGCTGTTGATTAATTCACATAGCGCGCAGGACTGCATGCCGTTCAAGGAGCAGGTGGCCTTCTTCGCCAGAGCGCTTGAAGTGGAACGCCAAGCCGGCATAGCCGTCGGTCACGAGACGCATCGGGGCCGGGCCATGTTCACACCTTGGGGAACTGCCAGTCTGCTGGACGAGCTGCCGGAGCTGAAGCTGACGGCCGATTTCAGTCACTGGTGCTGCGTATGTGAGTCGCTGCTGGGTAATCAGGAGGACAATCTTCGCCGCGCGTTCGAGCGAGTCATCCATATTCATGCTCGCGTCGGGTATGCTCAGGGACCGCAGGTACCGCATCCCGGTGCTCCGGAATATGCGCTTGAGCTGGAGACGCATGCCGGATGGTGGCAGAAGATCGTCGACCTCCGCAAGGCCGAAGGCCGCGAGCTCATCACGATTACGCCGGAATTCGGTCCTCCCGGCTATCTGCATACGCTGCCGTATACGAATCAGCCGGTTGCCGATCTATGGGAAGTATGCCTGTGGATGACTCGTTATCTTGATGAGAAAATCCGTTATTAAGCAGTATCTATCTGATTGTGCCGGAGCAAGTGGCTATCTTATCGAACCAACCGGCTCGTGCCGGAGGAAGTAGCTATCCTATCGAACCAACCGGCTCGTGCCGGAGGAAATAGCTGTCTATCGCTCAAAATGCTCACATAGCCCTCGGAAATGATGGGAAAGTGTGAGCTATCGCTCAAAATGGTCACGTAGGCCGCTAATAGTGCCACGTCCGCCTATAAAGTGACCATCTATCGCTCAAAATGCTCACATAGCCCTCGGAAATGATGGGAAAGTGTGTGCTATCGCTCAAAATGGTCACATAGACCGCTAGCAGTGCCATGTCTGCCTAAAAAGTAACCTTCTATCGCTCATAATGTTCACATAGCCCTCGGAAATGATGGGAAAGTGTGCGCTATCGCTCAAAATGGTCACGTAGGCCGCTAGCAGTGCCATGTCTGCCTAAAAAGTGACCATCTATCGCTCAAAATGCTCACATAGCCCTCGGAAATGATGGGAAAGTGTGTGCTATCGCTCAAAATGGTCACGTAGACCGCTAGCAGTGCCATGTCTGCCTAAAAAGTAACCTTCTATCGCTCAAAATGCTCACATAGCCATCGGAAATGATGGGAAAGTGTGTGCTATCGCTCAAAATGGTCACGTAGACCGCTAGCAGTGCCATGTCTGCCTAAAAAGTAACCTTCTATCGCTCAAAATGCTCACATAGCCCTCGGAAATGATGGGAAAGTGTGAGCTATCGCTCAAAATGGTCACGTAGGGTCTGGGATTGAGCGGAAAGAAGAGGCCAGTGCGTTTCACGCACTGGCCTCTTCGCCATCCAAGGCTTCGCCATCCAAGGCTTCGCCATCCAAGGCTTCGCCATCCAAGGCTTCGCCATCCAAGGCTTCGCCATCCAAGGCTTCGCCATCCAAGGCTTCGCCATCCAAGGCTTCGCCATCCAAGGCTTCGCCATCCAAGGCTTCGCCATCCAAGGCTTCGCCATCTAAAGCTTCGCCATCTAAGGCTTCGCCATCCAAGGCTTCGCCATCCAAGGCTTCGCCATCTAAAGCTTCGCCATCTAAGGCTTCGCCATCTAAGGCTTCGCGATCTCTAGGAGCGCTCGCATATCATCAGCGATTGCCGCCGGCGACATAGACTCGGAAGTGGCCTCGCTGCGAATTCGCTCGATCAGTTCCACCGCCTTGGCGCCTTCCGCTGTCAAAATCTTCACTTCGCCTCCAATGAAACGCTGAATATGCCTCGCAGCCAAAGTAAGGTTGTCATGGCTGGAGCTGTCCGTCCCCAGAATGCCCTCGGGTGATCCCATCGGCTGGTAGCCGCTGCCCGACAATCCTTCTTCTCCGTTCAGCAGTTTTTTCTGGACGTCATCGTATTGGGAGGCGGAAGCTTCTCTCTTCTCTGCAGCAAGTACTACCGTATCGTCGAATACGAATACGCGGACGCCCGGAATACCCTCGCCGCTCAGCCGCGACTCCAGATGAGCGGAGAAGCCGTTCGCATGCAATCCGGAGCTTCCGATCATGCTGTATACGGTTGTGCCCATCCCGTTCGTCGTTTTGCCGTCTTTATTGGTGGTATGCACTTTGGGACCGTTCTCGCTCGGGATGACGGACGGGTCGTGAAGCATCTCCATATGCTGACGGTGAATTGCCTTAGCCTCCATATCGGCCTGATTCGCCGTATCGTTCGTACATCCGGACACAATCAGCAATCCGATGGCCGCTCCAATTATCCATTCTTTTCTCCATACTCGCATAGTCGTGTTATCCCCCTTCAATTTCTTCAGGCTTGTCTTAGGATAGGCTTTTCCATGAAATGAATATTCATGGTCAGATGGAAAATAATAATCGGGACAAGTCTGTGCAAAGATTGAAGGAGGTGTTGGATAGTGGTACAGCATGTAGAGCAAGGAAAGAACGAGGAAGCCGATCCGTCCACCCAGCCTGGCGTTGAAGGAGAGCAGGCAAGTGTCCCGGAACCGGAGGCTATGAACAGCGGCAGGCGCAAATTCCTAGTCAACACGGGGTATGCGCTAGGCGGATTGATGGTGAGCGGCACACTAGCAGCGTTGGTCGGCTGCAATAAAGCGGCGGAGCCTGCCCCGGCGGAAGGGGAGGAGTCGAAGCAGCAGCCGACAGCCAAAAACTATAATCAAGCGTTAATGTATTTGACACAGGACCAATTCCGCATCGTGGAGAGTGCGACGGAACGCATTTTCCCCGAGGATGAGAATGGGCCGGGAGCGAAGACGATGGGCGCTGCCTTTTTCATAGACCATCAGCTTGCGGGGGAATGGGGGTTCAACGGCCGCGATTATATGACTCCGCCTTTCTTCAAGGGGGAGAAGGTGCAGGGCTATCAGGGGCGGCTGAAGCGCCGGGAAATATTCGATATCGGATTAAGAGAACTCGAGAACTACAGCTTGTCGAGACATGAGAAGAAGTTCGCCGACTTGTCAGGCGAGCAGCAGGATGAAATTCTGAAAGCATTCGAAACGAATGAAGTTAACCTCTCCACTATATCGGAGAGCAGCTTCTTCAACATGCTGCGCAGCAGCACGCTGGAGGGCGTATACAGCGATCCCCTCTATGGCGGCAACCGCAATATGGACGGCTGGAGAATGCGGGGGTATCCCGGCAATCAGATGAGCTACTTAAGTACGATAGAGAAAGGCTTCACGAACATCGAGCCGAGCAGCTTGCAGGATCATATGGCTACCCATTAGCCGGCAGGAGGAAATTATGGCCAAAACATTACCTAAAACGGATGTCGTTATTGTCGGAGTAGGTTGGGCCGGAGGAATCATCGCTTCCGAGCTGACCAAGAAAGGATTAAGTGTCGTTGGCCTGGAGCGCGGCAAGGAGAGGAAAACGGAAGATTACTTCATGGTGCACGACGAACTGAGGTACGCGCTCCGGTATGAAATGATGCAGGATCTGTCCAAAGAGACGATTACCTTCCGCAGCAATGAAGGGGTACGAGCGCTGCCTATGCGGCAATATGGCTCCTTCCTGATCGGCGACGGGCTTGGCGGGGCAGGCGTGCACTGGAACGGACAAACATACCGGTTCCTGCCTTACGACTTCGAGATAAGAAGCAAAACGATCGAAAAATACGGCAAAGGCAAAATTCCTCCGGAGATGACCATCCAGGATTGGGGAATTACGTACGATGAGCTGGAGCCCTATTACGATCAGTTCGAAAAAATGGCGGGCATAGCAGGGGAAGAAAATCCGCTGGGTGGGAAGCGCTCCGGCCCTTACCCGCTATCCCCGATGAAGCAGACGGAAGGCATCAAGCTGTTCATGGACGCGACGAAGCGGATGAAGCTGAACCCTTACATGATGCCGTCCGCCAATCTGCCCGAAGCTTACACGAATCCTGATGGTATAGAGAGGGCGGGCTGTCAATATTGCGGTTATTGCGAGCGGTTCGGCTGCGAATACGGAGCCAAGGCCGACCCGGTCGTTACCGTCATTCCTGTAGCGAACGGGACGGGGAAATTCCAGATCCGGACCCACTCCGACGTGCGACGCATTCTTCACAAAGGCGGAAAGGCGACGGGAGTCATGTATGTCGATGTGACGACTGGGGAAGAGATCGTGCAGCCTGCGGACATCGTCGTCGTCACAAGCTATGTCTTCAATAATGTGCGGCTGCTTCTCATGTCGCAGCTGGGCAAGCCTTACGATCCCGCATCAGGATCGGGTGTCGTCGGCAAAAACTATGCGTACCAAGTCATTAAAGGGGCAGCGGTCGGCTTTTTCGACGACAAGCAATTCAATACGTACGCGGGGGCGGGCTCGCTCGGCGCTTCTATTGATGACTACAACGGCGATAACTTCGACCATTCCTCACTTAACTTTATACATGGAGGGGTCGTCTCACTGTCGCAGACGGGGGCAAGGCCGATCCAGAGCAACAGAGTGCCGTCTGGAACGGCGGGCTGGGGGAAAGATTTCAAGGCGCAGTCGATTCACTACGCCAATCGGACGCTGGCTGTCGGGACGCAAGGCGCATCTATGGCCTACAAGCATCACTTCCTCGATCTGGACCCGACGTACAAGGACGCTTACGGCGATCCGCTTATGCGCATAACCTTCGACTTCGAGGAGCAGGACCGCGAGCTGGCGAAGTACCTCTCGGAGCGCTGTTCGGAGATCGTCAAGGAGATGGGAGCCAGTAAGGTGGATTTCTTGAAGGAACTGGGGCCGTACGAGATTATGTCCTATCAGTCCACCCACAATACCGGCGGCGTCATAATGGGGGGCGATCCGTCTAACTCCGCCGTCAACAATTACAGTCAGATGTGGGATGCGGATAATGTATTCGTCATCGGTGCCAGCTCGTTCCCGCAAAATGGCGGCTACAATCCGACGGATACGGTGGGCGCTCTGGCTTACCGGGCCGCCGAAGGCATTCTGAAGTACAGGGAGAAGGGCGGAATGCTCGTCTAGCATGACAAGACTTGCAATAAGCAAGCATGAAGAAGACGCCCGAAAGTTGTCCGGGCAAAGAACAAGCCTCCGGCTTCGTGCCGGAGGCTTGTTCTTCATGTTGTTCACCGTTTTGCATCTATCTGCGGGAGAGAAAGCGCATAGCTGTGTTACAGTAGCTTGTGTACTTCATCCTTCTGGTCGATTGTCGCCTGGCTGTCGGCTTCTTCCTCTACAATGCCGCGTGTGGAGGTGCGGAATTCACGAAGCGTATCGCCGAACGCCCGTCCCAGCATAGGCAGCTTGGCCGGTCCGAAGACAATTAACGCAATAAGCAAGATAACGATTAACCCCGATACGCCGATATTGTTGAACATACAATCATCTCCAATTGTGTAGTCAGGTTGTGCCGCTTATAGCGGCGGTGCGCTTCGTGAAGCGCCTTGAGAGCAGGATGCTCGCTTCGAACAGAATGACGAGTGGCACCGTAACGGACAGATGGGAGACGAAGTCGGGCGGTGAGATGCAGGCCCCCACTATCGTCAGCCCGAAGTAGGCGTACTTGCGCGTCCCCTTCAGCTTCTCCGGCGTCAGCAGTCCCAGCCGAGTCAAGAAGAGGATGACCAGCGGCATCTCGAAGGCAAGGCCGAGCGGGAACATGATGCTGAACAGGAAGCTGAAATATTTGTCAATACCGTATGTCTCGACAGCTCCTACTGTCCGGTTCATCTCCATCATGAACGTGAGCATCATCGGAAAGACGACGAAGTAGCTGAATGCTGCACCCGCAAGGAACAAGAGGAACGAGATCGGCACATAGGCAAGCGTGCCCTTGGCTTCCTTCTCCGTCAGGCCCGGCCTCGCGAACGCCCACAGATGGTAGATCAGCACGGGAAGCGTGAACAGCAGAGCGAACAAGAAGGCGCATCGCATGTAAATGAACAATCCGTCAGTGAACGAGAACACGTTCCACTGCACCGCTTCAGCCGTCGGTCCCGATTGAATATACCGCAGTATGCGGGGAGAGAAGTACAAGCCTCCGCACATCGCGGTAACGAAGGCTGCTGCGATCGCGAGCAGCCGTCTTCTTAGCTCCGCCAAGTGAGTAATCAGATCCTCCTGCATATCCACTTGCATCACCTCATGCATCCATCAAATAGTTGTAAAGGATGAGATTCCTTTCCTATAGATTGCCCGGCTCTTGGACAGTTATGCGACAGCCAGCAAGAGCTTGTAAGAAACTCTTGTCTGCCACTGGAGGGGGAGTGTACTGCATGATTTTCAATGGTTCGAGCAAAAAATTAGTACATTCCATTAAAAATTTCTCATACTAGACCCGAAAATCGCAATGTTACAATTTAAAGAAGGTTGTCCAAAATGAAAAGAAAAGGAGATAGGTAAGATGGCAGACATTATCGTTCATATGAACAGCAACAAAGGCAGCATCAAACGATTGCATGGCGTCAATAACGGCCCGGAGGGATACGGCGTTCTGGTGGACGTGTCGCACTATTATAAGAAGGCGCAGATTCCTCTTGTCAGACTTCACGATCCCAATTGGCCGCATGCATGGGAAATCGATATTCATACGATATTCCCGGATTTTATGAGGGATCCCGAGGATCCGACAAGTTATGATTTTTCTCGCTCCGACGCTTACATTCAACGAATCGTCGATACAGGAGCAAAGATATTATTTCGTCTAGGCGAAAGCATTGAGCATACCCCTCAGAAATATTACGTGCACCCTCCAGCTGATTTTGATAAATGGGCGCAGATTTGCGTAGGCATTATCCGTCACTACAATCAGGGGTGGGCGAACGGCTATGAATTTGGAATTGAATACTGGGAAATTTGGAACGAACCCGATGTAGGTGGCGATAAAATGTGGTCGGGAACAGATGAACAGTACTTTGATTTATATCGAAAGACAGCTCTGGCCATCAAGAAGCTCGATCCTTCATTAAAAGTGGGCGGACCGGCAGCAGCAGTACCAAGAGCGGAGCTGATGCAGGGTTTTCTTAAAATGTGTCAAGACGAGAAGCTGCCTCTCGATTTTTGTTCCTGGCATTTGTATGCGATTAACCCGGAAGAGATTCGGGAGCTGGCATTCTATGTTCGCCATCAGCTGGATCTGCACGGTTTCACCGAAACAGAAAGTGTTTTCGACGAATGGAATTTCTTTGACGGCAGACTATGGGAGATTATTTATGAACAGGGCAGTGAATATATGCGGAAAGATATGTTTGAAAGAAGCAAAGGAGTCGAAGGAGCTTCTTTCGCCGCGGCTGTATTGACTTTACTGCAGGAATGCCCGGTTGATCAGGCGAATTACTATGATGGACAGCCCCATGCTTTATTTTGCGGACTTTTCGATTATTATGGGGTGCCTCAAAAAACGTACTATGCTTTTGAAGCTTTTAATCGAATATGTCAATTCCCGATTAAGGTTGAGGTGGCGAAATCCGAACAAGCGCAAGGCATTTATTGCTGCGCGGCCAGAAATGAAGAAGGCGAAGCAGCCATTCTGATCAGTAACTTCGATGGCGAGACGCGCTTATACGAGCTGGAGTTGCTGGATTTGGAGCCATCTCTAAAGAGTGAGCTCTACATATTGGACAAGGATCGAAATCTTCAGTGTGAAAGCTGGGCGGTAAGGGAGCATAACCCGATGTCATTGCTCATCCCCAAACATACCGTTGTCTTATTGACGTTTAACATGGATAAATAAACGGCCATATGACAGCGAATGGGGGGAGAAAAATATGCTGATAACGAAATCCAGTTTGATAAAGGATCTTGAAAACCTGGGAATCGACTCTAACGGGACGTTGCTGGTGCACTCTTCGATGAAAAGCATCGGAAATGTGGACGGCGGAGCGGATACGGTTCTGAATGCGCTGTCAGAATATATGAACAACGGTCTGCTCGTCTTCCCTACACACACCTGGTCGTATATCAATCACGATGGCGCTGTATTCGACGTTCGGCAATCCCCTTCATGCGTAGGCATATTGTCTGAGCTATTTCGCAAGCGGCCCGGCGTTCATCGCTCCTTGCATCCAACACATTCCGTTGCAGCACTGGGCAGAGACGCGGAGGACTTCGTATCCGGCGACGAGCGATTTCAAACGCCATGCGCGCGCGGATCGGCCTGGGGCAGGTTGATCGATCGTCACGCGGCCATTCTGCTGATTGGCGTTGATCAGTCGCGAAATACGTTCATACACGGTGCGGAGGAGTGGGCGGGCATCCCTGACCGGCTTTCGGATAGGCCTATGGAGTTGTATACGTTGAACCGTGAGGGAACCCGAATTCGTGTACCTGTATATGGTCATACAACACCTGCATGGGATCATTACCCCAAGGTGGACGACATACTGAAGGCAAGAGGGATTATGCACATGGGTAGATTCGGTCAGGCGGAGACCAGGCTATGCGCAGCTCCGAAGACAGCGGAGTTGATTGGTGACTTGTTGAGACAATCCCCGGAACTTTTCTCGAACGATAAGCCGTTAACGTAAGTAGAAAATCAACCGGGAATATGGGGAGGGTAGGCATGAGAATATGCGTCGTAGAGGACGAGAAGACGTTAAGGGAAAGCATTGTCTATAAGCTATCTAAGCTTTCAACCGAGAATGAGATATTTGATATCGAATATGGCTTCAAAGCGATGGAGCGACTGTTACTGCTAAAGCCGAATCTCGTTTTTCTGGATATTTTCATGCCTGAGATCAATGGTCTAGACATGCTCAGGAAGGTAAAGGGGAGTCTGCCCAATACGAAGTTCATTTTTCTAACCGGGTACGGGGAGTTTGAATATGCTCGGGAAGCTCTTCTGCTGGGGGCAAAAAATTATCTGTTGAAGCCTATATATGACAAAGACTTAAAAAAAGCAGTTGAAGAGGTGCGCGCCGAGCTTGTCAGGGAGATGGAGAAGGAGGTTAAACAGGATATCCGTCTGTTAGAGCAGGAGGATCATGAGGTTTCGATAACATCAATCGTTTCGCCTGGCTGGTGGTTTGATTCGAATAAGCGAAAAGTGATCGTGATGAACAATGGTCATGACGACCTGCATCTAGAAAACTGCATTTTTCAATTTCAAGCTTGCAAGTTCGGAGTAGGATATGTAGTAGTTGCGGATCAGGAGGATTCGCTGGAGTGGGACTTCTACGATAGAAGCGAATGGAGCGACCGTCTTCGTCGTGTGCTGGAATTATGCGCCGAACAACAGTTTTTCGGCGAGGGTGCGCAATGCTCGCTGCGGCGAATGGAGCAGCCGACCGCTTCCATCTTGAAATCTGCGGGTGCAACACGACAATTGCTGGTCTCCGTTATCGGTTCCGATACGCTCAATGTTGACCGCATCTATGAATGCTTCGAGCAGTGGATGGAGCAAATCAGCGTACTGCCGGTTCGTTACGTACGGAGTGAATGCGTATTGCTGCTGTCGTCATTGGACGGTGCACTGCAAAACTGCAATACGAGGTTTATCGAAGAGGCGGACAAGGCTTATTGGGAGGATTGGGTCGGGATGTTCACGGAATGGAAAATATTAACGAACAAGATCGACTATTTAATCCATAAGGGTTTATCCGCTATGAACGACTTGAAAGCTGTGGAGAAACTCACGGATTACGAGATTATGCAGCGCGTTCAGGAGAGAGTTGAAAATATGCGAGATTACAGAGAGATGAGTCTGGACTTTCTTGCCGAACAATTCCATATTCATCCGGTATCTTTGAGCAAGTTGTTCAAGAAGCATGTCGGTATCAATTTTATTCAATATGCAACAAAGCGGAAGATGGCGCTCGCAAAAAAACTGCTATTGCATTCTTCCAAAAAAATAAGTGAAATAACAGAAGAACTCGGGTATTCCAATTACCGTTACTTCAGTACACTCTTTAAAAAGGAATATGGCATAGTTCCGCAACAATTTAGAAGAAATGAAGAAGCGGAAGACCGGCGAGAACTTGAGTAAACAGTCTGTTGTCCCAGACACGAAGTCCAATCTGCAGGGAGGAAACTGGTTATGATGATGACAGAAAGAACCGCTGCGCAAGAGCTGAATTACGACGTCGTTGTGGTTGGCGGGGGCAGCGCAGGGATTGCCGCTGCTGCGGCTGCGGCCAGAAATGGCGCTCGCACTTTGATTGTAGATGCTGGACCGACGCTTGGGGGCGAACTGCTTAGCGGCATGACCATTGACGGCGCGATCAACGCCCGCGGCGAATGGATTGTCGGAGGCGTGCTGGATGAGCTGATCGAGGAACTGAAACAGCTGGATGGATATGTAGGAGCTTTCAACGATTGGCGACTGATTCGCTATGTGTGCATAGATCCGGTGATGATGCAAATGGCCGTGATGAACGTGATGCGCAAGTATGGCGTAGATATTCTGCTGCATACGATAGTCGAGGACGTCGTGATGGAGAACGGACATGCAATAGGTCTGGTGATTCGAAATAAAGGAGGACGCCGGATCATAAATGTGAAAGCGGTTGCGGATTGCTCGGGAGACGGAGATGTAAGCGCGATGGCCGGTGCGCCGTTCGAGATAGGATCCCCTGAAGGAGAACTGCAGCCGGTATCCATGATCTTTCGGATGAGCGGAGTCGAGACTGAGCCGCTTCTCGAATTCGTACGGGATCATCCCGAATTTGTGGCGGTCGGTGAGAGCGAAGAAATTCGTGGTGGACGCACGGATAAGGAAATTGTGGAGGAGTTGTACAAGCAAGGACAGCCGACCGTGTTCTTCAAAGGGAACGGCCCGCTGCTCGCCAATGCGATTCAGAGTGGGGAGATGTTCCCAACTGCGCTGATCATGATTCAGCCAACGTCCTCTGCGCGTCAAGAAGTCTGCATCAACTGCACCCGCGTCGCTCATATTAACGCTTTGAATACGGAAGCGCTGAGCGGCACGATGGGTGAGCTTTTCGATCAAATCAACTTATGTATACGGTTTTTGCGGAGTCGTGTCCCCGGATTCAAGAACGCTCATCTATCAGCTATTGCACCGCGTATCGGAATTCGAGAGACCCGTCGTATTAGGGGAGAATATATGCTGACAGGAGAAGATGCGCAGAGCGGCATTAAGTTCGAGGACGGGGTGGCGAAGGGCTGCCATCACATCGATATTCATCAAGATGGAACGAAGCAGGTGAGAATTCCTATTGCGGGCGGAGGTTCCTATGATATTCCGTTCCGCTCGCTCGTACCGCTCAGGCTGCGCAACGTGCTTGTCGCCGGACGATGTCTCTCGGCCGACCGCGCTGCACAGGGCACTGCGCGCGTGATGGGGGGATGCTTGGCCATGGGGCAGGCTGCCGGGACGGCGTCAGCCATGTATATATCCTCTGCTCTTGAGGATATGCGTAGCATTGAGGTTGGACAGCTTCGCACCCGCTTGAAAGAGCAGGGTGCGATTATCGATGGTACGCACTGAAGAACCTTGGCCTATCTCCAGGGAATCGATATATCGATGGTCGCTCCGCCATGCTCTCGATTATTGAATGAGATGCTGAGAGACGATCCGTATACGAGCTGGAATCTTCTGAATGCATTATAGATTCCCGTATGCATGGTGAAGTAGGGGGGGAGAGAGTCACTGCTGGGAGCCGTTAGGAGCGCAAGGTTGGACAAAGCTTCTTCATCGAAGCCCGGGCCATTATCGGAAATTTGTATGCGAATAAACCCATCATCGATCGTTCCCTTTAGTTCCACGGCAACATTTTCGGTATTCATACTATCATTCCAGCCATATTTTAATGCGTTTTCCACGAAAGGCTGCAGCCCCAGCTTTAAAAATGGTTTGTCCAGAGCAAGCGGATCGAAATCGTATAGAATGTTGACTGCGCGGTCGTATCGAAAGAAATGGATGTTCTGAAAATGCTGTATATACTCGATTTCCTCACGCAGCTTGACCCAGCCGCTGTCGTTGCGAATGTTGAATCGCAGAATTTGCGCTATTTCGTGAATGATCTCGGATACATGTTGTTGATTGCCTTTCTCGGACAAAGCTTCGATCGTACTTAATGTATTAAAGAGGAAATGGGGATTTACTTGGGCCTGAAGTTGAAGAAGCTCCTTCTCTTTGCCCTGAATGGTCGTTTGGATCACCTCTTTCTCCATTCGGTCACGTTCATCAAGCATTTGATTGAAGGTGCGTATGAGAAAGCCGAATTCATTCCTGTAATTTCCCTGTACTTTGGAATTCATCCCCATACCGAAAAGATTCATGCCATGTCTCAATTTGTACAGCGGCTTTAGAAGACGGACAATAAATCCGTAGGAAAGAATAAGAGCTGCAACGAGGCTGATTACGGCAATGGCCACGGTCATAATATTCGTAAATGCAATGCCTTGCGTAAGTGATTTGAAGGAAGAAAAGCTGACAAGCCGCCAATCGCCGAGTGACAAAGATTGATGGGTGAATAAATACTTCTGGGAATCGATATTCGTAATGTGGCTGCCGCTCTTCGGCAGCCCGTTTTTGTTGAGCAACCGCGCCGAAGTATGGATCATGGACTCCCCGATCTGTTCGCTCGATATAAAAGATTCATTTTTCGTATTGTATAGCATGATCGAACCGGTATGCACCGATTGGATTTGCTCCAGCATACCGACGACAAACTGTGTATCCAACTCGACGATCACCCATCCGCTAGTAGTGAAATCCCTGAAATTTTTGACTGGCTTGATAAAGGAAACGACTTCACGATCGGAATTGACAAGATAGGTTTGGTTATGAGAAGCGATTAGTTGAGGTGTTTCCATCTCGAATACTTGATTATAGATGGGATCGTGAGCGAACGAATGAGCGTAATTCGTTGAGCCGATAAATCGACTGGAAAAGTGATAGGCGGTCGCGGACTCGTGCAAAATGAGGATGGAAGCTATTTCAGGCTGAGAGAGAATTTTTTCGCGGAATTGCTCAAAGATCGTGTATGCTGCCAGCTTTTGAGCTGCTTCTCTGTCCTCGGCAATTTTCAGAAACTGTTGAAAATCGACAGAAGCTGTCAATTCGTTGATTGGCTGAGTGAGCTTGCTCATATATGCATCGAGCTTCTGCTCTCCAATACTCATATATAACTCGGCATTGTCCGTTATGAAATTGGTGCTTGCCTTGAACATAAACGTTTGAGAGAAGTAGCTTAGTATAAACAATGGGATTAGTGATACGAATAAAACGATAGAAAATAATTGGCGATGCAATGATTTGGAAGGTTTATTCATACTAATTCTCACTCCGCAGGGGTTGATTTGTCTTAGTTTACCATTGTTCTCGGGGAATAGGTAGGCATGCGGTGTACAATAAATTTTTTATTACTTTTCTTTAATTATTTCGCACACTTGCATTCATAAGCGAGTGCTAGAATGAGTAGGCAAGCAAACAAAGGTGAAAAGGGGTATAGCTATGATCAAGAAAAGCGCTTTCATAATAGCGGCTCTGATCTTGTCGATTTCGACTATTCTGAGTGCGTGCTCAAACGAACCGGCCAATGAATCCAAGTCGTCCGCTGCCGAGAAAGAAGAAATCTCCGATGGGATTGTAACATTAAAGGTGTGGTTCCGATTAGGGAATTATTACAAAACGCTCTTCGAGGAATTTCAGCAAAGATTCGAGAGTGAAAACCCCCACATCAAGCTAGAGATCAATCATGTGCCGCCGGATCAATATACTGCAGCGATGCAGGCGGCGATGTCGGCCAATGAATTGCCGGATTTGTTCCTCAACGGAACTATACCGACACAGCAGATGGTGGAGCTTGGCATGGTACGCGAGCTGGATGAGCTGTTCCCGCCGGAGAAAAAAGACGCATTCATGCCGGGCATATGGACGGAAGGGCAATCGATGCTGAACGGAAAGATATACGGAGTGCCGACGAGAGATCAGAGACCGCACGTAGGGCTTGTTCTATTCAACGTAGAGATGATCGAAAAAGCCGGCTATACGGAGGAAGAGCTATCCAGCCAGCTGTCCTGGGACAAGTTCGTCGAGGTGGTCAAGAAGACGAAGGAAGCGAATCAATTGGAAGTGGGGGTTACTGTGTCGGGACGAACGGACTATGGCTGGTTCCATGATCCCATCCTGAATCAAATGAGTACCGCAATTGATCCGGAAATCAGCAATCATTTCAATTACTTGACTGGCGAGTGGCAATACAACAATACTGGTCTGGTCGAATCGATGCAATTTTTTAAAAAACTGGACGATGATAAGCTGATGCCATCCAATTGGCTGCTTATGACAAACCCTGAGGTCAGGCAGCTGTTTATCGACGGCGAGGCGGCGTTCACGATACAACTGGCGGAAAGCGCCACCTTGCTGGATCAACATTCGGGTCTGACCGCACTGCCGACGAAAGACGGCAAGCCCTCTTATGTCCCTTACAACGGCGCTATTGATACGCAATGGATGGTGTCGAAGAAGTCTGAGCACTTTGAGGAGATTAAACTATTTCTGAACGCCGTGATGGATTACGGTTACACCGAAGGACTGCAGTCCGGCTTGGTCAGATCCCCGATTATAGCCCTGAACGAGTCGATACAATCGGATAATCCGTTGTTCAACAAGCTGACGGCACTGCTGAACGATAGCTATATGGTCGTTCCTGATCCGGTCTCCAGTAATGCCAACGCGATTGACGTGCAGACGGAATATAATAATAAAGCGCCTACATTAACTCATTTCGATGTGCTTTACGGTTATTTGTCCGGTCAGCTATCGTCTGTACAGGCGGAGCTGGATAAAGTGGATGCAGAGTTCGACAAGATATGGAACGATTCCATTCAATCGGTAAAAGCAAGCGGGAAAAATGTGAGTAAGGATGATTTCATTTTCCCGGACTGGAAGCCTTTTGAGAACTACGGCAATTAAGACTTTGTGGAGTGGAGCGGGTTTGCCCCCGCTCTTCTTTTAGATGGCCAAAGAAGACGCTTATAATGGAGGTGCAGAGGGAAGCATGCAGACCGCTATTGCCAAATACGCAGCTCGACCCAGCAGCTTGCGTTCCCTGAAGAGAAAGAAATATATGTGGGCTTACTTGTTCACTTTGCCGCAGCTGCTTATGTATGTGTTGTTTACTTTGTATCCTATTTTGATGAGCTATGTGTATGTGCTTTTTGATTGGTATGGCATTGGCCCGCTGGAGAAATTTGTCGGTTTGGACAATGTGAGGTACATTTTGCAAAATGCGCAATTCTGGCAAGCTGCTAGGATCAGCTTTTTGTATATAGCCGGAGTGATTGCACTTGTCATGCCCGCATCCTTGCTGATGGCGATTATACTCAATTCCACGTTTATTAAAGGCAAAGTCGTGTTCCGAACGGCGTTCTTCATCCCCGTCGTGTCCACGACTGCTATAGTGGGCGTGATTATGCGGTATATATTCGGCAATGAGGGGGCACTGGTCAATTCGCTTCTTATGAAGCTGGGGATCATCGAGCAGCCCGTACACTGGCTGCTGGAATCGACTTCGGCGCTGATCATCCTTATTCTGGTCGGCGCATGGCTTCAGTTCGGCATGAAAATGATCTATTGGCTGGCAGCCTTGCAAGCGTTGCCTCAGGACGTATATGAAGCGGGGAAAATCGATGGCTGCAACGCATGGAAATCCTTCCGACACATTACATTGCCGCTGCTGATGCCGGCCGCTGCGGTCATTTTGCTGTTAAGCATCGTCAACGGCTTTAATGTATTCGATCTGGCGATGACCTTAACCGGCGGCGGGCCGTATTTCGCTACGACAACAGTCGATTTATTTATATACAAGCTTGTGTTCACATCGGGACTACCGCGAATCGGAGTAGGCTCTGCAGCGGGCATCGTGTTTGGTCTTATGGTGTTCGCCGTTACCTTGCTGCTGTCGGGACTAGTCAAAGTCATGCGTGATCGTTACGGTACGAAATAATTTGGCTGCATAGGAGTGTGATAGATGAATATGAACGGTAAAGCTGCTTTGAAATTAGCAACGCATCTGCTGCTGGCCATCATCGGCCTGATTTGGATCTATCCGTTCATTTGGATGCTGTCGTCATCGCTTAAAACGCAATCGGAGTTTGTGAGCGGCGGACTGAAGCTGCTTCCGGAAATTCCGCAATGGCATAATTATGAGCGAGCCTGGCAAGTGGCCCATTTTGACCTTTACTTTATGAATACGGTTATTTTCACCGTTTCTGTTGTGATTATTGTGGTGATTGTCAGCTCCCTCATGGGTTATTCGCTCGGCAGAGTGGACTTTCCTGGAAGGAAGCTGCTTATGGGCTTATTCGTAGTGACGATGTTCATACCGAAAGGCTATACGATAATACCGGTATATCTGCTCATCAAATGGATCGGCTTGCTGAACACGATGCCGGGCCTTATTCTTGTAGAATCTTCCGGCTCGCATGTGATCTTTATTCTATTGTTTTCCGCTTTTTTCGCTGTGATTCCGAAGGAGCTGGAGGAATGTGCAGAAATCGACGGGTGCGGCTTTGTGCAAACGTTCTTTAAGGTTATCTTGCCTTTGTCGATGCCGATTATCGCGACGGTTGCCATCGTGCAATTCATTTACTCATGGAACTCGTTTTTTGTTCCACTTGTGTTTACGCTTGGCGCATCAGAACTGAAAACTTTGGCTGTAGGCATGTACAATTTTTCTAGCGATCTGGATATTGATTACACGGGAATGGCTGCAGGCGCATCCATCGCGCTCATTCCAATTGTTACTGTGTTTATCTTTTTTCAGCGTTATTTCATTGAAGGTATCTCCGGCTCTGTAAAAGGGTAAATGAATTTGAATCTGATTATTCCTACTTGGAAAGGAGATAACATCATGGGAGAGCTGCTTATCGGCTGGGGGAGCGTTGAACTTACGCCTGATCGGCCGGTCGAACTGCAAGGGCAAATGTATGAACGGATTGCTGAAGGGACAAGAGATCCGCTTTATGCGACCGCAATGGCGTTGGAGCGAGAAGACAAGATGGAGCAAGCTGTGATTGTCGCTTGCGATCTGATCGGAATGGAGTGGCATATCACTGCGGGAGTACGGGAACAGGTGCGAGTACGTATGCCTGATCTACACCCCGAATCCATTATTCTGACCGCGGTTCATTCGCACACCGCCCCTCGCATGAGGGAGAACAAGTGGGTGCCTTCGCTCGGACAGCGGCGAGATTATTCGAACTTGATGAGTCCGGAAGCCTACTCGAGACTGGCGGTGTCACGGATTGCGGATGCTGTATGTGAAGCCTGGCAAACCCGCAAGCAGGGCCAAATGGGCTCGGCCGAGGGTTATGCAGCAATCGGTCACAATCGAAGAGTGCAATACGATGATCATTCGGCAATCATGTATGGGCAATTGAATACGGTTCATTTCCAAAAATTCGGCGGTGTGGAAGATCATCGCGTAGATTTGATGTTTACCTACAATGAGGTAAGGAAGCTGACGGGGGTGCTTGTCAATGTAGCCTGCCCGGCTCAAGTTCTGGAGCAAGAAATTCGGATATCCGCAGATTACCTCGGTGAAGTCAGACGCTTGGTCAAGCAGGAATGGGGGAAAGAGGTGTCCTTCCTCGGCTTGATCGGAGCAGCCGGCGATACAGCGCCTTATGATTTAATTCGCATGAGAGACCGGAAGAGAGATGCGGAAGAGGAACTGAGGAGAATCGCGAATACGTTGTTCCAGGTTATTCGGGATGCATGGGAGGAGCCAGGGCGGATGATCGATCAATCAAGTGAGCTCATACACAAGGTTGAACATATTCAACTGCCTGTTCTTCATGTTACGATGAAGGAGAGCCATGCCGCACATCGGGAATATGAGAAGTTTATGGACATATATAATCGTCAGACCGATCCAATCGCTTATTTCAGAGCGTTGGATCTGGATATTCAGCTTCATACCCTGAAGAATGGAGCGATCGTGATGCGCCATGAACGCATGAGACGCGAACCATTCTATTCGATGGAATTGCATGTCTTGCGAATAGGGGAAACGGTGTTGGTTACGAATCCTTTCGAGTTGTATACGGAATATGGATTGCAAATTAAAGCGAGAAGCGCGGCTCGGCAAACCTTTGTCGTCCAGTTGGCTTGCGACTATGCGGGCTATCTTCCTACTTCCGAGGCCATTGCATCGGGAGGTTATAGCACAGGGGTTTCCAGTGTGTTAGTCGGGGCGGAAGGCGGACGTATCTTAGTGGAGCAATCAGTCCGAGCGATCGCTTCGAATTGGTATGAATGAGCCCACATCTATTACAGACGGCAGATTGCAGAGCAATTGGCTGTTGCACTTCACCTGACGCTATAGGTAAGATAGATGAATGAAGTAATTAGCGGATAAGGGAGCGGAAGTGCAGCGATGACTTTTCAATTTGATCAGCTTATTAATCGTAAGAATACGCGTTCCTACAAGTGGGATCAGGTCGGCCCGTTGTTTGGAGATAAAGATATCTTGCCGTTATGGGTTGCGGATATGGACTTTCCTAGTCCGCCGGCTGTGCAGGAAGTGCTTCGCAAGCGCGTCGATCTCCAAGCCTATGGCTATGCGATCCGAACGGAAGGATATTTCCAAGCGATCGTCGATTGGTTTCAGCGCCGTCACGGGTGGTCTATTCGTACGGACTGGATTACGGACTCTCCAAGCGTAGTGACTTCGCTTAGTCTGGCTGTAGAGCAATTCACTGCTCCTGGCGACAGCGTAGTGATTCAGACGCCTGTATATTATCCGTTCTATGATGTTGTCCGGGACAACGATCGGGTCATTGCAGAGAACCCGTTGGTCGTTCGTAACGGTCGTTATGAGATGGATCTAGAGCAATTGGAGGCGCTGTTCAAGGACGGGGGCAAGCTTCTGTTGTTCTGCAATCCGCATAATCCCGGAGGCCGGGTATGGACCAAGGAGGAGTTACTCGCTCTTGGAGAGTTATGCTTGCGCTACGGCGTTAAGGTCGTGTCCGATGAAATCCACTGCGATCTTGTGCATCCTGGACATGTCCATGTTCCGTTCGCTTCGTTGTCGCATGAGATGGCAGATATCACGATTACATGCTTAGCGGCCACGAAAACATTTAACTTGCCTGGGTTGCATACTTCGTTCATGGTAACGTCCAACCGGGAAATGAAAGCCCGAATGGATAAGCGCATCAAGACGTTAAGTATTCATATGGCAAGCCACTTCGCTCAAGATGCGGTGGAGGCGGCCTACACTGAAGGGGAAGAATGGCTGGAGGCCATGCTGGCTTATGTGCGTGGCAATATGGATTATGCGATAGAATACTTGGAGCAGCACTTGCCGCAGGTGAAGCCGATGCGATCGGAAGGAACCTATCTGTTGTGGGTAGACTGTCGCGGCTTGGGTCGTTCAAGGAAAGAACTGCTGGATTTAATGTACAAGGAGGCGAAAGTCGCTTTCAATGACGGTACGACATACGGTACGTCAGGCGAAGGATGGCTACGCATTAATCTGGCATGTCCACGGTTCATATTGGAGCAAGCATTGAAGCAGTTCTGCGAAGCTGCTTCGAAGTGAGGTTGCATGACCTATTACGGGAGAAGGATTATCCTTCTCTCGCTTTTTTTGTTTAAGACTATCATTTTGAGCTCTTCGGTAGGATTTTCCAAGTGTTAGGTCGAATGTACGATGTGAGTGATATGAAGGGGGAGATTGTGAAATGAATTATATTCCAATTTCTAATTTGGAACAGTGGAGAAGTCTGTTGGCCGATCCCAATAAGCAGTGGGTTTACGGGTATTCCGCCTATGAATTGGCCCACGCTTGGCAAGGGGAAATGAAATTTCCCGCTTCTATTGAACAACTGTTGCTCGACTCAGGTATCAGCATGATGCGAGAGCTGGATCCTATTGCGATGTTTCCCGAGCATCAGGTGCATCTAGATACCAGGCAAGCTCCTTCTCAGAACGATCTGTTCGTCCTTGCCCGAACTTCGACTGATCTAATGACAATTATGGTAGAAGGCAAGGTAGATGAACCTTTTGGTCCGACAGTCGCTGATTGGTTGAAGGATGCAAGTGCCGGGAAGCTTCGTCGATTACAATTTCTGAAGGAGCACTTACATTTATCGTCTATAGATGACGAGCGGCTAGGTTCCATTCGGTATCAGCTCCTGCACCGAACCGCTTCTGCCCTAATAGAAGCCAAGCGCTATCATGCTCGCCATGCGATGATGCTCGTTCATTCGTTCAGCGACAGTGCGGCTTGGCTGGAGGATTATGATGCATTCCTCGCGTTGTATGACTTGCAAGGCGGCGCAAATGCGATTGCCGGTCCAGTACGGGTCAAAGGAATTGATCTGTGGCTGGGGTGGATAAGTGATCGTCAAGCATCGGATTTTGAAGTTTTTAGTTGATTGTAGTGAAAAGGAGTGCAAACGATGACCAAACTTTATTTCGGAAAATTTGGAGAAAATAATCCGGAGCAAGTGACGGAAAAGTTCTATGCCGCTGGCCCGGAAGGTGATCAATGGTATGGCGGCATTCAGCCAGGCGATTGGGTCTATCCTTTCTTCGAGAGAAAGGTAATCGGACTGTGGAAGGTGCTGCGTTATGTGGATAAGCCGAATCGCATCCATAAGCATCATCCCGGCGTCGTGGAATTCGAGGAGATTGAACGGTTCAAGGAGCCTATACCGGTTGCGCAATTCATCCGGAATCAGGCGTTTGCTCTGGACATTAACCTGTTGAACAAGGCTGTTAAAGCGACTCGGGGTTGTGGTTTTTTTGAGCTGACAATCAATAACAGTTACCCTGTTGATCCTACCCGTGTACGATTGAATAGAATCAGAAATTTCGACATTCGATTGGCCGATCAACCGTTAAACGACGAGTATCCCACGATCTCCGTACTCATTGATAACGTGGAAGACATGCGAATTATGGATATCGTCGAATATAGCCATGGTATATCCGGAACGTATTCCCCGCTTCTTAGCCTCTATGAAAGTCGGAATCCGGAGAATGAGCGATACACCCTGAAAGAGTTGCTTCAGTATGCTAAGCAAGATAGTGCAGGTAACAAAGAAAAGTATCTTATGACGGTCATAGACGAATTGGAGAAAGAGGGCGTCTACAAGGTTACCAACCCCGTTCAATTGTACGATAACGTCTTGGTCGGTCGGAAAAGAACGCAAGACTCAGCCAAGGTAAGTCGGAAATGGGATGAAGGCGATGGAGCAGAGGAAGAAACGACAGTGGAACTGTCGGAGACCTACAAGCGCTACGCGGAGCTGCTGGACTTTAATCCCAATCTGATCCTCTATGGACCACCCGGCACGGGCAAAACATATGCCACTCAAAAAATAATTGAAGCGTTCGAGCATCGTCACAATGGGCGTGTTGTGCCATTCGCCGAAGTGGAGCGGCAAGGCCGCATGAAGTTCGTCACCTTCCATCAATCCTATTCCTATGAAGAATTTATTGAAGGCATTCGCCCACGATTCGACGAAGAGGGGGATGAGCGCTCTGAGCTAAAATACGGCATCGAAGACGGCGTGTTGAAGGAGCTGGCAATGTCCGCTTTCACCCAATCATTCAAGTCCGATCGCAAGCATGAGGACCTGGAACATACACAAGGGAGCTCCCGGGTGTGGAAAGTGTCACTCGGTCAGCGTAAAGATGAGCATGTGTATCGTCTTTGTAAAGAGAGGCATTGCGTCGCAGTCGATTGGCTGAGTCAGTTTAATCTGGAAGGGAAATCTTATGACGAGTTATATACCTTGCTCCAAAAAGAACGAGGGTTAGATACGCAGAAACCTACTAATGATGCAAGCTCGTTGAATGGTATCGTAAATGTCATGAGCGTCGGGGATATGGTGTTAATCTACGATGGTCCAACGACAATCCGGGATATCGGGGTCATCCGGAGCGAGTACAAGTACGAGGAGGGCGGAGCCTTCCCGCATATGCGAGAAGTAACGTGGCTGAAGGAATTCGATAAGCCAATAGATATTTACAAATTCAACGGCAATAAGCGGTTAACGTTGAAGACGATCTATGAGCTGACAAGCATGAATGTCGGCGACCTTCAACAGCTTATTCGCTCGGACAGCGAGCAGAGTTCTCAGCAACAGGCGACAGAGTCCGGTGCGGAGACTAAGCCTTATTATATGGTTATTGACGAGATTAATCGAGGCAATATCTCGAAGATATTTGGCGAGTTGATTACCTTGATCGAGAAGGATAAGCGACAATCGTTAAGCGTCACGCTGCCCTATTCGAAAAAGCCATTCACATTGCCAAAGAACCTGTATCTGATCGGCACGATGAACACAGCGGATCGCTCCATTGCAGTATTGGATACGGCGCTCCGAAGAAGGTTCGCCTTCGTGGAGGTGGAGCCGGATTATGAAGTTTTCTCTAATCCGAATCTGAACATGAGCGCGAAGGTGAATGATGTCATCGATCTGGAGAAGCTGCTGCGCAGCATCAATGAGCGGCTTATGGAACGTCTTGATCGGGATCATCGTATCGGACAAGCATATTTTATGGATATTCTGTCGATCGGCGATCTGCACAAAACCTGGTATTACAAGGTGCTGCCGCTGTTGAACGAATACTTCTACAATGACCTTGTCAGCATGCAAGGGATCGTGGGAAGCAAGTTCTTCGATTCCTACGGCAATGTTCGTTCGCTCAGTCTTCATCGGCAGGGGAATGAACACTCCGAATTCGAGGAAGCACTGCTTCGCATCTACAAGGGGACAATAGAGTGATGAAGCGTCCGGTCGTCAACATCTATGAGGATCGACTATGCTCCTGTATACTTACAGCGGAACAGCGTCAGGAGCTGATGAGTCTTGAGCCGTTGTGGGGCAGTCAGAACTTCTTATTGAGAGCGGATGATCGTCTGCTTCTGCAGCGTTATGTAGGGTTCGTGTCGACTCCGAATTTGCGGTTGCAAATCTTGCCGAAATTGTTCCGAGACCAGGCACATGAGAATGAAGAAGGGACGTCTGTGGCGATGTTGTTCCGGTTGCTGCATTACTCCGGATTCCTTGCCGTACGAGAGTTGCCGAGCTCACAGCTGATGGCAAGTTTCCAGCATGACATGCTAGAGCTGTTCATTCATCTCTTTTTGGTGAGATTCCTGGGGGTGTTCGAGCGGCATGTTCATCGACACTATGAAGACAAGACTGACAATGTGCAGTTCGTGAAGGGAAAAATCCTGTTCCAGCAGTCGCTTGAGCGTAATTATGGATTGCGGCATCTTCATATGGTGGCCTACCAGGAATTTACGGAGGACACGCTGCTGAATCAGGTTCTGAAGTCAGTCATGATCCTTATTGGCAAAAAAACGTCACATGCAGACAATAAAAAGAAATTGGCACAAGCACTTACTTATTTGGAGGATGTCCGCATCATCCGATTGTCCTCCCAAGCATTCGATGCGGTGCGCTTCAATCGCATGAATGAAGCGTATCGTCCGGTGCTCAACATGGCACGCATGTTCTATACGAACGCCCAACCCGGTATGCGCGCAGGCGATGATCAAGTGTTCAGCTTCCTCGTGCCTCTGAATCGGTTGTTCGAGCAGTTCGTGAATAAGCTGCTGAATAGAGCGTTAGCGAACATCTACAAGGTGCAATATCAGGAGCAAGCTTATCTGGATCGCCAGTCAAAGCGATTTGTCGTGAAGCCGGATTTTGTATTGCGCGGGATCAATGGGAAGAATAATGCAATCCATGAAGCAGCCTCCATCGTCGCCGATGCTAAATACAAAAATCCGATTACACCGAGTGGCGAACTCAAACCGACGGAGTCGGATCTCTATCAGATGATGGCGTATGCGCTCAAATTCCAGGTCTCGACGCTCCTCCTTATCTATCCGAAGTTTGTAAGCGAGCCCAATGTGAAGGCACAGACCGCGACTTATCGGATTGATGCTGGTGAGCGGGACGTGTCTCTACATCTTCTACAACTTGATTTGTTGGAGTCGAAGATGGAGGAGTTGGAGCGGCGCTTGCGAGAGCAGATTCTCGGACTGGAACTGAATATGGAAATGAATGAGATACGAACGGTTGTTTCTGACAGCTAGTTGTCACTTTAGAATGGTATGATGAAATTCAGAATGAATCAGGATATCTACAACGAATATCGAAATTGCGGTAAACTAGTATTAGTAATTCATTACATAGCATGGCTGGAGGACTTGAATATGGATCAACGATTACACAATCAAATTGTTAGTTTTATCTGGGGGATTGCCGACGATTGTTTGCGCGACGTATATGTTCGCGGTAAATATAGAGATGTTATCTTGCCGATGACGGTTATTCGTCGTTTGGACGCCGTGCTTGAGCCTACCAAGGAAGCAGTACTTGAAATGAAAACAAAATTGGACAATGCAGGAGTGTTGAATCAGACGGCTGCCCTGTGTAATGTGGCCGGTCAAGCGTTCTGCAATTCGTCGCCATTTATGTTGAAAGATCTGAAGTCTAGAGCCAAACAACAGCAATTGAAGGCTGATTTTATTGCGTATTTGGATGGGTTTTCGCCGAATGTGCAAGAGATACTGGAGAAATTCAAATTCAGAAATCAGATCGATACGATGATCGAAGCCGATATTCTGGGAGCCGTTATCGAGAAGTTTGTTAGCCCGAACATTAATTTGAGCACAGAGCCTGTCCTGGATGATCAAGATGATATCAAGCTTCCGGCGCTTGATAATCATTCTATGGGCGTCATCTTCGAAGAATTGATTCGCAAGTTCAATGAAGAAAACAATGAAGAAGCGGGTGAGCATTTCACGCCGCGTGATGTTGTCGAGCTGATGGCGGACATTGCATTTCTACCTGTTGCGGACAACATTACGAATGGATCTTATCTGGTATACGATGGTGCCTGCGGTACAGGCGGCATGTTAACAAGTGCCGAGGTGCGGCTTCAGCAATTAGCATCGGAACATAACAAGGAGATCTCCATCAATCTGTACGGTCAGGAGATCAACCCGGAGACGTATGCGATTACGAAAGCCGATATGCTGCTGAAAGGGGGAGGGCTGCAAGCGGATAATGTTGCTTATGGCTCTACGTTATCCAATGACGGATTTCCAACGACCAATTTTGACTTTATGTTATCCAATCCGCCGTACGGCAAGAGCTGGAAGACGGATCTGGAGCGACTGGGCGGCAAAGGGGACATTGCCGATTCCCGATTCGTCGTATCCCACCAAGACGAGACGGATTATCGGATGATTCCAAGGTCCAGTGACGGCCAATTGTTATTTCTTGCGAACAAATTGAGTAAAATGAAACACCATACGGAGCTAGGTAGTCGAATTGTCGAAGTTCATAACGGCTCGTCTCTCTTCACAGGTGACGCAGGTCAAGGTGAGAGTAACTTGCGGAGATATATTATCGAGAACGACTGGCTGGAAGCGATTATCGCACTGCCGGAGAACATGTTCTACAATACAGGCATCGCGACATACATCTGGATAGTAACGAACCGTAAAGCGCCACATCGTCGTGGGAAGGTACAATTAATTGATGCCACAGGTATGAAGAGTCCGCTTCGTAAAAATTTGGGCAATAAGAATTGTGAGTTTACACCGGAGATTAGAAGAGAAATTACGGATAGTCTTCTTGCTTTCGAGCAAAGTGAACAATCCAAAATTTTTGATAATAAGGAATTTGGGTATTGGAAAATGACCGTAGAGAGGCCGTTGCGATTACGTGTGGATTTATCTCGCGCCAATCTGGACAAATTTGCGAAGGAATGTTCGGCTCAACAGGATCTGGCATTAGCGGATCTCTTGGCAGCGGTGGCGGAGCAATTGCATGTTGAGACGATAACGGATTTTAATACGTTTCTTGCTGAGCTATCCAATGCTGCTGCTCGAACAGGCGCGAAGATGCCGGCGAAAAGAATGAATCTGATTAAAAATCATTTGGCTCAGGTGGATGAAACAGCGGAAAAAGTGATAAAGAAAATTCACAAGCCTGGAAAAGCCGAAGCCAACCCACGTCACGGCTTATTTGAGGCGATAATCGACAGCAAACGTTGTGTCGTGGAGTATGAAAGTGATGCCAACCTGCGTGATACGGAGCAAATTCCATTATTGCATAAAGGCGGCGTCGGAAAGTTTTTTGAAGACGAAGTGCTAACATTCGCGTCGGATGCATGGATTGACGAGAGCAAGACTCAGATTGGCTATGAAATCAGCTTCACGAAATACTTTTACAAGCCGATACAGCTACGATCGCTGGAAGAAATCAAAGCAGATTTAAAAGCATTAGAAGCCGAGACAGAGGGCTTGTTGCATGAAATTATTGGGGGTTAAGTAAGTGGAAAATGGACTTAAGCCATATGAGTATTATAAATACACCCAAATTATTTGGGCAAATAGAATTCCTGAACACTGGGATACAAAACGAGCAAAGGCGCTATACAACAAAGCAACTAGGTCTGTTCGAGAGTATGATGAGGTTGTAACTTGCTTTAGAGATGGTACGGTTACATTGCGAAAAAAAAGAAGAACGACTGGATTTACTGAATCTATTAAAGAAGTTGGATATCAAGGTATTCGAAAAGGGGATCTTGTAATACATGTTATGGATGCATTCGCCGGTGCAGTCGGGGTATCTGATTCAGATGGAAAAGGCACACCAGTGTATAGTGTCTGTATTCCCAAAGTAAAACTGAATAATAATTACTTTGCATATGTTGTCAGAGAAATGGCAAAGACAGGTTTTATTCAATCTTTGTACAGAGGAATACGAGAAAGATCTTCAGATTTCAGATTCGATGTTTTTGCAGCTCAAGTTTTACCAGTTCCACCTCTCGAAGAACAAAACCAAATCGTAAAATACTTGGATAGTCAGCTTTTAAAAATAAATAAGTTCATCAAAGCAAAGAAGAAATTGATCGCTACTCTTAAAGAACAGAAGCAAGCTGTGATTAACCAGGCGGTAACGAAAGGCATAGATCCGGATGTGAAGATGAAACCGTCGGGCATTGAGTGGCTAGGCACTATTCCGCAGCATTGGAGTAAAGAGAAAATTACCAGATTATTTAAAGTCATTGGGAGCGGCACTACCCCAAAGAGCGGGGACTTAAAATATTATGATGGCGACATACAATGGATTAATTCCGGAGATTTAAAGGATGCTCATTTATACGACACAAAAAGAAAAGTCACAAAAATAGCCCTGAGTGATCATTCAATACTTAAGGTATATCCTAAACATACAATTGTTATAGCGATGTATGGTGCTACAATTGGAAAACTAGCAATTAGTCGTATTGATGCTTGTTGTAATCAAGCATGCTGTTGTTTAAGTGAAGTAAATAGTAATCGAATAAATTTGCAATATGCTTTTTATTTACTATACAGTTGCAGAAACAAATTAATTGAGAAGAGTAAGGGGGGAGGTCAACCCAATATCAGCCAAGATACTATTAAGAGCACTTGGCTTCCTGTTCCCCCGGTGGAGGAACAAGAAAGAATTCTGTCACACATAATGGAGCAGATAGATAGAATTGATAAGAGTTTATTTATTATAGAGAAAGAGGTTAGTCTCATACTCGAATACCGAACCCGCCTCATCTCCGATGTCGTAACAGGTAAAGTAGACGTCAGAGGATTAGTAGTTGAGGATGTAAATGTAGATATTCTAGACCTTGAAGACACCGAATTAGAAGAACTGGAGAGCGAGGAACTAGCTCAGTTAGAGGAGAGTGAAGTGTAGGTGCCGACGAACACAAGGGAAAGCGGTCTGGAGACTCTCATCGTGAATTACCTTGTTAACAGCAACGGCTATGAGCAAGGTCAGAATAGCGATTACAATAAGGAATACGCAATTGATGAGACGCGCTTATTTCGTTTCTTGCAAGCCACGCAGCCCGATAAGCTAGAGGCGTTAGGTGTATTCACAAGCGACATCAACAAATCAAAATTTCTTAACCGACTCCAAGGCGAAATTGCGAAGAATGGTGTTATTCACGTGCTTCGCAATGGATTAAAAGTATATCCCGTAACATTGGATTTATATTATCTCTTGCCGTCGGAACAGAATGTGAAGGCAAAAGAATTATACGAGCAAAACATTTTCAGCGTCACGCGCCAGCTTATGTATGCCAGAGACAATGCGAAGTTGGCGCTCGACTTTGCTATATTCATGAATGGACTTCCGATCATCACCTGCGAGCTCAAGAACCGGTTGACCAAGCAAAACGTTGAAGATGCCGTGTATCAGTACAAGACGGATCGTGATCCGCGGGAGCTGCTGTTCCAATTCGGCAGATGCATGGTCCACTTCGCGGTCGATGATAACGAAGTCAAGATGTGTACCAAGCTGGATGGCAAGAAGTCATGGTTCTTGCCATTCAACCAAGGTTATCGTGACGGAGCCGGGAATCCGCCTAATCCGGATGGCATCAAGACGGATTATCTGTGGAAGCAGATCATAACGAAGAATCAGCTCTCCAATATTATCGAGAATTATGCGCAGATTGTGGAAGAGAAGGATGAGGACACGAAGAAGCTGAAACGGACGCAAATCTTCCCGCGCTATCATCAGCTTGCGGGCGTTCAAGCTCTTCTGGCGGATGCTTCAGACAAAGGCGCAGGTCATAAATACTTAATCCAACATAGCGCGGGAAGCGGCAAATCGAACTCCATTGCCTGGCTTGCGCATCAACTTGTATCGCTCTCGAAAGATGGTAAATCGATCTTCGATTCCGTCATCGTCGTTACGGATCGAATCAATCTGGATAAGCAAATCAAAAATACGATTAAAAGCTTCATGCAAGTGGCAAACACCGTAGGACATGCGGAACATTCAGGCGATCTGCGCAAGCTCTTGCAAGGCGGCAAGAAGATCATTGTATCCATCGTGCATAAGTTTCCTTACATTCTCGAGGACATTGGCAATAGTCATCGTATGAATAATTTCGCGATTATTATTGACGAAGCTCATTCGAGTCAAAGCGGCAGCATGTCGGCCAAGATGAATATGTCACTGTCCGCCAATTATGAGAGTAGCGAAGAAGAGTCCGCTGAGGACAAGATCAACAAGATCATGGAAGGGCGCAAGATGCTAACTAATGCCAGCTACTTCGCCTTCACGGCTACGCCCAAGAACAAGACGCTGGAGATGTTCGGTGTTCCGTATGAAGAAGAGGGAAAGATCAAGCATAAGCCTTTCCATTACTACTCCATGAGACAAGCCATTGAAGAAGGCTTCATCATGGATGTGTTGCAGAAATATACACCAATTCACAGCTACTACAAAATTGCCAAGATTGTGGAAGATGATCCTATGTTCGATAAGAAGAAAGCTCAGCAGAAGCTTCGCAGGTATGTCGAGTCGAATGAAACCGCCATACGGATGAAAGCCGAAATTATGGTTGATCACTTCCATGACCAAGTGATTGCGAAAGGCAAAGTAGGCGGACAAGCGAGAGCAATGGTAGTAACGGGCAGTATTGAACGAGCTATGCAATATTATTACGCCATAACGCATTACTTGCAGCAACGGAAAAGTTCATTTAAAGCGATTTTGGCGTTCTCGGGAGAACATGAATACGGAGGCATGGTGTTATCGGAGAGTGCCGTGAATGGATTCGCCAGCCGTGAGATCGAGAAGAAATTAAAAAAAGATCCGTATCGACTCTTAATTGTTGCGAATAAATTCCAGACGGGCTTTGACGAACCTTTGCTTCACACGATGTACGTCGATAAAGTACTGGCAGATATTCAAGCCGTTCAAACGCTTTCTCGACTTAATCGAGCCCATCCGCTTAAAAATGATACGTTCGTGCTTGATTTTGCGAATGAGACGGACGTGATTAAAGAAGCTTTCTCAAAGTATTACACGACGACCATCTTGTCTGACGAGACTGATCCGGATAAGCTGAACGATCTGGAAAGCGATATTCATGCCCATCACGTATTTACAGATTATCATGTCGCTACGATTGTTGAATTGTATCTGAACGGGGCGGAACGGGATACACTGGATCCCATTCTGGACATCTGTGCGCAAACTTATAAGGATGAGCTGGATGAATCCGGTCAGGTCGATTTTAAAAGCAAAGCGAAAGCTTTCACAAGAACCTATGGCTTCCTGGCATCCATTCTTCCATACAGTAATCCGGCATGGGAGAGATTATCCATATTTTTAACCTTGTTGTTGCCAAAGCTGCCGGCTCCGATTGAAGAAGATCTGTCTAGAGGCATATTGGAAGCGATTGATCTGGATAGTTACCGAGCAGAAGCGCAAACGATGATGTCAATTGCTATGGAAAGCTCTTCGCCCTATGAAATCGATCCAGTGCCCACTTCTGCAGGAGGAGGAAAGACGGACCCTGAATTGGATCTATTAAGCAACATATTGGCTACCTTCCATGATTTGTTCGGCAATATCCCATGGACAGATGAGGATCAAGTAAAGAAGTATATCGCAGGCATTCCGGAAATGGTGGCAAAAGATAAAAATTACCAAAATGCAATGAAACATTCGGATAAGCAAAATGCAAAAATTGAAAGCGATAAAGCGTTGAATAAAGCCATCATAAACTTAATGACAGACAATATGGAAATATTCAAGCAATTTAATGATAATCAATCGTTTAACAAGTGGTTATCGGATATGGTGTTTACAGTCACGTACAATACGGAAGGTGAAGTTTATTCCGGTGACGTAACCATCTAATCGGAATGAAATGTTCAACGCAAGGAGGTTTATGGATTGACGACATCAATGGCATTCCTACGGGCTGTGGATCCTGAATTGACGGCTCTCGCCGAACAAGCAGAGCAGACGTTGTGGACGAGTCCGCGTGCGACCCTTATCCAGGGCAGACTATTCGGCGAGCAAGCGGCTATTTCAGTTGCCGCGCATGAGCGCCTAACCTTTGATTACAGTATGAAGCAAATTGATCGTGTACACATGTTGCATCGGCGCGGTTGCTTCGACGATGATCTTCGCAGCAGCTTCGAATGGCTGCGGATGAATGGTAATGCAGCAGCTCACGATGCGAGGGAGATCCATATCGATCTATCGCTCACGGCACACAGGCATATTCATGCCATTAGCGCTTGGTATGCAGAAACCTACGGCCCGCTTGATTTGGAAGTGCCCAAGTATGAGATGCCTGTACGTGTAGACAGAGAGAATATGAATCCGATCGCAACCGAGGATTTGGGCCAAAAGCTGGAGAAAGTTCTTCAAGAGCAGCTTTCCGAGAAAGTGCTTCCGTCTATTGACGAGAAATTCCGTGAGATGCAAGTACTATTCAAGCAGTTGACGGGTCAAATGGATGAGTGGGCCAATGGAAAGCCAGAATCAAAAATGATTGGTTCAGAATCTACCCAAACGGAAATTGCCGATTATCTGAAGGATCGTTCGCTTGATATAGTGGACAAAAGAGGGAATGGCGGTGCATTGTGGATAATAGGCGGATGGGAACTCAAGGATCAATTATTCGCTTTAAAGCCTTCGGGTTTCTATTTCCGATACGCCAGAAACGGCAGTCAGTCTACAAAGCGCAAGCCGGCGTGGTTCTTGACGGGGAAGGAACCCTCTGAGAAGCGGTGGATAACGTCATTGGTAGCGAATGAAGAGAAGAGTGAAGAAAAGGCGGCTATAGCTGCGGGTTCGATCATGGCATCGACTGAACAGGCAGCTACAGATGCCGAGAATTTGCTGAATGTCGAGAGTGGGCAACCGAGCGTCATTATTCCAGCCTACCTTCATAATAGGTTAATGAGTACATATAAATCTGCCCGGATTAGCGAAATAGCGGGACACCTGGAAGTTTACTATGTCCAGGATTGGACGGAAGAGCGTCTCAAAGCGTTGTATCGTAGTCAACCGAAGCTTCTTCATGATGTTCTTGTTCAGCTGTGGTTCTTGGGCTTCGAGTTCCGTGGGGATCTGGGGCGGTTTCTTAAGCTGAAGCGCGGCAAAGATTCAAATCCATTGGAAAGTATCAAGGCAGGAATTTTGCTGGAAGATATTCTAACGCTCGATATAGCTAGACAGTTGGAGCGATTCGGTATCCAATTGTCAGAACAATTAAACGGATTGCCGGAAACATCCCTGCAATGGCTACTGAGGGACAAGTATGATGAAGTAATGAAAGTGATCAATGACAGCTTGAAACTACCCGAACATGTGGTATTCGAGTCTAAGGATACGGAAGAAAGCGTTGAGCAGCATCTTTCTGAATCTACAGCATTCAGACTCTTCCTGAACAATGAATCGATCGTTATTCCACCTCAGTATTTGAATGATTTCCTGAAAGATATTCCATTCAGAGGCTGTTCTTTCTTAATCGAAAATGTTATAGGAAAGCTTCAGATGAACGTGATTGGTCAGCTTCCTCAAGATCTGATGCTTTTAGCCAGAAAGATAAATGGCGCCGGACCAGGAGCGGTTCAGAAAATGTTTCAACAATTGAGTGGGTATATTGACGCAAGAAACGATACAACTGAGATAGGCCAAACACAAACAAGCGCTCCTACAGATGATTTTACTCATCGTACTGCTGAACAATATGGAAAGTTGGTATGGCAGGAAACTATCGTGGAATTAAAAGATGAGGATGCTCGAATGGAGCTCCAAGCAGCAGAATTTCCAATGGTTAGAAGATTATTGGCGGAACTTGAGAGACAAGGGATGAAAACTGTTGGAGAATTGCCTGCGGACTTGATTCAGTTGCGGCTTATGGACGGAGTTGGAGTTGTAGCCATAGATAAGTTTTTAAAGCAATTACAGGTTCGACTGGATGCCTATCGGGTGCAATCCAGACATAAGCAAGCCTTGAGAGAGATGTCATTAGATCAACGAATTGCATTCATGCGACATCGGCTAGAGGTTAAGTGGGCGAACAGGTTTACGGAAGAGAACTTGGCTACTAATCGAAACTTGCAGATCTTGCATATGCGCTGGAAGGAAAGGCGGGAAGGGCGCAAAGCAACATTGGAATCGTTGGGCCAACATTACGGATTGACCAGAGAACGGGTCAGACAAATTATTAGAAAGGTATTGAGTCAACTTCATCATGAAGTCATCGATCTGGAGAAAACGTTGAAAGAGGCATGTGAGACGCATCACTCCTTCTATTATTACCCGATCGATGTCATTGAGAAGTTCGATGACGGCCTCATTGAACAAGTGCTTGAGGCATACGAAGGACTTGTCTACTTGGAGCAGTATGGCTGGTGGACCTTATACACACAGGAGCAGATAGACGATACGGCTGAACAATTACGCAGAGCTGCGAATCAGAAGCTGCGTGGACAACAGATCACAACCGAACAAATGCACCAGTTGATTTCCGATGAGGTTCAGCTCCCAAGCTTTCCCAAGGAATTGGGCATTGCCATCTTGTTGCCTATACTATACGCCGTACAGGATGGCACTTACATTCTGGCTAACTCCAGGAAATCTGACCTTGTAGAGATGGTGCTTCGCCTGTATCCATCCGGAGTCGAAGTGTACAAGCGCGCTGAGGAACTCCTTGAAGCAGCTAACCGGATTAAACCGGGAGAATTGACGCGTGATCGTGATTTCACCTCCGTATGTACGCGAGATGAATTTGCAACAACCGGTTACCTGTGGGGAAGAGGACGATATATTCATTACTCCTTCGTCTCACTTGATGTGCCATTCATTCGAGAAGTGTCTCAATATGCGTTGTCTCTGCTGGAGAAGAGAAGTCCCATATCGGTTGGCCGCTTGTTCCAATCCTTTGAGGAGCGGCTTACGGCTGCAGGAATTCCGAACGAATATGCGTTGTATACAATGATTCGTCAAGTGGGATCAGAGGAACTGGCGCCGAATAAATTCCCCCATATCTGGCACAAAGATGACGCCTTTCAGTTAACGAATGCAGAAGTAATTAAGTCATTTATTCGAGAATATCAACGTCCGTTAACGCTTGAGACGCTTAGAGAAGAATTTGTGGTCAAACGTGGTTGGAAGAGATTTACGCTTGAGTTTTCGATTCAGAGTGATTCAGACTTTGTCAGCTCGAACTTTGGTTTGGTAGCGTTAAGAGAGTTCTATCCATTCACAGAGCATGATTTTAATCAGGTTATGCAGCAATTGGAGCAATTGATGGAAGATGTTGGTGTTATTCATGTGAATCGATTATATGATGTATGTAAAGAGCGTTGCGTACGTATGGGAATCGAATCTGGCTACTTATTGTACGATTTGCTTAAGGTTTTTGATATTCCCAATCATAGATTTGCTAGATATCCTCTCATTTCCAATGACAATTATCCAATTGAGGAACTTACACTATTGACAGTCGTTGAACAATATATTGAAGAACAAGAAGCGGAGGTTCCAAGAGAGCTTGTCTATCATTGGGTGACGGAAGAATTGGGAGCAAGGGAGGAAACTTTGGATCAAGCACTTGCAAGCAGTTCCAACATTTTCTATTACCAAAGCGGCCAGTTCGGCGAGTATATTCATCGCAAACGACTTGGCTGGACATCCGATGACGAGAGACAACTCGTTGAAGACATTAATCGACTGATTGCTCAGCAAGAGAAATTAGGATACTCTTTTATTACCATTGACCGGCTTGAAGAAAACTACTCACTTCCGGCGCTGCCGAATGATCTGGCATGGACAAGTGATTTGCTCGTGGATTGTTTGCGTAAAAGCGGTAAGTTTCGATTGCTGGGATCACTCTCCCGCATTGTTGTTCCGATTGACAACAACAGAATCGTCGATGAGACTAGCTGGATCGCTCACATCTTGGAACGGGACTTTAACGGACAAGCATCGATTAAGGAAATTCAAATGAGACTTAGAGAATTCAAGTATTCCAAGGACGGACGATTCTTGCTCGAAACGTTAACTAAAGTGGATAGCGGAACGGCAGGGTTCGAGGTTGTTGAAGATCTTGTGAGGCGAATAGATACAATAAATTTGTAAGACGACTGACATCATCAGTCGTCTTTTCTTCAGTGGATGGGTCGTATTACCTAATTAACCCTTCCTAACACCTAAGCTAGTGAACTATAATAGGAACAAGAAGATGAAGAATATGATGGGAGTGCTTCCAGAAATGTACGGCATAGTGGACGCCTTATTTAAGTTTATTAGTAGCATTGGCACGGAAAGTTTCACTTCGGGCTTCTTGTTGTTGCAGTTGGGATTATTCTTAATGTTTGTAACGCATACTGCATTTCGAATATTCTATTATGAGATTCGGCCCATGCAGCGGATATTTACTGAAATTAGCGAGATCGGCTCTAAGACGCCGGACACACCTATGAATCTAAATAATATGTTCTTGAGCTTGCCGGATCAAAGCAAATACAAGCTTCAGTGGGCTCGTTATTATGAGCGAGCTTCCCAGAAGGAAGTGGATGAGAAAATTCGCATTGAGCCTTATCTTGGTCAAGATGTGTTATTATATCATACCGGTTATCGTTCAATTATGGATATTGTAGGCGGAATTTGTGTCAGCGTCGGTGTTCTCGGAACGTTCATTGGATTATCAGTTGGTCTTGCCGACTTGAATACGGAAAATCCCGATCAGATACGTTCGGGAATTACGGTATTAATTGGAGGGATGCGAGTTGCCTTCTATACATCAGTAGCGGGTGTCGTTTTTTCGCTGCTGTGGATGTTCTACGATCGTATGATTAGCCGCAAGCTAGAGGATCAACTCGATAAACATACGGAGCGTTTGGATTTTCTATTAAATACAGATGATGAAGAGCTGTTCTTGAACCGATTGGAGAAGATTACGAGGACTCAGAATGATCACTTGAAGACCGTGCTTACGGATGCGCTTGAGCGAGTGATGTCGCCCGTTGTTACACATCTGCATCAGTCTAATCAGCTTATGGAGAAGCAGATTCAACAACAGCAGGCCAGCAGCACGGACATTACAACCCGAATCATTGACGAAGTGACTGGCGGGACACAAGAGACGCTGCAACAGTTCGGCGACTTGATCCAGAATACGCATCAGATGCAATCAGGTATGATGAACACCATGGAGCAAGTCATGACGGGCTTCCATGAATCAGAGAAGAAACAAACAGAAACTGCTGAGCAGACACAACGGATGTTCGCGGTGGTTGAACGGATGATTGGAGAGATGGAGCACGCACAGTCTCATTATTCGGCTACATCGGCTAATATGAGTGAGCTTAGCAAGACCATCCAGATGTTACAACAGCAATCGCTGGATCAAATGCCGTTACAGCAATCGGTACTGGAGAATAATCAACAGCTTGCAGAGAAATATGAACGAATCTCTGCAGACTTCGCAAGCTTCCAGAAGTCTATGGATGATGGTCACACGATATTGCTTGAAAACTTGGTGCAATTCACTTCTAAGCTGACAAATCAATATGAACAGATGACTAGTCAATTCGGCAAATCGCTTGATACACAGGTTCAAGCATTAAGAGATTCAGAGATCATGCTAAGACAATTGCAAGAACTTTCTCGCGAGGTTACGCCTCAAATGAATGCAATTATCGATAACATGGGAGAACTGAGCCACGGGTTGAGGGAGATGCAAGTCATTCAATCGGAGCTGTTGCCGGAGATGTCGAAGATGAATATGCATACACAAGAATCAGTGACGCAAACTTTGGCGGCATCCAAAAGTTATGCAGAGCAGATGGAACAGCAATCGAGGCTACTGAAGGAACAATGGGAGCATTCTGGTGAACAGTTTACGAAAACGAGGGAGTCACTTGACCTGTCATTGAGAAACTTTGCAGATAATATTGATTCAGGATTGACGAAAACGTATCAGCACTTCGATGAGACGTTAAAGAATGCGGTTAAAGGAGTAGCTGAGCTCGTCGAAGAATTGAGCGACCATCATGAGGATTTAATTGATGAATTTGGAAAACTGACAGAGAATATTGTAAAAACGCGTAAAGAAGTGAACGTGCAATGAAGTCGCGTAAACGAGAACAACCCAATTACTGGATGTCATACGCGGATCTGATGAGTGCGTCCCTGATGGTGTTCGTACTGCTGTTGTCACTTGTTATTTATGACTTTCGAGAATACGAGGCACAGAAGCAGATGGAATTGGAAGCACAAGAGCAAGAGATCGCTGAGAAGGAAGATATCATTCGGCAACAGTTGGAAGACATCATCGGCGTCAAATCATTAATTATTCAAGAATTAACGGAAGCATTCAAGGAATCCGGGTTGAATATCGAAATCGATCAAAGCACAGGTGCAATTCGTTTTCCTGGAAAAATTTTGTTTGCAACGAATTCGACTGAACTTTCTGATGAAGGTGAGCAGTTTTTGCGTGAATTTGTGCCTAAGTATTTGAAGATTCTTATGGATGATCGATTTCGTAGCGAAATTGCGAATATCTTGATTGAGGGTCATACAGATAATGTGGGTACTTATATGTCCAACATGGATTTATCGCAAGGACGCGCATATTCGGTATTCAAGTTCATATATAGTGATGAACTTGTTGATTTCCGCGAGAAGGAGCTGGCACAACAATTTATTACAGTCAATGGTAAGAGCTACTCCCAGCCTCTGAACGATGAAGCGGGTCACTATAATCCTGAACGTTCGCGGCGAGTAGAGTTTCTATTCCGCTTGAAGGACGAAGAATCGATTAAAGAACTGGAGAATCTGGTGAACGCGTCATGAAATATGAATATCATCCATTCCAGCTGCAGACTTTTGTGAGAGAATTTCATAGAATGCATCGTACAACAGGTAGTTTTGACGAAGGTACTGTGCCGGCCAATAAATTAACGGAGCTTAAGCGAAAATTCGAATTGATCTATCCCTTGGGGCCAGATGAATTCTCTGAGTTTACCGCAGATCTGTCTGCTAAAGATGAGAAGTTGGTCATTTACCTCTATCATGCAACTATGACACCGGAGTGGAAATCTACGATAAAGGCACACTTGTTAACATCTAGTCAGCGAAATAAGAGATTGTTCCGTTCTTCGCTAGATATCATGTATGATACCGATGACAGTCAGATTCTGTGGGATGTTATTCAAGCGGGCTACAAGCAGCATCAGGAACGATTGGAGAAGCGTATAGAACCGTCGGATAGGATAAGATGGCGAAAGTTCGTACTTGCCGATGATCCTGTAGATCACTTGAATGATCAAATTCGCCAATCTGAATCTTCCATGGTGGATACAGCAGAAACGTATCTCTTGAAAGAATATCATGCCTTCTTCAAGCGACTGTTCTTCGAGGTTGTAATGAAGGCGGATGAGTCCTTCTTCTTGAAGGAGAAAACGCTATTCGAGAAGATATTCCAACGAGAATCGAACCACATGCAGCAGTTTCTTGCGCATCACTGTATTCGAAATTGCCCGAACTTGGATCGGGTTCGCGATATCGGCTATATCATATATGATGTGATGTCTTCCGATCGTCAAAATCCGATGTTATGGAGAGAGGTTGGGGACGAAGAGAAAGAACGATTCGCAGATTGGATCTTCGGCAAGCAATTGGACGATTTCTTTAATCAGGTCAGTTCATCATCGGAGCGGGCGGCCTATTGGCGTAAATTTGCCCCTATGCTTCGAGATATGGAGGTAACGGATAACAAGACTACGATCATTATGTACTTTGAACGGCATGTCATCATTGAAGTATTGACGGTTGGAGCTGTGTATATCTATGAGAGAGAAGTGTTTAATCAACACTTCCAACAGAAGATTGATCATATGCGCGAAGAACGTGAACGGCTTAAACATACGATATGGGGGCCTCAAGAGGTCAAACGAGAGAAATTGCTCAATAAGGACTTAATTGTTACACGTAATGGCAGTCAAGGCTGGTTAAGACATTATAGCGACTGGCAGTCGGTATTCGATAGATGGCTTCGCGACAATCTGGGATGGGAGGTGAGTGAGCATGTTCTTCAGCAGAAGAAGAGAACAAGGCATTAGAGTAAAACATAACCTTCAGCAGTCAGGTGTTGGTTTTACTTTCTTGGCTCATCATGGGTCTAAAGCGCAGGTTATTTCTATCCCAATGGAACGAGAAGCTTTGGATACTTACTGTAGATGGTCAGGGTTTTCATCCTATGTTGCCTGGGAGGAACTCTATGAACAGCAATTTGTAAAGGAAGGCATACTTTCATTTGATCATATCTATCGCCTCCTGCAAGACGAGGATGCCACCGAGATACTGAAGGAACTTGGAATTCCTGATGAATCATTGACGGTGACCGGAATATTACGTCTGGAATCGATGCCTCTACAAGCGGAATTGAACATATCTTTATATGATTCCAATGGCAGGAACCTAGACCGTGTGGGATTAAGAAGAGGGGCGATGTACGATATAAGTGATCAGTTATACTTACTTCCAGAGCGTGTGTATCGCCTCCTGCAAGCTCTGGAGGCCGAATATGAACATGGTTACCAAAAAATCGGTATTTGCCAAAAGCTTGCCGAAGAAGCGGGTATTCAATTAGAGCGTTTCCTTGAAAATGAGGATTACAGAGTGATTGATTCTTACGAACCGGATATCCTGGTTCATGCACCTGATCACTTGGAGGTTATCATTCGGGGGAATGATAAAGAAGAGTCAGAGGTGTTACAAGGAAACAAGGCTTATACCAGCTTTGGAGAGGGTACTCTTCGAAGGCGCTACGTGAAGACGAAGCGAGTCACAGACGATCTGACTGCGCTTAGAAAGAAGTCTCATATTCGAGGGGAAGAAGTTCCGGTATTTCTTCAAAATCCATCGGCAGTCTTAGAAGACCATACCTTCTCATTCGATCTGGAGGAGTTCTCAGAACGTGTTAAAGGTATTGTGCCCATTCAACGAATTCGCCCCCAGTATAATCAAGGTACTGGCTTGCAATGGGTGGACGAAACTAATGGTGAACCCGTTGAGATTACGGAAGAAGAGAAGAAAGAGTTGAGAGAGGTGCTTGCTAAGGAACCAACCAGCACGTTTGTCCAGACGACCAAGCCCCACCCTCGTTGGGTGTTTGTGACTAAACACTTAAAGGATGAATTATTCGGAAAATCATCGGAACAACTTGTGCAGCACCATAAGTCCCAATACAGACTTGATATTCATAATAATGAAGATGAGCTTGAATTTAAAATCAACGAACAAAGAGATGGACAAGATGCGCAAGTACCAATACCACCTACATTGAATGGCGATCTCTTCGATCATCAAGTACATGGCTATCGTTGGTTAATAAAATTGAGCTCTGAGCGGCAAGGCGGGCTGCTAGCGGATGATATGGGGCTTGGGAAGACTCTTCAAGTAATTGCTTACTTATTGTATCAACATGAGCAAGGTCTGCTTGGTCCGACAATGATTGTAACACCAATCGCATTGATCGAGAACTGGATTCAAGAAATTGAGAAGTTTGCCCCAACCATGAGGAAGGAAGTTTATGTCCATCGCGGCAGCCAACGGTTACGTGATGACCAGTTGCTGTCATCTTTCGGGATTATTATAACAAGTTATGATACCTTAAAGCTCGATCAAATGATACTTGGGAAAATCAAGTTCAGAAATATTGTTTGCGATGAAGCGCAAAATGCCAAATCACACGCTAGCCAGCGCTCTCATGCACTACGGGCTATGCAAGCCAACTTTCGGTTAGCGATGACGGGAACGCCTGTCGAGAATTCCTTGGAAGAATTATGGTCCATCATGGACTATGTTCAGCCGGGTTATCTGGGATCATTAAGAGAATTCCGGAAGCGTTATATAGAGACATCTGATTATGATTCTCTGGTTGATACGTTGAAGCCGCATTATCTCCGCAGGACGAAGGAGGAAGTGTTGAAGGATCGACTTCCACGTAAGGTTGTTCATGAGCCGATAACTGTAGAAGCGTCGGTTGAACAGAAGCAACTTGCGACTACAATGGTTGCTTCGATAGCGAATAATAAGCTCGAGATTTTGAATGTGTTGGGGCGCTTGAGACAACTGTATGGTCATCCAGGTGCAGTCTACCCTCCCTATGAAGAATTAGAATCGAGTCGAGTCCCCAAGTTAGCACATTTATTCACAATATTGGATTCTGCCAGAGAGCGTGGAGAGAAGGTGCTTGTTTTCACCGAATTCCGGCGAATTCAGTATCTATTGAAGCGGGCAATCATGCAGCGTTATGGAGTTCGAGTTCCGATTATCAGCGGGGAGACATCGAACAGGCAGGCAGTGGTATTGGAATTCAATCAAAGCATAGACTTTGGTGTCATGATTTTATCGCAGAAGGCTGCAGGTGTAGGTCTAACCATTACGAGCGCCAATCATGTTATACATTACACACGTTGGTGGAACCCGGCTGTCGAGAATCAGGCGACGGACCGGGCATATCGTATCGGTCAAACGAAAGATGTCTATGTCCATCATATGATCACGACCGATGCACAGAATTTTCCGAATGGCACGGTAGAACAACTCATGCATCAGTTACTTATATTGAAGAGTGATTTAGCACAGAACGTGTTGGTACCGTTCCAAAGCAAGGAGATCGAAGAAGTATTGGCGGAGATGGTGGCTTCTTCGAGGGGGTGAGCAAGTGTAAGTTAGTAGGCCATAGCTTGTGTGGAGCGTGGGCTGGAAGCAGCAGCATTACTCAGATAGCCAAGAAAAAACCGTCGAGCAGCAACTATGCTCGACGGTTAATGGTGATGCTACGTATTACGCTTCGCTCTCCTCAGTTGAAGTACAATGCCGCCGCCGATTAAGGCGACCCCTAACAAGTAAAGCAGCAAGTAGCTGTTCTCACCTGTTTGTGGAAGCTTTTCAACATCTGGAGTCTCGTCGACATTGCCTAACGGGATTTCAGCTACGTCGATTTCAAAAACAATTTCCGATTCTTCACCGTCTTTATCCTTTACGACAATGGTGAAGGAGTCTTCTCCTACATAATCTGGATCTGGTTCATACTCCCACTTACCGTCAGGTGTCACAGTTACGTTACCGTTTTTAGGCGGATCCTTAAGGTCTGTCGTTCCACCTGGAGGAACATCAATATCGCCTCTAACAGGCTTGTCTTTCTCTGTCTCTTCCTTCACAACTGGAGGAGTAGGAGACGGCGTTGGTTCAACCGTAGGCTCCGGAGTCGTCTCAGGAGTTGGTTCAACCGTAGGCTCCGGAGTTATCTCAGGAGTTGGTTCAACCGTAGGTTCCGGAGTTATCTCAGGAGTTGGCTCAACCGTAGGCTCCGGAGACGGGCTCAGCGTCGGCGCTGGAGTCGGGCTCAGCGTCGGCGCTGGAGTCGGACTCGGGCTTGGGCTCGGACTCGGGCTTGGGCTCGGGCTTGGGCTTGGGCTCGGGCTTGGGCTCGGGCTTGGGCTCGGGCTTGGGCTCGGGCTCGGGCTTGGGCTTGGGCTTGGGCTCGGGCTCGGGCTCGGAGACGGGCTCGGGCTCGGGCTTGGGCTCGGGCTCGGAGACGGGCTCGGACTCGGAGACGGGCTCGGACTCGGCGTCGGAACAACGATTTTCTGGTTCTCCACCTTAATCTCTTTTGTCGTAGTAGAGTTAATCTTCACTTCAACTTCCCCGGTCCCAATATAGGAATAACCGCTAGGTGCATCGGTTTCTTTTAACGTATACGTACCGTAAGGAAGATTATTAAATACGATTTCACCGTTTGAATCCGTCGTAGCTGTCATAGGGACAAATCCACTATTGGTATTATGCGTCAATTGGAACGTCGCGCCTGGCAGTAGAATGTCGGGATCGGTTATCGCAGATTTTTCCTCAATCTTCTTTACATGGATGCTTCCGCGATAGATGCCGCCAGTGCCTGTGCCGCCGGACAATTGCACCACGATATTCGTGTTGTTCTGGTTCTCCTTCATGGCTACATCAGTGCCAATAAAGGAAGCTTTATTATCAATGATGTTATTGTGCACTGCATCAATGACCGATTGATACTCCAGCAAGTATGGGCGTGAAATCTCTTGTTTGAACGACAGAATAAACAATTCGTCCCCGATATTGCTTGCAGCTGCTAGTTCAGTCATCAATTCCTGCACTTTAGCCGGAGTGAAATGCACATCCAACTTGTCCTCAAGAGCCGGATCGCTGACTTCGATGAATGCAAGCTCATACAAGTTGGATGTCGGTTGGATAAGCGCGCCTTTGGTCACATTGCCGTTGGCCTGCACAATCGTCTCGAACAGCTTGAACGATTCTTTGATGAGAATTTGCTTGTCGCTAGGCACATCGAGAATTTTGGCGTTCTTTACAGTCGATTGTCCGCGATTGACATAGATGCTCCAGTCCGCCAGATAAGCGTCGGAGTCGTTCTGCTCGCCATCCTTATAGACGTATTCTCCTGCTGCAGGAATGGTTACGCTCTTGGTCAAGTCGACCGGAGCGAAGCCGTCAGCCTCCAGAACAGCTGTATTGGGAATTGTGACATCATTAATGAGCGCATTTTCGAGCTCGGTTTTAAAGGAAATGTGATAAGGTTTGTCAATTGTGCCTGGGAATGTGATTTTCAATTCATTCCCGTTGCTGCTATCCGGAAGTTGAACCGTATAGTCCGCGCCTTCCGTTAGTAGGCTTCCAGGCTGGGTGCTGCCATTGGCGTTCACGGTCATTTCGTTAACTTCGATCGAGCCAGGCACGATCTGCTGTACGGAAGTCAACGGATCGGTAACAACAGTGTTCGTCATCGTTTTGCTGTTGTAGTTGATGCCAATGTTCCATGTAATTTGCTTCTCTTTCGCATCGTAGCTGCCGTTTTTGAAGCCGTTATTTTTCACTTCTTGACGTGGATTGAACTCTGACGACATAGGTGGTGTTGTGAGCAGTGTACCGCCAGACGTCCAACTCCACGTCAGAGCGCCTTCGTTGTCGAAGTCAAAATTCGGCGCATAGGCATGGTCCTCGTAATCGAACGATGTCGTGTACTTGATGACGTAGGAGTGATTGCCATCCGGGAAGTCAATCGTAAAGCCTTCCGTTGTATCCGTAACTCCATCTGGTTTATAGGTTAAGGTATAGACGGAAGTTCCTACAGTTGTGCCATCTTGTTGGATAACCATAGATCCTGGCACTAATTTCAGTACGTCGGACGCGAACGTATCTTCATACACGACATCGTACATGTCATAATTGTTTTGGTTCAATTTAACAGTCCAATCGATTGTCCGTGCGGCGTAGTCGGCATTGGAATGCGATTTGCTTATGAATTGCTGGCTCAGTGTCCATTCGGCAAGCTTATCTTTGCCTTCAGAATACACCGAGTTTGTTACGGTGTCATTTTCCACAATATAAGAGCCCTGTTTGGCTTTTGTTTTGTATACGATTTTGTAGGCTGAACTGGAGCCCAGTCCCGGATCGAACGTCAGCACAAAACCTTCGCGTCCGCTGTCTGAATGAGGAATCAGTGTGTAGTCCGACCCTTCTGTCAGCTCACTTCCAGGCGTAATATTGTCATCATTTACATCGACAGGATGTACCTTCAGCGTGCCCGGTACCAATTCCAGTCTGCCATCGAACAGGTCAGTCAGCGATTTGCCTGCAACGGGCTGCTCGCCGTAGTTGTATTTGATTTCCCAGGTAATAAGGTGATCGCTTAAAGCATTGTAATTAATTGCCTTTTTTCTTTCAAGCAATTCACCGCGCTGTTGGTTTACCGTTTTGCTTGCAGTGAGAGTTGTCATAGTATCGCCTGAAAGCTGAGCTTCATTAGTGAAGCTTGGCTTGTCGAAATCCGTAATGTCCGTGTCAAAGGTAAGGCGGTAAGCGGATTGGATATCGCCCAGATCAACCTTCAGTTCATAATCCGATGCAACCGGATGCGTGACTTGGTATTGTGCCGGATCGACAAGATTTCCAACAGTTGCTGTGCCGTCCAAGCCAACATTCAGCTTATGCACTTGCAGTGAACCGTTCAGGAATTCTAGACCATCCGGAATGACATCTGTGACAACCGCATTTGTAATATCGAGCAAATTTTTGTTTACATCGATCGTCCAGGTGTATTTGCTCGGATTCATCGCTTTATCGCCAATGCCGTCTTTGGACATCGGTCCGGATACTTTCGGATTCAGCTTAATGACAAGCGGGTCTCCGATACTGAAGTCAATAGGCACTTCGGTACGATTGCTTGCGCTGGCTTCTGTGAAGAACGTCCAGAATTGCATCGTGCCCTGAACAGGCTGGCCTTCTATCTGTTCGTTGAACGTCATAGTTACCATGCCTGTCGTCTTATCCAGATCGAATGTGCCGACAGGACCGCTCTCGCCATCCAATGGACTGTCGGTTATATTATTGAACATTTCCATCTCGGGAGGAAGTTGGAAGACGAATGTATCTCCTGCTCCATAGCCGTGGTTTTCGGGTAGCTTCCACTCATAATTCAGCAGCAGAATATCATCTTCTCCGAAATCCAGTCGGATATCGGGATCGACGTAGCTGACCGTATTATATACGGATTCGTAGACGGATGCGATGACCGTATCCGGAACGTCTTGCGTCGTCAGCTCCATGCCAGTCAGAATGTTCGCGGTTATCGTCCCTGTTGAAGACGCATGAACCGATTTCCCCATGCCGGAATAGCTGACATATTGAAAAATAAGCAATAATGACAGCAGAGCCGCTAGTGCTTTTTTCTTCATCTGTAATAAATCCTCCAATCCAATCATTTACTTTCAAAAAGTGCCGTGTACGAGTGAGTCTCATCCTGTTTGTCTTATTTGGCTCTCACCCTCCTATTCCATTTCTCATAGCATTTTAATGGCCGCAGGAAATTTTATCATATGAAACTATCACGAATCTGAACAAGCGTCTGAACAGACAAAAAAGTGGGAAGGAAACGAAAGTTACTGGTAAAGAATTGCAAGCCATGGTGCATTGGAGGGAGGGGAAAGTAGCTGAATTGGAGGTAGGAGCTCAGTCCGGCAGGAAGCCGGACTGGCTAATATAGAGATTTTCTCGAGGGAATAGTTGGAGCAGTTGATTGTACAATGCGAGGTAAGCCTGCTGGTTATACCAGTTTTGAAGACCGAGTTTCTCATAGATTCCATGAATGCCTAGCTGCTCAGTTCGATTGCCGCCGCTGCCGTCTCCCATGAAGTAATCGTCGATACAGACCCGATCGGCCGCAGCGTGAAGCACCTCCGGGAAATTGTTGCTATAGGGAAGCATGGGGGCGACGGTCGCCTGCACAGGAATACCGCGATCGGCCAGCTCCTTTAAAGCACGAAGTCGTGCTGCAATAGGCGGCGCATATGGCGAGAAGGCTCGGCGTATGTCGTCGCGGTCAGTCTCTACCGTCATGCTGACGCGCACCCGTCCTTCCAGTTGAAGCAACACATCCGCATCACGCGTCACAAGCGGGCTTCTCGTCTGCAGGAACAGGAAGTCTGGAGGCTCCTCGACCATCGTCTCCAGCAGAGAACGGGTTATTCCCTCCCGATATTCGGCGGGCTGATAAGGATCGGTGCTGGAGGACATAAAGATGGTCACAGGTCCCTTCTTACGCTCTCGAAGGAGCTCTTTTCGCAGCAGCTCCGCGGCATTCTGCTTCACATCTACCCATGTCCCCCATTCCTCCTTCCGGAACAAGGCGACGGGCATACGGCGAACATAGCAATATGAACAACCGAAGGAGCAGCCCATGTAAGGGTTGAGCGTGTGGCTATAGCCGTCCAGGAAGCCGCTGCCTCTGTTAAGGAGCGATTTGGACGATTTGTGTTGTAGATTGACGGCCATCATTGTCATCTCCTTTCATTATTGCAGTGCACGTGTATCGGTATGCCGGGCAACTGTTACTCGCTTTTCCTTTATCGTACTCCAGTAGATACTAATAAGAATATGAAGAAGAAGGGGAAGCAGCAGAAGTCTACATGGATTTTGTACAGTTATGGAACGCGCGTTATGAGATCAGGGTTACACCAACTGGAAAAAGTACAGCTATTTTTGTGGATTTGGAGCATATACACCATTATCGCACAATATAGCTGCTATAAATCCATTTGAACTCACCAAACTGGTATAACATGGAGAATTAACGACTATAAATCCATTCCAAGTCATATCTTCCTTTGTCTGAGCCTGGATACACTTAACATGTACGAGATGGAAGCATCACTCATTGGCGCATACCGGTTCATTATGCCGCGTATGCGGCTGCGAGCTCTTTCGGCATGGCGACGGAGCACGCTTTGACCTACGCTTCCGCGGCGGCGGCGCTGACCGTGACGGCTGCAGGCGCGCAGTCATCCATTCCGGAGAAGCCGCAGGTAGAGCAATTTCTGTTGCAGCAAGTTTAACGGACATTCTCCACACGATAAGGCCCTCAACGCCGAGGTTTGTAGGGGAAATCGTTACTACTTAGGTCCATTTGGTACGAGGCACGCTTGGGGGGCTATGTGACTAAAATGAGCGATCGCACACGATTCCCACATCTTTTCCGAGTCTATGTGGCCATTTTGAGCGATAGCTCCTACTTTTCGGCGGAATGAGGCACACTTGGCGGGCTATGTGACTAAAATGAGTGATCGCACACATTTTTCTCTATTTTTCCGAGCCTATGTGATCATTTTGAGCGATAACCGCTTACTTACTTAGTAGTACCTAAGTAGAAACGAAAAATCGTACAAGTTGCGGGAACATATGAAGCCCGCATCTTCCATCAGGAGGATGCGGGCTTGCTCACGTGCGTAAAGATCACGGCAATTCAAGCATAAGACTAACTTTCCATAAACTGCTGCCGCAAGCACTTACGGCAGATTAAGTCTTCTCCTCCCGTTCCTTCCTTTCCTTCCGCTCCTTCAGCGAACCCAAGCTCGCCCCTTCCGGGACGGATACGTGATGCGCCTTGGAGACGCCAATGCGCTGCGAGGAGTAGATGCCGGTATGGCCGGAGAACAGGTAGCTGATGATGCAAGCGATGAACAGATAGACGGCCGCATCCGAGCCGAACAGCTCAACTCCCATGATGAAGCAGGCGATCGGCGTATTCGTCGCGCCACAGAAGACGGCTACGAATCCCAGCGCCGCAAGGAATGGCGCATATAAGCCGAGGAATTCCGCCAGGGAATGACCGAGCGTGGCGCCGATCGCGAACAGAGGCGTAACTTCGCCGCCCTGGAAGCCGGCGCCCAGCGTCAAGGCGGTGAAGAGCAGCTTCCACAGAAAGGCGAGCGGGTCTACTTCTTCCTCGAACGAGGATTGAATAAGCGGAAGGCCTAGCCCCAAGTAATCTCTGGTGCCGACGATGAAGACGAGCCCTATGACGATCAGCCCGCCAACCGCGCTCCTGATCATCGGATTGCTGAAGAAGTAGCTGTACCACCTCTTGCAGACGGCGGTCAGCTCGCTGAACAGGAGGCTCGTCAGTCCGAACAGGATCGATGCCAGCACAATCTTGGCAATCAGCAGAAAAGACAAGTCCGGCACGGCCCCGATCTCGTAATGAGCATGGGGCACCTTCCATAGATAGGTTGTAACGGCATTGCCGACGAAGCTGGCGACGAATGCAGGGAACAACGCCTCGTGCCGGATGAGGCCGATCGCGAGCACTTCCAGACCGAATACAGTACCGGCAAGCGGTGTGCCGAAGACAGAGCCGAAGCCGGCGCTAATGCCGCATATAAGCAGTATTTTGCGTTCCACTGGGCCGATCCGCAGCAGCTTGCCGAGCCATTCCGACAAGCTGCCGCCCATCTGCACAGCTGTGCCTTCCCGTCCGGCAGAACCGCCGAACAGATGGGTGAGGAGCGTGCCGAACAGCACTAGCGGAGCCATGCGAAGCGGGATCGTTTCCTTCCCGTCATGAATGCTCTCCAGAATGAGATTGTTGCCCTTGGCGCTGTTCTTCCCCGCTTTGAAGTAGAGGTAGCTGACTAACGCACCGCCCAGAGGCAGGAGGTACAGCAGCCAGGGATGGTTCATGCGCGCATGCGTTGCGGCCTCAAGAGCGATTAAAAAAATCGCAGATGCCGACCCTGCCAGCATACCGACGACCGCCCCCAGCAAAGTCCATTTCAGAAAGAGAACCCACATGTCTCTATGCATCAGAAGACCGGCTGTTTTTGTCGCCACACCGGCAATGCTACGTTTTTCCTTTTCACTTCCATGATCGCTTTTCAATGCATTTTCCCCGTTCCTGCTTTTATGTTCCGCTCATTGTCTGCCGACCGTCGACCTCATCCAATGTTGGCGTCAATTAATCGGCGAAGCCAGCACGCTCTTGCGGTACTGGCTTGGGCTAATGCCCTCCACTTGGCGGAAAGCTCTGCTGAGCTGGCTCTGATCCTCATAGCCGATTCGCTCCGCAATTTCGCGAAGAGTTAGTTCATTGTTCATCAGCAAAATTTTCGCTTGCTCTAATCTCATCGTGCGGACAAGCTCCATCGGCGATGTTCCCAACACTTCGGAGAAGAGATGGCAGAGCTGACTTGTACTGATATGGACATGTTCCGCCAGCTCCTGCAGCCGCAGCGGCTTGTCCAACCGGTCGCGAACGTAATCGCACACTTGCATGACGCGTTGATCGAAGCGAAGCGGCTCATCGGGCAGCTTGTCGCGCAGTACAGTCAACCAATGCTGTACCCAGCGGAAGATCAATCCTTGCAATTCCATATAATGAATCGTTATATCGGTATGCAGCAAATACGTGTTTTTTCCCTTCCCCTCGTCTGACGCCGTCTTCTTGTTGACGAGCTCGCCGAACCGGTCGAATGTATCCACAAGCGCCAGCCATTCTCGCTTCCAACGTTCCACGCCATCTGTAGGATCCAGTCTCCAATAAGTTGGCAGTCCATATAACGGGAGCAGATCCATATTGCCGATTTTCAAATCTGCGCAAAATGATAAATAGTGGATGCGTTCTCCGGTATGCCGAGGGATAAGACCGAATTGCGTATTGGGCGGGCACATGATCAGATCGCCTGGCTCGGCCCAGTGCCTCTGCCCGTTGATTTCCACTTGAAGCCTGCCCTCTAGGACGAACCATATGAGCGTATAGGGAATGCGAATGCGGTCGAAAGCAAAGGAAGCCGATTTGTCCATATTGCGGATCCAGTTGATCCGCATGCGCAGATGATCGATATGGAAGGTGTCGCCAAGAATAAACAAGGAACCTTCTCCTTTCGATTCTCAAGATGGGCATTCGATACAGACTGGTCGATAAGTCAAAAATACCGAAAGCGCTGCCATGGTGTTGACCTAACTTCGCGTGATACGATGGGGGCATTCCAACCAGTGATAAATAACACACAATAAAGGAGCGTCACCATGTCAAAACCTAATATGATTTATATTATAACGGATGACCTCGGTTATGGCGACTTGAGCTGTTATGGCGCAACACAATTCCAGACGCCTAATCTTGATAAATTAGCGGAGCAAGGACGATTGTATCGCGATGCCCATGCTTCCTCCGCTGTCTGTACGCCTTCCCGGTACGGTGTCATGACGGGACGCTATTGCTGGAGAGGCAAAATACAGAGCGGCGTACTGCATGGACACGACGGCACGCTGATGGAAGAGGGCCGCATGACGGTGCCTTCCTATCTGAGGGACAACGGTTATGTGACAGCCTGCATCGGGAAGTGGCATCTGGGTATGGATTGGGAGCGCATCGGCCCTGCCGTCAGCGATGTGGATTACAGCAAGCCGATTCAGAACGGGCCGTTGTCGTTCGGCTTCGATTATTACTACGGCATTTCCGCTTCGCTGGACATGCCGCCGTATTGCTTCATTGAGAATGACCGTACGGTAGGCATTCCGAGCGAGCCGAAGGACCCTGAAGACTTCAGCCAGCGCGGGCGCGGTGGGCTGATGGTCCCGGGCTGGCGCGATGAGGACGTTCATCCTGTTCTGGCGGGAAAGGCTCTGCAGTTCATCGCAGAATCAAGTGGCGGAGATCGTCCCTTCTTCCTGTACTTGCCATTGACGGGACCTCATACCCCGTGGTCTCCAAGCGAAGCGTTCAAAGGCAAGAGCGGCATCGGTCCAAGAGCCGACCTGATTCTGGAAATTGACGACACGATCGGTCAGATGATGAAGCTGCTGGAGGAGAGAGGGATTGCGGACAACACGATTATCGCCTTCACCAGCGATAACGGTGCGGACCCTTTCCGCGAGGAGATCACGGTGCACGGTCACGACCCGTCGGGAGGGCTGAGAGGCCAGAAGGCGGACATATGGGAAGGCGGCCACCGGGTACCTCTCATCGTCAGCTGGCCGGCTAAGGTGAGGCCGGGCACGATTAGCGATGAACTGGTCTGCCTGACGGACTGGCTGGCCACCTGCGCGTCGATTATCGGCGTTCCGTTGCCGGATGACGCCGGCGAGGACAGCATTGACATGCTGCCCGACCTCACTGCTGAAGAGGGAACTAGACCAATCAGGGAGTCTGTTATTCTTCAGGCTTATGACGGCATGCTGGGCCTTCGTAAGGGTGACTGGAAATATGTAAGAGGTGCAGGGGGGGGCGGCTTCGACCAAAGCAAGCGGACGATTATCGGCATTCCTCATACGAGCGACCGCGAGATTCTTCCCGGCGATCCGGCAGAGCAGTTGTACCGCATGTCCAGCGACCGCAGCGAAAGCTCCAATGTCAGTATGGAGCAGCCACAGCTGATCAGCGAGCTGCGTGGGGAACTGGAGACAATGATTGAAGCGGGAAGAACGCGAGCGAAGTCGGGCGAGCAGTTGTCATGAAGAGGGAGGATATGAACCGGCAACTGTCAGGGAGGAGACCGAACATCGTCTTTATTATCGCGGATGATCATCAACACGATGCGATACATGCGCTGGGCAATCAAGCGGTTCAGACTCCTTCGCTTGATCGATTGGCGGCAAGCGGCACCGTATTTCGGAATACGAATATTAACGGCGGTACAAGCGGCGCGGTATGTGCCCCTTGCCGAGCCTGCGTCCATACCGGCAATCCGTACTTTCAGGCGACAGTAAGCGGTACATTACAAGATGATATGAACAATATCACGATGCGGCCCGAGAACGCATTGCTGCCTGCCGTGATGCGGGAACACGGTTATCGGACTTTTGCCACTGGCAAATGGCACAATGACTTTGCCAGCTTTAACCGATGCTTTCAGGGCGGTGAGAACATCTTCTTCGGAGGAATGAGCGATCATGATCAAGTGCCTGTGCATGATTATGATCCGGAGGGCCATTATACTCCGGAGCAACGGCAAGTGAAAGCCGGCTTCTCTTCGGAGCTCTTCACCGAAAGCGCAATCGCATTCATCGAAGAGGAGAAAGAGGACGAGCCGTTCTTTCTCTATGTCGCCTATACGGCTCCGCATGATCCGAGGACCCCTCCGGCGCCCTATGATAGCATGTACGATCCGGATGAAATCACCCTTCCTGACAACTTTCTGCCGGAGCATCCGTTCGATCACGGGGCAAGAGATATTCGAGGGGAATACTTGGCGGCGCAGCCTCGCCAACCGGAAGAAATACGCCGGCATATTGCCGACTATTACGGCATGATTACTCATATGGATGCGCAGATCGGCAGGTTGATGACGGCGCTGGAGAAGAACGGACAGGCGGATAATACCATCATTGTATACACCTCCGATCACGGTCTGGCTCTCGGTCGACATGGGCTGATGGCGAAGCAATGCATGTACGAACATAGTATACGGGTTCCGTGGATGATGAAGGGACCGGGCATAGAAGCCGGACTGCAGCTGGACGATTTATGCTATCAGTTCGATATTTTCCCGACGCTGTGCGAATCGGTTGGCTTGCAGGTGCCGGATTCGGTGCGGGGAATCAGCCACTATTCCGTTATGCGGGATCGGGGACGTACGCAGCCGATAAGAGGAACAGTCTATTCCCTCTATAGAGATGTACAGCGGGGGATAAAGGATGAGCGATGGAAGCTTATCCTCTACCGGAAGTCTCCGGTGACAGGACAAGGATGCCGGGAGACGCAGCTTTTCGATCTGCTTCATGATCCCTGTGAGATGAATAATTTGGCGGGGGACCATCAATATGCGTATCGCATCGCACGATTGCACGAACAGTTGCGCAGCACGATGAATGCATTTGAAGATCCTTACAGGCACTTATTTCAATAGAAAGGCAGGTTAGCAATGAATCAAGCAGTGCGTCGTTCCAGAATATCAACCGTGTTGAAGAAGTGGCAGCTTTACCTTTTCCTCACGCCGGCTGTGCTTTATTTCATCGTGTTTCATTACTTGCCGATGTATGGCGTTCAGATTGCGTTCAAAAAGTTTCGTCCTGTTGATGGCATTACGGGAAGTCCCTGGGTTGGATTCGACCATTTTGAGCGTTTTTTTCAATCCTACTATTTTTGGGACCTGCTATGGAATACGCTCAGCATCAGCTTGTATGAGCTTGCCGTCGGATTCCCTCTACCTATCCTGTTGGCGCTTGTGTTCAATGAAATCAAGGACGGGCTGTTCAAACGGGGCGTGCAAACGGTTACGTACGCGCCACACTTTATTTCAGTTGTGGTTATGGCGGGTGTAGTCATCACGTTTTTATCCCCCACTACGGGAATCATTAATCATATTTTAACTTTTCTAGGTTTTCCGGCCACGGACTTTCTAGGAGAGCCGGGCTGGTTCAAGACGATATTCGTCATGAGCGGCGTCTGGCAGAATACAGGCTGGGGCACCATCATTTATTTGGCAGCGCTATCTGCGGTCGATCCGCATCTGCATGAAGCCGCTGTCATGGACGGAGCGAGCCGTGTAAAGCGTGTATGGCATATTAATATTCCAACCATCATACCGACAATGACGATCTTGCTTATATTGAACATTGGCTCTTTCCTGAGCGTGGGCTTCGAGAAAATTCTGTTGCTCCAAAATGCGCTCAATATGGAGAGCTCGGACGTCATCTCGACCTTCGTCTATCGATCCGGTCTGGTTGACGCGCAATACAGCTTTTCAACCGCTGTTGGCCTGTTCAATTCCATCGTCAATGTCATTCTGCTCGTCAGCGTCAACAGTATTGTCCGTCGAATAAACAACAGCAATAGCTTATGGTAAGGGAGGTTAACGTTGAGGCATGACCATTAGGATTAAAGAAACGAAGAGCGACCGGTTGTTTGTCCTTAGCTGCTATTTATATTTGCTAGTAGCGCTTGTTATCGTCATCTATCCTTTAATTTATATTATCAGCGCTTCCGTTAGCGATCCGAAGTATGTCGGTTCCGGAGAAATGTGGCTCTATCCCATGGGCATTACCTTTGACGGCTATAGCAGAGTATTGCAAAACGAAGAGATTTGGGGCGGCTACTCCAATACGATTCTATATACGGTAGTCGGTACGCTGGTCAATTTGGCTGTCACACTTCCGGCGGCATATGCGTTGAGCAGGCAGGACTTGGCGGGACGCGGCTTGGTTATGGGACTGATCCTGTTCACCATGTTTTTCTCCGGGGGACTGGTTCCGACTTATTTACTAGTGAAGGATTTGCATATGATTGACACCATGTGGGCGCTTATCCTTCCGTCGGCCGCTACAGTATGGAATATTATCGTATCTCGAACATTTTTCCAATCCACCATTCCACGGGAGCTTCAAGAGGCTTCGGAAATTGACGGGTGCTCTGATTTCAAGCTGTTTATTTCCATTGTGTTGCCGTTATCGGCTCCTATCATTACCGTGATGGCCCTCTTCTACGGCATTACGCACTGGAACAGCTATTTCAGCGCGCTGATCTACTTGAACGATGCGGATAAATTCCCGCTTCAGATGGTGTTGCGAAAAATTCTGGTGCTTCAGGAATTATCGGCAGAGTCCATGGGAATCGGTGTCTCCGGTGATTCGGCAGCAGCGATGGATAAGAAAGCGGAGATCGCTTCGCTCATGAAATACTCCGTCATCATTGTATCTACTTTACCGGTTGTCATCATTTATCCGTTCCTGCAACGCTTCTTCGTGCAGGGCGTCATGATTGGATCGGTGAAAGGCTAGTTGTATAGCAGGAGACGCCAGTATTGTTAAGTCGAGATCATACCCGTCTCGCATCAGATACGGATTATGATATATGCACATCTATAGAATAAGAGGAGTTGAGCAACTTGAAAAAATTATCGGGGGTTTTGTTATCTACAGCTCTAACGGCATCATTGCTGGCCGGATGCAGCGACTCTGGCAATGGAAATGCCGATCAAGCAGGCGGCAATGCAGACAACCAGTCCGGTCAAGGAACCGTTGAAAACTTCAACGAAACCGGCTTTCCCATCGTGAACGAGAAGGTAAAGCTTACATTGATGGGACAAGATGTAGGCATGGCGAAGTGGGAAGAGATGGCAGCATTCAAGCAAATGGAAGAAATGACGGGGATTGCATTGGAATTCCGCAACTCGCCTACCGACAGCTTTGAGACGAAGAAAAATCTGGTGTTCTCCAGCGGCGAGTATCCCGACATCTTCTATGGCGCCAATATCACGCTGGCGGAAGAAGTGAATTATGGCTCGCAAGGGATTCTCATTCCGTTAGAGGAACTCATTGACAAGTACGCGCCGAATATTAAAAAGCTGCTGGATGAAAATCCGCACATCCGCAAGTCCATTACAACACCGGACGGCCATATCTATTCTCTCCCATCCATAAATCTCGAGCATTTGTGGATTACCAATCCGATCTGGTATAACGGGCACTACCTGAACGCGCTGAATATGGAGACGCCTCAAACGCTGGACGAGTTGTATACGTACTTGAAGCGTGTGAAGGAAGAGGACCCGAACGGCAACGGTCAAGCCGATGAGATTCCGTTAACATCGACCAAGCTTGACGATATTCGCGGCTGGCTGCTCGGTACATGGGGCGTATATTACGAGAAGGACAAGGAGTATTATGCGGACGATGAAGGCAAGGTCCACTTTGTGCCGACGCAACCGGGTTATAGGGAATACTTGGCTTTTATGAACAAGCTGTGGACCGAGGGGCTTCTGGATCAGGAGACGTTCACGCAGACGAATCAGCAACGCCAGGCGAAAGGCAAGCAGAATCAATTGGGCATGTTCAGAGCGTACGCTGCCAGCTTCGTGATGGGAGGAGATGAGCCCAATAGCGACCATCCATTGTATCAACCTGTGCAGAGCGACTTCGTAGAGAAGCCTGTATTCAATCGCAGTTCCGGGATATCTACAGGCGCATTCGCCATAACGGACAGCAATCCTGCTCCTGAAGCGACGATGAGATGGATCGACTATCAGTATTCCTATGAAGGCGCTAAGCTCTTCTCCATCGGTCCTGAAGGAACGCTGTGGCAATATGCGGACAAGGAAAGCAAGAAGAAGGAATGGCTGGAAGTGCCGGGAGACATGAAGCGCGAAGACTACCGTGCGACGCTGACTCCGAACTTCGGTATTGTCGTTCCAACAGTCAAGATGGAAGAGATTAACTCCGGATTAGAGTCGGGATATGACGATTGGGTGAAGGAACAGAACGAGAAGTTGCTTGAGCCGATTGCCAGAATTGGCTATCCTATTGTATATTTGCATGAGAACGAGCAAGAAGAAGTGACTACTCTTATGTCGGATATTCGCACATATGTTACGCAGATGGAAGCGAAGTTCGTCACCGGACAGGAACCACTGGACAAGTGGGACGATTATGTCGGTACGTTGAAGAAGATGGGCGCCGACCGTATTGAGGAAATCTATCAGGAAGCCTATGACCGCTGGAACCAAAATAAATAGTTAGCATCTGCGCTGCGCGCAGGGGGACGGACGCTTGCAGAACATCTCTGCAAGCGTTTCACCCTATTCCAAGACGAAATGCGGGGGAGTACAATGTCAAATGTGGAATCGGTTCACACAGGACGCAAGCCCAACGTCGTATTTATAATTGCGGACGATCACCGGGAGGAGTCGCTCGGGGCATCCGGCAATGCCATCGTCCGGACGCCGGTACTGGATGGTCTTGCGGCGGAAGGGACGGCTTTCAGCAATACGCATATATTCGGCGGTCTGACGGGAGCGGTCTGTGCGCCAAGCCGGGCGTGCGTCAACTCGGGCAAGTCCATCTTCAATGCGATGATTGGCAAGGATGTCATGTCCTGGGAGCATGCCATTACCATCCGCTCTGATGTGAAGCTGATGCCACAGGCAATGCGGGAAGCGGGTTATCGCACGCATGCCGTCGGCAAGTGGCATAATGACAAGCCAAGCTTCGCCCGATCGTTCGACGGAGGGGACAAGCTGTTCTTCCATGGTATGAGCGATCACACAGAAGTGCCGGTGCAAGATTTCGATCCGACAGGGCAGTATCCGCCGGAACGGGAGTATATGGAGCATACGTTCTCTACGGAGCTATTCACGAACGCCGCGGTGGATTTCATCGCACAATATGAGGAGAAGGAGCCATTCTATCTCTATGTAGCCTATACGGCCCCTCATGATCCCAGAACGGCTCCGGAAGCTTACCGCAGCATGTATAAGGAAGAGGATATCCCGCTGCCGGCGAACTTCATGGAGCAGCATCCCTTCGATACGGGCGATATGACCGTAAGGGACGAAGGACTGGCCGGTCTACCGCGCGAAGCGGGGGAGATACGCCGTCATATCGCCGACTATTATGCAATGATTACTCATCTTGACGCCGAGATCGGAAGAGTGGTCGAAGCGCTCAAGGTCAAAGGCATCTATGACGATACGATCATTGTCTATACGGCGGATCATGGCTTGTCGGTCGGTCAGCACGGCTTGATGGGCAAGCAGAACGTATATGAGCATAGCGTGCGGATCCCGTTCATCTTGCGAGGCCCTTCGGTTCCTGCAGGTGGACGCCAGGCTGCTCCGGTAAGCAACATCGATATATTCCCGACGCTCGCTTCCTTGTGCCAGATCCCTCTTCCTAACGAAGTGGAGGGCGTCAGCATGTTGCCTGTGCTCAAGGGAGAGACAGACAGAGTGCGTCATGTCGTCTGCTCCGCTTACAGGGATGTGCAGCGGATGGCGACGGATGGCCGCTGGAAGCTGATCCGCACTTATTATTCACCTGCTACGAAGACAGGTGTAGATCGTATCCAGCTGTTCGATCTGCAGAACGATTCTTGGGAGACGGCAGATCTGTTCGACGACCCGCAGCATCATGAAGTGCTGCTTCAGCTTGCCGGCGAGCTGAAGAAGTGGATGCATGAATACAGCGACATCTTGATAGAGACGCCGGTATTGCCGACCAGCGAAGGCTAAGACGTACCGATTACAATAAGGTCTCGGCGCCATCGATATAGATTTCCGTGCCGGTAATATGGCTGGCATGGTCGGACGAGAGGAACAAGACGAGATCCGCCACCTGCTGCGGATGTCCCGGACCGTGCTCCAGCGGCTGACTTCCTTCCGGGTAATTGACGGGAATACTGATCTTGTCGAGCTGAGGAGTGCTGTTCGTATTCTCTCCAATGTTGGTATCGATGGCGCCAGGACAGATTGCGTTCACGCGAATATGATAGCGCGCCAGCTCCAGCGCAGCCATCTTGGCGAAGGCGACTTGTCCCGCCTTGGAAGAGCTGTAGGCGCACATGCCGAATCCCGAGAATTTCCGGTTGCCGTTAATGGAGCTTGTAATAATAATGCTGCCGCCCGACTGTTTCATGTAGGGGATGCTATATTTCAGAGCAAGGAATGAGCCCTTCAAGTTGACGTTAAGCGTCTTGTCCCAGTCTTCTGGCGTCATATCTTCAATAGGGGCCAAAGTGCCGTTAATGCCTGCGTTGGCGAACAGCAGATGAATCTGCCCGCCGAATTCGCGAGCAACGGAAGCTGCGGCGCGCGCCATTCGTTCCGGATTGGACACATCCGTATCTACGAATAGCGCCCGTCCGCCTTCACTCCGGATTTCCTCTTCCACCTCATGGCAACGGCCATCCATCAGATCGATCAGGCCGACGGCGGCGCCGTGTCTTGCCATCGTTAGCGCAGCTGCTCTTCCTATGCCAGAGCCCGCCCCTGTAATGAAGGCAGTCTTTCCGCTTAACAGCGTGCCGCTTGATGCCGACTGCACGGAATCATAGATGTTCATACCCGCGTTGCTCCTTTCAGATAGACAAGTTTCCCGCTTAGTATGATTCATTTTCAACTTTTTACCACATGAAATATTGAAAATCCACATTTCAAAATAGCGCAAAAAAGAGGCGTCTGATCAGACACCTCTATCAAGCGTTCTCAATGATTGACGATTGCCGCCGTACGAGCTCATTTCGCTTCGCTTCGCAAGCAGCCAGCTCCTTCGATAATTGCGAGACGATACGATGAATCCGATGCCGCTTATCTTCCACATGCTGAAGCGATTCGTTGATCCGCCCTTGTACGACCCAATCTGTAATGAAGCCGTCGAAGAAGTAGTCGGCGAAGGTCAGCATGCTTCCGATATCAATGGTAACATGGACATCTCGCTCTACATCTTTCAGCTCCGCCTGAAACCTGCGCAAGCGGCTTTGGGCGTTATGAATGGCCGACTTCGCCGAGTCAATCCGCTCATGCTTAATCGCTGTTGCTATCAAGCCGCCGCCTAGCATATCGTATGTGCCCCAGTTTTGCGCAGAGCCGAGCTTCTCTTTAGCCTGATCCAGCGCGCTAAGCACGGCGCGTCCGGCGGATACCGCTTCCTTCAGCTCTTTCGTATCGGCTCCTATTTCCGCTTCTTCGTCGCTTAGCCGCTTGAGCTCAGCGGCCAATTCGGGATAGGAGGAGATGATGACTTCGTTCTTTTCATTTAACAAGACTTGAATGTCATTCTGAATGAATGCGAGCGGGAGAAGGCGTTGCTTCAGTTCGCTCACTTCATCCGTTATTTCCTGTACGGTTTCGGCGGCCTCGTCGTATTTCAGCTTCGCTTGGAGCGCTTCTTCCTCTTCCTCGGTCAACTTGTCATCCTTCTTGCCGATGAGCGTGTAGAAGAATGATCCCAAACTTATTCCTTTCAGCTTTTCCACATCTCGCTGTTCTTTTTTCAGCTGCTGCTTCCACTCGTCCCGCTCGCGTGTATGCCGCTTCAGTTCCTCGGACAATTGGTTCAAGTGGCTTTCCCAGTTATGTTTTTGCCGTTCGTTTCCCCGCAGCAGGGCAAGCTGCTCGTTCAGTTCCAGAAGCTTAGGCATCGCCTGACCTCCTTATCATTAGAATAAAGGGATTAATATTTCCGGATGAGCACATAGACAATTAACCCGACAATCGGGAAGATAAGAGTGCCAATAAGGACAAGAATGGCGAATTCGCTGCTTTTGCCCATCCGCTTCGCATCTCGGTAAGCCCACACGCTCGTAGCAATATTCAGCAGGAATAAAGCGAAGAAGATGAATACCAGAATAACGCCAAATCCGAAGACAGATCCCGTTGCTGCTGACATCATAATCCTCCTTTCGCATATGCGATTTTCTTCCAGTTACGTGTGACTATTAGAAGTATATGTTATCGTAATACGCAATTCTTCCAGGGAACGTTTCGCGAACCTCTCCGGTAAGGTGAAAAGAAAAAAGTCCCCAGACATGTCATATGCCTGAGGACTGATAAAAATCAGTGACCGGAAGCCTCGCTGTCGTTCGACATGCGGAGCACTTCGAATAGCTTGAACAAGAGGCTGAGCAGGATGCCGACAATCGTTGCCAGCGCCATGCCCTTGAACTCCACATCCCCGATCGACAGCTTCACGCCGCTGAGTCCGATGACCAGGATGATCGTCGTCAAAAACAGATTCGTCGGCTTGCTGTAGTCGACCTTGGATTCGATCAACATGCGAAGACCCGATGCGGCGATGACGCCGAACAGAAGCAGGGACACGCCGCCCATGACCGGAACCGGAATGGAGGAGATCAGCACCGACACATCGCCAAGGAAGGACAGCAGGATCGCGATGATAGCCGCTCCAGCGATGACATAAGTCGAATATACTCTCGTAATGGCAAGCACGCCGATATTCTCGCCGTATGTCGTGTTCGGCGTGGAGCCGACGAAGCCGGAGATTAATGTGGATATGCCATTGCCCAGCATGGAGCGATGCAAGCCGGGGTCCTTGGATAGATCCTTGCCGACGATGTTGCTCGTCACGACCAGATGGCCGATATGCTCCGCCACGACGACTAGTGCGGCCGGCGCGATGGCGATAATCGCCGTCAAGTGGAACTCCGGCGTCGTGAATGTCGGCAGCTGGATGAAGCTGGCTTCAGCAAGTGCGTCCTTCATATCAATCATTTTCAACGGGATAGCGAGCAGGTAGCCGAAGATTAAGCCGAACAGAATTGGAATGATGCGCATGAATCCGCGGAACAAGACGGAGCCGAGTACAGTTACCGCTAGCGTAGAGGTGGACAGAATAACCGTATTCTTGTCCATCACCCATGTCTCTGCCGCGGCGGGATTGTTCGGGTCCGGTATCCATCCGGCCATGCTGGCTGCGACGGGAACGAGCTCAAGGCCGATAATCGCCACGATCGCTCCCATTGCCGCAGGCGGGAAGACGACGTCAATCCATCCGGTTCCGGCATATTGTATAATAAGCGCGACGACGGTGAAGATGATGCCGACGATGATGAATCCGCCCAGCGCGGCCGCATAGCTGCCGCCGGCTGTGGAACTTCCGATCACCGCCCCCGCAGGTGCGATGAACGCGAAGCTTGAGCCCAGATAAGCCGGGATCTTCCCCTTCGTAATGAAAATGTACAGCAGCGTGCCGATCCCGTTCATCATCAAGCAGATCGCCGGATCGACTCCCAGTAAGTTCGGTACAAGCACGGTAGAGCCGAACATGGCGAATAAATGCTGCAGACTGAGCACGATGCTCGTTGCTGCTGGCGGTCTTTCGTGAACGCCGATAGATCTCTTCATCTATAGTTGCTCCTTCATTTATAATAGTGGTGCTTGCAACAAGCCCTTGTCGATTCTACCTAGTTCGACACGTATTTGCAAGCGTTTTTTACACACTTTTCAAACTTGCGGTCCATCCGTCTTCGATCTGCGGTATTGGTTCGGCGAGACGCCTACCCAGCGCCGGAATTGACGCGAGAAGTGGTTGACAGAACGGAAGCCGAGCTGCTCTGCGATGGAGTAGACGGTCAAGTTCGTTGTCGTCAGTAGTTCCTTCGCGTTGTTCCACTTCCTTCTGCTTAAGTATTGACGCGGCGAGAGTCCATATACTTTCGAGAAGATCTTCGACAGCTGGCTGCGGCTGAGGTTCAACTGCTTCGCAAGCTCGCTAATGCTGGGAGCTTCGGACAAGCTCTGCGACAGCCTGTGCTCAACCGCATGGGCAATGTCCAGTTCATAAGCTGACGCTTGTTGCCCTGCTGCATCAGGATGGCTGTCAAGAGAATTGGCCAGTACGATCACTTCATGAATGATCAGCATGATATAGCCTTGCAGCGCCAGATGTTCGTGTGCGGCAAGCTCGATAATTCTAGATTCCGGCTCCGCCTCCCCGTCCTTCCAAGAGCCCTTGTGCATCATGGCCTCGCATTGCTGGAGCAGCCCCGGCAGTCTGCTCTCTTCTGCAGGAGAGGAGGGAATGATCAAGAACGGCGCGGCGCCGAGCCGATTGCGCACGCCGAGATCGTCGATATCGAAGTGGAAGTTGAAGAAGGCGTAATGGAATGGGGACGTGTTATGAAGGGAATGCTTCACGCCAGGCTTGAGCAGCAACCAGTCTCCGGCCTCTACGGACACCTCAATACCGTTAATATTCTGCGTGATGCCACCTTCCATGCAGCAGCTCAGCTCATACAAGTGGTGGTGGTGCTTCGGATAGGACCATCCTTGCGGCTTAATGCCGAAGTGGCAGCCGACAAGCTGGAACGTGCTCGTTGCGTTGTGGAATTGAAATAAGGTGTCCACAGCTGTCCTCCTTCTCTGTAACAGAATGTTTCACCAACTCAGATTGCATTTCCTCCCCGTAACATTGAACGAATCCAACATATAACTCAGCCAACGTAGAACGTAGCCACCTCAACACGTAGCCACTATAGAACTCATCAACTGGAACTTAACTAAATGTAGAGAACCCGGTCAACTAGAACCCAGCCAACGTAGAACGTAGCCACCTTATCATTCAACTAACTGGATTTTATGTCTTTTATTTTCCGGAATTATCCTCTGCATGATAAAGAACTGGATTTCTTGCAACTATTTTATTCGTAAAAGGAGCTGAGCTCCTATTTGACCAATTCTAACTGTACTTTTTCCATGTAAAGTGTGCGCGAACGATGATTTTTGGAAAAATAAGTGCACAAAATCCATTTATTAATTGCAAAGGAGGGAGGGTGATCATAATAACTCCCCATCCCACGTCCAAATCTATGATCGCGATCTATCGTCGTCGCAATAGATGTCTGCATTCTAAAAATGGGGCGATCGGGTAATCAGCGTTCACTTCACTAGCATTATAACACGGCATAAGCTTAACTTTCGGCACAAAAGGTTAACTTTATGCGTATTTTGTGCATTGTGAGCTTGCCCGTATTCTGACTACTATTAAGCTATAGCAATATAGAAATATAGCAATTACATTAGGAGGAGTTCCCTATGAGCCTATTATCTTTGGATAGCAAGCAAATGATGCTGGATGGCAAGCCGATTCGTCTCATCGCCGGAGCGATTCATTATTTCAGAGTGGTGCCGGAGTATTGGGAGGACCGGCTGCGGAAGCTGAAGGCATGCGGCTTCAACACGGTGGAGACATATGTGCCATGGAACTTCCATGAGCCAAAGGAAGGACAGTTCCAATTCGAAGGCATGGCCGACCTGGAGCGCTTTATCAGAACGGCTGGCGATCTCGGCTTGTATGTCATCGTTCGTCCGAGTCCTTATATATGCGCGGAGTGGGAGTTCGGAGGCCTGCCCGCATGGCTGCTGAGCGACCCAGGCATGCGGCTGCGCTGCTATCACAAGCCTTACTTGGACAAGATCGACGCTTATTATGATGAGCTTATTCCAAGAATCGCTCCGTTGCAGTCGACGAAGGGCGGACCGGTCATCGCCGTTCAGATCGAGAATGAATATGGCAGTTACGGCAACGACATCAAGTACTTGACCTACCTGAAGGATGCGTTGCTGGAGCGCGGCATCGACGTTCCGCTGTTCACATCGGATGGTCCGACGGACTTCATGCTGCAAGGCGGCATGGTGCCTGGCGTATGGGCGACCGCGAACTTCGGATCGCGCTCCGAGGAATCGTTCGCCAAGCTGCAGGAGTATCAGCCCGACCAGCCGCTCATGTGCATGGAGTATTGGAACGGATGGTTCGACCATTGGGGTGAAGAGCATCACACAAGAGATGCGGCCGACGTCGCGCAAGTGCTCGACGATATGCTGGCGGCCGGCGCGTCCGTCAACTTCTATATGTTCCATGGCGGCACGAACTTCGGCTTCTACAGCGGAGCCAATCACGGCGGGAAGTACGAACCGACGATTACAAGCTATGATTATGACGTGCCGGTCGGGGAGAGCGGAGACATTACGGAGAAGTTCCATGCGGTGCGCGAAGTGATCGCCCGTTATGAAGATATCGGCGAGCTGGAGCTGCCTCCAGCCATTCCGAAGAAGAGCTACGGCACGGTAGCGATGACAGCGTACGCTTCGTTGAACGACTCCGTGGAAGGACTGGCTACCGTCGTTCAGAGCACTTGCCCGGAGCCTATGGAGCTGGTGGGACAGAACTACGGCTTCATCCGCTATACGACGAAGCTGAGCGGGCCGCGCGAATCCAGCAAGCTGAACATTCAGGAAGTTCGCGATCGTGCAATGGTATTCGTCGATGGCGAATACAAAGGCGTGATCGAGCGCTGGAATCCGGATTCGACAGTGGAATTCGCGGTTCCCGCAGGGGGCGTAACCGTCAGCGTGCTGGTGGAGAACATGGGACGCGTCAATTACGGACCGCTGCTGAAGGACCCGAAAGGCGTAACGGAGGGCATTCGCTTCGGCCAGCAGTTCCTGTATGACTGGACGATTGAATCACTGCCGCTGGACGATCTCGCCAGCCTGAGCTTCCAGCCTATCGGGCAGTCGAAGGTGCAAGCGAATCAGCCTGCATTCTTCAAGGGCGAGTTCCAAGTGGATGAGCCAGCCGACACCTTCCTGAATGTGAAAGGCTGGACGAAGGGCGTCGCTTATATTAACGGCTTCAATCTGGGCCGCTACTGGGAAGCCGGTCCGCAGGAGACGTTGTACATTCCGGGGCCGCTGCTGAAGCAAGGCGCCAACGAGCTCATTCTGTTCGAACTGCACGGCAGCGCGAAGCATGAAGTGGCGCTGCAAGACTACCCGGTATTGGATCGTAGTTCTGCCGAGTAGGACTGGATCTGTGCAGACCGTTCACCTCCGATGAAGCGACAGATAAGAGAGAGACAAGACGAAGGTCGCATCAGACCTTCGTTTTTCCTCTTTGCCGCTTCCGGAAGGAAAGCAGGCACTGGATGGCGAATTTTTATAATCAGACTGACCAGTCTGACCATGATTAAGATGAAGGAGCTAACGCTATGACACAGCAATCGCAAGGCTTTGAAACACGTTGTCTCAGTTCATTAAGCAAAGTATTCCCGCAAGCGGAGCTGCAGGACGCGCCAATCCAGACCGGAACGGCGCTATGGAACGAAGTCTATTCGTTCCAGGTTGCTTATCGCTCCGATCGGCTGATCAAAGGCATAAGAGTGGAACTGGATTCTGAGCTGGCCCCCTATGCGACAATTCGCGCCGTCGGCTTGTCTCCTTCAGAGATGCCAGCCTACGCGGAGACAGATTCTAATTACATAACGACAGAGCCAGGCTTGTTCCCCGACGTCTTGTATCCTGTTGCGGAGAGCGAAGGGCTACGCGCGCTGCCGAACAGTTGGCGTGCCGTCTGGGTAACGGTGAAGCTGCCAGCCATGGAAGCGGGACTGGCGGGCAAGGGCAAGACGGCCTCCTTATATGACATCAAGTTGACGCTCAAGGAGCAGTCCGGCGAGGTACTCGGGCAAGAAGAGTTCCGGCTGGACATCATTCCGGCAGAGCTGCCTGAGCAGAAGTTGATTCATACGGAGTGGTTCCATACCGATTGTATCGCGACGCAGTACGATGTTGACATCTTCAGCGAAGACCACTGGAAGTTGCTGGACCGATATGTCCGCAATGCGGCGGAGCATGGCGTGAATTTGCTGCTGACGCCGCTGTTCACCCCGCCGCTGGACACGGCTGTCGGAGGCGAGCGGCCAACCGTGCAGCTTGTCGGAGTGGAGAAGACAGGCGATGGGGGGTATCGCTTCAACTTCGATAAGCTGGACAGATGGATCGGCATGTGCCGCTCGGCAGGCATCCGCTATTTTGAGATGTCGCATCTGTTCACGCAATGGGGAGCGAAGCATGCGCCCAAGATTATGGCGACGGTCAACGGGAGAGAGGAGCGCATATTCGGCTGGGAGACGGATGCAGCCAGCGAGGAATATGCTGGCTTCCTGAATCAGTTCCTGCCACAGCTCGTCTCCTTCATCAAGGACAGAGGGCTGCAGGATGCGGTATACTTCCACGTGTCGGATGAGCCGCAAGCCGATCACCTGGAACCATACAAGCGGGCAAGCGAGCTGCTGCGCCGCCACCTGGGCGGCTTCAAATTCATTGACGCCTTGTCGGACTATTCCTTCTATGAACATGGGCTGGTGGAGATTCCCGTACCGTCCAATGATCATATGGATGCCTTCCTGGAAGGCAACACCAATCCGTTATGGACGTATTATTGCTGCGGACAGTTCCGTGAAGTGTCCAATCGCTTCTTCAGCATGCCTTCGGCGAGAAATCGTGTACTTGGCCTGCAGTTATACAAGTTCGACGTACAGGGCTTCCTTCATTGGGGCTATAACTTCTGGTACAGCCAATACTCCACGCGTGTCATCGACCCCTTCTGCGTTACCGATGCCGTATGCGCGTTCCCGTCAGGCGATGCGTTCGTCGTCTATCCGGGCGAAGAAGGTCCGATCGATTCCTTGCGCTGGGAAGTATTCCGCGAAGCACAGCAGGATCAGCGAGCGCTGGAGCTGCTGGAATCGCTGGCCGGACGTGACAAGGCGCTGGAGCTGATCGAGCATGGCTTGGCGGAGCCGCTGCACTTCAAGCGCTATCCGACCGATATGGCATGGCTGCTGGACGTCAGGGGGCGCATCAATGCTGCCATATCCGCGGCATTGACGGCAAGCGCCAGTCAGTAGCGATAAGAACATGCCCCTGCCGGTTACAGTGATTATTCGTTTCCCGGCAGGGGCTTGCCCGCTATGTGGGCGGAATTTGACATTACGCGCGGAATGGAGCGATCAGCATGGCCCTGATGCGCAAGCTTACGATACGATCGCAGATTTTCGTCATCTCCCTGCTAATGGCGCTTGTCGTCATGTTTATGTTGTCTGCAAGCTATCTTCAGATGGCCAAGATTATCAGCTTGAACAATGACAAATTCACCAGTGATCTGATTGGGCAAATGAAGGGAACGGTGTATGCCAATAAGGATGTGCTGGAGAGGTTGATGATGAATATCGCCTTCAATATGGATGTTCAAAATTTCCTTGTAGAGGAAGATAAAGTACAAGCCTTCCTGCTTGCGAAGCGGATTGACAGTCTGCTTATTAACACCAGTACCTTGAAGGAGGGCATATTGGACATCGTCATCCTTGGCGCAGACGGTCGCTGGATGGATATTGCGGAAGGCAGAAGGGTGACAGAGTCCTACCAGGGAGCAATCCCGCAAGACGAGTCTTTTTATTATTACGGCTTACAGCAATTCGGCGATCGGTACGCGCATGAGAATGTATTCCTGATCGGCAGCAGAATCAAATACTCACAGCCCGGAGAACTGTTCAATCAGTCGGTCGGGACGTTATTCTTCGTAGTATCCCCCCAGGCGCTAATCAGTGAAATTGATCAATTGACGAAAGAAATGAATGCGATTACATTTTTCATGGACTGGCAACGCAAGGTTGTGTCCGGCAATGATCAGCTCCAAGCGGGAAGCGAGCTTCAGTTTCTGGGCGATTTTCGCTCGGGCTCCGTATTGAGGGAGACTGAATGGGAAGATAAGCGTTACATTACGCATACGGAATATTTGCCGGAAATTAAAAGCTCCATCGTCAGCATGATACCGAAGGATGAACTCATGCGCGATATGAATGCGATTCGTCTTTTTTTTATTCTCATCTTTCTGGTCGGCGCTATCGTTATGGGGTTGATGTTCAAGGTCGTCACGAACAATATATTGACGCCGCTCAAGAAATTGATGACGTTCATGAACACGGTGAGACGGGGAGATCTTGGCAAGCTGCGCAACAGAATCGATCTGGACGGGTATGTCGAGATGAGTCTGATGGCTAATCAATTCAATGACATGCTGAACAAGATCGACTCCTTGACCCGAGAGCTGCTGGACACGCACGCCACCCTCTATGGAACGGAGTTGGAGAAGAAGAAGGCAGAGCTCGCTTATTTGCGAAGTCAGATCAACCCGCACTTCCTGTACAATACACTGGAGATGCTTAAGGGGATGGCCGCGGTGAAAGGGGCAAAGGAGATCAGGGACGCCGCAGCATCTCTAGGCAGCATCTTCCGCTATACGATCAAGGGAGACGGAATTGTACCGCTGCATACCGAGCTGTCGATCGTGGAGTCCTATCTTCAAATTCAGCGATTGCGATTCGGGTCCAGATTCAGCGTAGAGCTGTCGATCCACGAGGACTGTCAGGACATTCTGGTGCCGAAAATGATCTTGCAGCCGCTTGTGGAGAATGCTGTCTATCACGGGCTGGAGCCGAAGGAGGAGCATGGAACGCTTCGCCTGTCTGGCATCATGGACGAGACAGGCGATTTCATCCTGACGATAGAAGATGATGGAGTGGGAATGGATGAGCGGCGGCTAAAAAGACTGCAGGAGCTGACGTCTTCGGAATCGGGGCATTGGCCGAGGGAGGACAGCAACAGCAGCATCGGCTTCTCTAATGTGGATGCCAGACTGAAGCTGACATACGGACAAGGCTACGGCTTGCAGGTAACGAGCGTGTTAATGCAAGGCACGACTGTAACGATGAAGCTTCCGACGAAAGGAGACATGCTCAGATGAGCTGCAAAGTGCTGCTGGTAGACGATGAAGCTTGGGTGGTGGAAAGTCTGAAGGCCAGTGTCGACTGGGGACGGCTTGGCTTCGAGGTCGCGGGCACGGCACTCAGCGGCCAGGAAGCGCTGGCGATGATGGATAGCATTCGTCCAGATGTCGTATTCACCGACATCCGAATGCCGGGAATGAGCGGGCTGGAGCTTATCAAGCGGGGCGGCGAGTTGCATGCGCACACCCGGTTCATCGTAGTTAGCGGTTATGCGGAATTCGCATATGCCCAGAAGGCGCTGGCTTATGGCGCGCTGGCTTATTGTCTGAAGCCGTTCGATGAGGACGAGATTGTCTCGATTCTTGGCAGGATCAAGAAGGGCAGGGAGACGAAGCGGCCAACGGAAGAGAGCGCCTTGCATCTGTACCTGGAGGACCCCGGAGTAGAACACGGCAGCCGACTGTTAGAGGAATGGATGGCATGCGGAATCCTCTCGGAGAGCGGGCTGGAGGTCGGTGCAATCGTATGCACGACTGCACCTGGTGCGGAGCTTGCCTCTCACGCTCAGGAACGGAGCCACTATGTGAAGATCGGTAAAAACAAGTATGTGATCATCGTGCCCTGGGAGCAGTTGGAGGAGATGATTGAGCGGGAGAGCGTGCAGTTGTCCGCTGATTTGAAGGGAATCGGCGTTAGTGGGAAAGTGACGGAGCTGGGCATGCTGCGAAAGGCGATAGAAAGCGCCAGCCATCTGTCGGACGGCTACTTTATGACGGGCCGGTCAGCCGTATACCGTCAACATGCGGCATCGCCTTACGAATCGTTCAAGGAAAGCTTGAAGCAACTGGATCAGGCAATACGAAGCGCCGACGTAGCAGCCGCAGGCCGGACGTTCGATGCGCTTGCGCTACAATTCCGCGAACACCGCTACACCGTTCAGCACGCACTTCAACTGTACAATATTGTATATTCGTTCATGTACCGCTACAGGGCGGATGCCGCTGACAATATGCTGTACAGCCATGATCTGCTGCTCAGTCATTACGGGAATGCCGGTGAGATGCTTCAGGAACTGAGACAATTCGTCAGCAAGAATATTCTAGAAGCGCCCGAATATAGTTCGGCGGAGTCAGGCAATGAGACATTCCGGAACATCCTGCACTATGTCAATTGGCATTTCCTGGAAGAATTGTCGATACAGAGTTTGTCCCGCATGTTTTACACCAGTCCCAGCTATATTAGCCAGCTGTTCAAGAAGGAGGTGGGAGAGACGTTCACTTCCTATATCGCCAAGCTTCGGATCGGCTATGCTTGCGAGCTGTTGGCGGATACTGAACTGATGGTGGGAGAGATCGCGGAGAAGGCAGGCTATGCGGACTATTTCTATTTCACGAAGATATTCAAGAAGATCATTGGCAAGACGCCTTCGCAATTTCGTATGGAGATGCTTTGAAGGCCTTATGTACAATATTTAGTTGTTGATTGGCCTGCCCCTAGCGATAGGGGCTTTTTATGTACAATAAGTATGCAATTCCATATATACCAATCGTCTGCGGCTTCATTTACAATGAATCGTACAACAATTGAAAGCGCTTCATTAAAATCGATGATACAGGGGGAAGAGTCATGAAAGCAAAATGGTTGTCGCTATTACTTGTCCTGGTGATGGTATTCCTATTCGCGGGCTGCTCGTCCGGAGAATCGTCTGGTAGCAATAACAATGAGGAAGTGTCTAAGGCGACAGAAGCTCCCAAAGCGACGGAAGCTCCTAAAGCGACCGAAGCCCCTCCATCCAAAGCTCCCGAGAATGAAGTAATCGACTTAAAGGGCAGAACGATTCGGATCGGCCAGTGGTGGGGAATGGAAAACTACTTGTCGGAGGAAGAGAAGGAGCTGCAACGCAAAGCAGAAGAGAAGTTCAACGTAAAGATTGAATATGTGACGGTGCCGTTCGGAGAAATTCAATCCCGGATTATTACGACGTCCGTAGCAGGCCAGCCGTTCGCCGATATTATTATGATTCCGCTGGAATGGTCGATTCCGAAAATGGTGAGCGAGGGTTATATTCAGCCGATCGACGATCTGGTAGATATGAATGACCCCAATTGGAATCAGATTATGCTCAATTACGGCAAATACAATGGCAAGCAGTACAGCTTCACCGACAAGGACAATAATGGCCACGGGTTCTATTATAATAAGACGCTCATTCAACGGAACGGACTGGAAGATCCGTATGAGCTGCAGGAACGCGGAGAGTGGACGTGGGATAAGTTCCTGGAGATGGCCAAGGCGGTCACAAAGGACGGCACGTTCGGCGTGGTGCCGCCGTCGACTCCTTCCGACTTAGCGATTCCGCTTATTTACTCTAATAATGCTTATGTGACCAAGGATGACCAGATTACATTCGACAATCCGGAAGCGATGGAGGCGCTGCAGTTCGTATCCGATCTGTATAACGTGCACAAGGTAGTCGGCGGAAGCTGGCCGGAAGGAACAGCGCTGTTCTATCCCAACTATCGCTGGGCGGCATTCGACTTCAATAAGAACATGGCGGACGACTGGAGCTACGTCTTCTTCCCGAAAGGCCCCAATGCGGATAACTACGTCGTGCCGACGCCAATCAATATGTGGCATCTGATGAGCGATGTGGAGAATCCGAAGGAAGTAATGGCTGTATGGAAAGAACTGTACGAGCGTGATCAGGTCAAGAGCAAAGATGCGGTAATTCGCGCAGAGGAGGCCAACTTCAGAAATCAGGAAGGCTTGAATACGCTGCGTAAAATGTTGGGGAACGGAACCGTGCTGCAATTTTACGCATATGAAGGATTGGCGAACTACTTTAATGAAGCGATCAATAATATCACGTCCGGCAACGGCACGCCGGCAAGCGAAATGGCCAGAATCAAGCCGCTGGCGCAAGCAGCGATCGACGTTACCTTGAAAAAGTAAGCGGATGAACAATAGGTATTCGGCAGGCACCCCAATCGGCTGCAACAGTCCGGCGGTTGGGGTGTCTCTCATAAGCGGGAAAGGGGTGTACGATGGGGAGCGGGAAGAAGACGTTCAAAGGAATGAAAATCATATTGCTGGCGGCCATGTGCAGCGCTAGCCTCCTAACCCAGTCCCCCCATACCAGAGGGGAGTCTGACAAGGAAGTCTATGCATCTGCGGCAAGGGAGGCGGAAGCGGGCAGCTTGGGCAATTATGTCAAGGGCGGCTATGACCATTACTTGCGTCAATACAAGGGTATGCCAAGACCGAATCGGGAGATCATGCTGCAAGGCGAGGACTTCTCCGGTTCGGAAGCGATGCAGCCGCGAATCGTCCCGTATATGGACGGGGCAAGCGGGGGAGTGGTGGAGACAGGCGAGACGGGCTCCATGACTTGGACAGTTGAAGTGAAAGAAGAAGGGCTGTACGGAATCGCGATTCGCTATTTCCCCGTTGCCGGTAAAGGTGCGGATATTGATCGAGAGCTGCTCATTAATGGGAAAACACCCTTCATGGAGAGCCGCAATCTCACCTTCCGCAGAGTATGGGCAAGTGACGGGGAGATGCAGCGGGACGACCGGGGCAACGATATGCATCTCAGTCAGAAGGAAACCCCCATCTGGCAGGAAACGTTCTTGCAGAGCTCCGACGGCAGGCATAATACCCCGTATCTCTTCTACTTCCGTGAAGGTACCAATGTAATATCGCTAGTATCCGCAAGAGAAGGGCTGTTGATCGATTATATTGTGCTGAAGCAATGGGAAGAAGCGGAAGAGTATAGTTCGGTAGCGGCAAGCTATGAAGGGAACGGCTATAAGGACGCATTGGATGTGTTCATCAAAGTGCAGGGGGAAGACGCTGAACTGAAGTCGAGTCAGGTCATCTATCCTATGATGGATCGTAGCAGCCCCGCAACAGAGCCTTACCATATGTCCCAAATCCGGTTAAACACGATTGGCGGCTACAATTGGTCAGAAGCCGGACAATGGCTGACTTGGGAGATCGAAGTTCCGGAAGACGGACTCTATCATATTGGCATCAAATATTTGCAAAGTTTTCAGAGAGGCATGATTTCCTATCGGCGGTTGTATATTGACGGCAAGCTGCCGTTCCGGGAAATGGACAGCCTCGCTTTCCCCTTCTCCAGCAATTGGAGTATGAATCGGCTCGGCGACGAAGACGGTGCCTACAAGTTCTATCTGAGCAAGGGACGGCATGAGATCAAGCTTGAAGTCACGCTTGGCGATATGGCGCTGCTGCTAAGAACGGTGGAGTCCAGCGTGCTGGAGCTGAACCGGCTCTATCGTCGAATTATTATGGTCACGGGTACGGTTCCCGATGAGTACCGCGATTACCAGCTGGATGAGAAAATACCGGAGCTGGTGAACGTGCTGGAAGAGCAGGCGAGCGTGCTGGATTCCGTTATTCAGCAAGTGGAGCTGATCGCCGGCGGTGACAGCGACCGTACGGCTACCTTGAAGCGACTCCTCTATCAGCTTCGAGATATGGCGGAGCATCCCGATACGATCGCTCGCCGGTTAGAGACATTCAAATCGAATACAAGCTCGCTGGGTGATTGGATCTATTCCATCAATTATATGCCGTTGTCGGTGGACTATCTCGTCGTTGCCTCTCCCGATCGCAGCATGCCGGAGGCTCGAGCGACGTTATGGGAGCGGATGAAGCACAGTGCGGGAGCTTTCTTCTTGTCATTCGTCACCGACTTCAATCAATTGTCTGCTGCGAAGGAAGGCGACAAGAAAATTACGCTATGGATGACGCAGGGACTGGATCAGGCCAAGATCGTAAAGCGGTTGATCGATGAATCATTCACGCCGAATACGGGAATTAGCGTGGATATTCAAGTGGTGAACGAGCCGGTGCTGCTTCAAGCGATGCTTGCCGGCCGCGGACCGGATGTTTCATTCGCTCTGCCGGACGACAAGCCGGTCAATTATGCCCTGCGCGGCGGCGTAGAGGATCTGTCGAGGTTCCCGGAATTTCAAGAGGTGAAGTCGCGCTTTCATGAAAGTGCGATCGTGCCTTATGCGTTCAACGGGGGGACGTATGGTCTGCCCGTTCGGCAATCGTTCCCGGTGTTGTTCTACCGGAAAGATATTCTGGAGGAATTGAATCTGCAAGTGCCGGATACCTGGGATGACGTATTCCAGATGATTCCGGAGCTTCAGAAGCAGAACCTGCTGTTCGGCTTCCCGATCCAGATCTTGATCAAGCTGGGCTCCAACGTACAGGACAATGCCACGCTGCCCGTCAATCCTGCCTTCGGCATGATGCTGTTCCAGAACGACGGGGAGCTGTATCGCGACGACGGCATGCGGAGCGCGCTAGATACGGAGATAGCGATCAAGACGTTCATGGAATGGACGGAGCTATATACCACCTATAAGCTTCCGCTAGCGACGGACTTTACGAACCGATTCCGCAGTGGCGAGATGCCGATCGGCATAGATGATTACGAGAGGTTCAACATTATTACCATCGCAGCGCCGGAGTTGAAGGGGTTATGGGATTTCGTACCGGTGCCTGGCACGCGGCAATCCGATGGCACGATCCGAAGGGACGTGCCTTCATCGGGCGCTGCTGCGGTCATGCTAAGTGACAGCAAGCAGAAGGAAGCGTCTTGGGCTTTCCTGGACTGGTGGACTAGCGCCGAGGTTCAAGCTAAGTTCAGTCTGGAGCTGGAAGGTCTGTTCGGACCGGCTGGCCGTAATGCCGCCGCGACGATAGAGGCCGTCGCCCGCATTCCGTGGCAGGTGAAGGACTACAATACGCTGATGGAGCAATGGGAGTGGGCTCGGGGCATACCGGAGGTAGCGGGAGGCTACTTCACGGGGCGGCATCTGGACAACGCATTCCGCAGCGTCGTCATCTCCAATGAAGATCCGCGCGAGGCTATCGACCTTTATACCCGTTATATCAACGATGAAATTATGAAGAAGCGTAAGGAATTCGGCTTGCCGATTGAGTAACGGGGGAAGAAATCTTCGAAGAGGGAGGGGCTCTCAATGGGGAACGAGAATCTTGCCGGTGTCGCTGTAAGAGACAATGAAGTGCCTGCAAGTCGACTCGCCACGTTGCGCAGCAGACTGGTTCTGCTGCGCGGCGAGGTGAAGAGGCAGAGGCAGGGATACATCCTAATGGCTCCATATTTCATCTTGTTTTTCGTATTTACCGCCTTTCCTGTTCTAATGGCGTTCGGACTCAGCTTCACTTATTTCAATGTGCTGGAAGCGCCGGTATGGATCGGATGGGACAATTACGCCAATCTGTTCGTCAAGGATGAAGTGTTCCTGATCGCCTTGAAAAATACGCTGCTGTTCGCAGCGATTACGGGCCCCGTCAGCTATATCGCTTGCTTCTTCCTGGCTTGGCTCATTAATGAGCTGTCTCCGGGCATTCGTGCGGTCGTGACGTTATTGTTCTATGCACCGTCCATATCCGGCAACGCTTATCTGATATGGCAGGTGGCCTTCTCAGGCGATTCCTTCGGCTATGTCAACGCCTTTCTCATGAAGTGGGGGTTCATCTTGGAACCCGTCCAGTGGCTGCAGGACCCCAAGTATATGCTTGCGATCGTCATGCTTGTCCAGCTGTGGCTAAGCCTGGGCACGGCCTTTCTCGCCTTTATAGCGGGGTTGCAGGGGTTGGACGCGACGCTTATCGAGGCTGGAGCGATTGACGGAATCCGCAATCGGTGGCAAGAGTTGTGGTTCATTACGCTGCCCTCGATGCGCCCGATGCTAATGTTCGGAGCCGTTATGCAGATTACTTCTTCCTTTGCAGTAGCGGATGTCGCCACTTCCATGGTGGGTTTTCCGAGCCCACAGTATGCCGGTCATACGATCGTCACCCACTTGAAAGATTTCGGATCCATACGCTTCGAGATGGGCTATGCCAGCGCAATCGCCACCGTGCTATTCGTGATGATGCTGGGCTCCAATCTGATTGTGCAGAAATTGCTGCGGAAGGTGGGCGATTAGGATGAACGTTGTACTTCGGCTGCGCAGAAGGAAGAAGCTGAACCGCTCGTTTAGCATGGATTTCATCTTGTTTCTAATACTGAGCGGCGCGGGGGCCTTTATGGCCATTCCCTTCGTCTTCATGATCAGCACGGCGCTTAAGCCGTTAGACGAGTTGTTTCTGTTCCCGCCGACCTTCTTTGTCCGCTCGCCAACGCTGGACAACTTCTACGATTTGTCGCTCATCTTCTCCAATTCGTGGGTGCCACTGTCCCGCTATGTGTTCAATACGATATTCGTGGCGGTGACGGGGACGGCCGGCCATGTCGTGCTTGCTTCGATGGCGGCCTATCCACTTGCCAAGCTGAGGCTGCCGGGCAATAAGCTGCTGTTCACTGTTGTCGTGCTGTCGCTTATGTTCGCTCCCCAGATTACGGAGATTCCGAACTATTTGACTATCACATGGGTGGGGCTGCTGGACTCTTATGGTGCGCTTATCTTCCCCGCCTTCGCCACGTCGTTGGGGCTGTTCCTGATGAAGCAGTTCATGGAGGGCATTCCGGATGCGGTCATTGAAGCGGCTAAGATCGACGGGGCAAGTGAATACCGGATTTTCTGGACGATTATTATGCCCATGGTCAGACCTGCTTGGCTGACGCTTATCATCTTTTCCTTCAAGGGGTTATGGGGAACGGGCAGCGGCAGTCAGGGAGCGGCCTTCGTATACAGTGAGCAGCTGAAGACGATGGACTATGCGTTCAGCCAGATTCTGTCCGGCGGGTTCATGCGATCTGGGCCACTAGCCGCCGCGGCGCTTATCATGATGCTTGTTCCGGTGACGATCTTCCTCTTCACGCAGAAGAGTGTCATTCAGACGATGTCGTCTTCCGGACTGAAGGAATAGTGAAGAAAGGGGGGAGCCAGGTGGCAGTTATAAAGCGTACGGTAGGTCTCTTGCTGACACTGTGCGGCATCGTCGGCTTCGCCGCGCCGGGCCACGCGCTTCCGGATTATAGCTACAACTATTCGTATTGGGGAGACGCCGAGCCTGCGCCTTATCCTTACCGAGCGGAGAAGCATGTGTACGGCACGGAGCTTGGCATCGGCCACTTCAATACGCCCCAGGATGTATTCGTGGCGACGGATCGTCGCATCTACATTGCCGATTCGGGCAACAATCGCATCGTCTGTCTGGATGAGTACGGCAATCTGATTCGGACGATTGACGGATTTCTTCACAATGGAGAGAACGATAGTTTCAACAAGCCATACGGCGTTTTCGTCGATGACAATAACGATATCTTTATTGCGGATACACATCATAACCGGATTGTGCAGCTTGCGCATGATGGATCACTTATCGGGATATTCGAGTCGCCGGATTCCAGCATTTTGCCGGAGAACTTTCAATACTTTCCGCTCAAGCTTCAGGTCGACAAGGCGAATCGCATGTATGTTGTAGCCCAAGGGGCATACGAGGGCATTATGGAGCTCGATAGCTTCGGCGGCTTCAAGGGCTATGTCGGCACGAACAAGGTTCGCTTCAGCCCTGCTGATCTGCTGTGGAAGCGGCTGTCGACGAAGGAGCAAGCGGAGCAGATGGAGCTGTTCCTCCCGATTGAATTCAGCAATATCGATCTGGATGAGCGCGGATTTATTTATGCCGTCTCCTCAGAAGCCAATTCCAATGCGCCGATCAAGCGCTTCAATCCCAGCGGCGAGGATATTCTGCGCCGTGAGGGCTACTTTCCGCCCATTGGGGATGTTGACGTCATCCACGTCGAGGCGGCTGCCGGCGAAGACGTGGGGCTTATGAATACGGGCAGTTCTCGATTCATTGACGTCGTATCGGATGTCAGCGGTATGTACAGCGGCCTGGATTCTACCCGTAACCGGATCTTCACTTATGACAGGGACGGCAATCTGCTCTATCAGTTGGGAGGGATCGGCACGCAGTGGAACAACTTCCAGAAGCCGGTCGCCATTGAGATGGTCGGCGACCGACTGGCGGTGCTGGACAACGAGATGAACCGGCTGACGCTGTTCGCGCCGACACGATATGGCAGCTATATAAGGGAAGCCGTCAAGTCGCATGATGCGGGACGGGCGGATGATGCGGCGAAGGCATGGAATGAAGTGCTGCAGATGAATGCCAACTTCGACATTGCGTATATCGGTATGGGCAAGGCGCTCTTGAAGCAGGACGAGAATCGACTGGCGATGGCGTACTTTCAGAATGGGAATAATCGCCAATACTATTCCGAGGCGTTCAAGCGGTACCGCAAGGAATATATGTGGAATCACTTCGACACAATCATGACCCTACTCATCACTGGCGCCGTGCTCACGGTCGCAGCCCGCATCTATTGGGTGCGGAGGCGGAAGCACGCTTACTTCGTGGAGACACGCGTAATGCGCGTTCCATTCTACACGCTGTTCCGTCCGTTCAACGGGTTCTGGGAGCTGAAGTACGAGGGGAAGGGACGGTTAACCATTGCCTTGTCTATTGTCCTGGCCCTCGTCGTCACGATGGTGATGAAGCGGCAGTATTCCGGGTTTATTGTCAATTACAATAAGCTGAGCGAATTGAACAGCGTGGATGAGTTGATCTACATTGTGCTTCCGTTCCTGCTATTCTGTGTAGCGAACTGGTCGCTGACGACGCTAATGGACGGCGAGGGGAAATTCCACGAGATCGTCATGGCTGTCGGTTACGCCATGCTTCCGCTTGTGGCGCTCTACTTGCCGCAGATTCTGTTCAGCAATATCATTACGCGCGAGGAAGCCGCCTTCTACTACCTGTTCGAGACGATCGCGGTGATCTGGTTCCTGTGGCTGCTGTTCGTCGGCATGATGACGGTTCACCAATATTCCATTATGAAGACGATCACCACGCTGCTGCTGACCGTTGTCGTGATGCTGTTCATCGTATTCATAGGCATTCTGTGCTTCAGTCTGCTGCAGCAGATGATTGCGTTCGTCATATCCCTGTTTACCGAAATATCGGCTAGAGCTTAGGAGGTGCTGACATGAGAGGAAGGAAGAAGCGCTTGTACATCATGGCGGCTTGTCTCGCTAGCGTATGCCTGGGAGGTACGGCGCTGCTGAGCGGCGCCGCGGACAACGGCGGCGTGCCGGCCGTATCCGAGCATGTCGGGCAGAAGGTCGAATATATCGCCGGGCAGAAGCCGGGAGCCGGACAGGATGCAGCACCGGTCGCCGCAGTTGCTCAGCAAGTGCTGTTGGCTAATGCGGCTTCCGCAGCATCCCCCATTCCTCCCGGCTTTCAGGCGGCGGCAGAGAATGAGCATTTGCTGCTGCTGTTCCATCCCGGGACGACGGAGGTCGTCGTCCGGGAGAAGGCTACCGGACGGGATTGGGCGACGAATCCGTTGGACCGCGACAAGGACGATATCGCCACGGCAGTGAACAGGACGGATCTGGACTCGCAGCTCATCGTGTCCTATTACAACGACCGAGGGCATTTGTCTTATATGAACAACGCTGTCGAGAGTGTGCAGAAGAACCAGTTCGAGGTCGTTCAGGAAGAAGGAATTCTTACGATCATCTATGAGATAGGCAGCTCCGAGAAGGGGTTGAGCGCGATTCCGAAGGTGGTGTCCAAGGAGCGGTTCGAAGAGCGGATTCTGGGCCGAATTCAGGACGAGCAAGCGAGGAATCGGCTGCGTACCCGCTTCTTCTTCAATGAAGAGAAGGAGCAGTATGAGCGGAAGGACATGCAGGACTACATCGTGAAGGATGTGGTCGCGTTGCTGGAAAGCATCGGCTACACGGCGGAAGAAGCGAAGCAGGATAACGCTGCCGCCGCTGATGATCCGGAGCGCGAGGAACTTGCTCCCCGCTTCACCATTCCGATCCGTTACGAATTGCGCGGCAGCAGTCTGTTCGTTGCCGTCGATACGAAAGCTGTGACAGATACGGAAGCATTCCCGCTCCATCAGATTCAACTGCTGCCGTTCTTCGCAGCTGCGGGCATGGAGGAGGAGGGATATATGCTTGTACCGGACGGCTCCGGTGCGCTAATCGGCTTGAACGACACGAACAAGGGAGCGCGTGCGTATGAGGTGCCTCTATACGGAAGGGATAGCACTACGAAGCAGGATGAAGGTGCCGTGCTTCAGATTGTCGCCGTCTCCAGATTGCCTGTCTTCGGCATGAAGAGGGGCGAGCATGCGATGCTCGCGATCATCGGGCAAGGCGACGCTCAAGCGGTGATTACAGCGGACACGAGCGGCAAGCTGAATAGCTACAATCGGATCGGCGCATCGTTCAGGGTAAGGGAGATGGAGCCGGTGGAGTTCCGTGCAGGATCCATGACGAGGCGCGTGCCGAAGTTCTCCGAGCTATACGATGACGGTATTGGTATCTCCTACCGCTTCTTGACGGGGAAGGATGCCAATTATGTCGGCATGGCGGCTGCTTACCGTCAGGAGCTGATCGATCGCTTCCAGCTAGAGCGTGTGCAGGGGGGGACGGATATGCCGTTCGTGCTAGAGTTGATCGGAGCGGTGTCGGTGCGTGATACATTCCTGGGCATTCCTTACGATGCGGTGGAGCCGATGACGACATATACAGAGGCCATAGATATTCTGGATCAGCTGCAGCGTGCAGGGGTGTACAATATTCAACTGAAGTATGCCGGATGGTTCAACGAAGGATACCGCCATACACTGCCGAGAGCGATCAGGCTGGATTCCGAGCTGGGGGGGAGATCGGGCTTCCGACGGCTGCTGGAATATGCGGAGGACCGCCATGTGGCGTTATATCCCGACGTGGCATTTCTGCGCGTGTATGACAGGGGGGACGGCTTCCGACCGTCGCGGGATGCGACCCGCTTCCTGAACCGGAAGGCGATACGCAGCTTCGTCCGGGATCCCGTTACAACGAATCCCGAAGGCAGGGAGCATTATCTGCTGTCTCCTCGCAAGCTGCCGGGAGTGGTGAACGACTTCCTGAAGGATTACGCCTCCTACGGAAGCAACGGCCTGTCACTGCGCGATCTGGGCCATGATCTGTATAGCGAAGTGGACGCGGGGGGCGCGACGACGGATCGCCAGGATGCCATGACGGCAGTGGCTGACAGCATGAAGCGGATTGCGGGAGAAGTGAACGGTGTGATGGTGGATGGGGGCAATGCTTATGCCATCCCTTATGCGGATACGATCGTGAACGCACCGCTCTCCAGCAGCAAGTTCAATATAGCGTATGAAGAGGTGCCATTCTATTCCATCGTGCTGCATGGTTACGTTGATCTGGCCGGTATGCCTCTTAATCACGGGTATGATCAAGATGCCCGCAGTGCGCTGCTGCAGACGCTGGAGACGGGATCGCTCCTCTATTATCAATGGATGCACGACAATCCCTCCGCGATTCGCGATACGAAGCTGAATGCGATGTACGCCTCCGATTACTCTCATTGGCTAGACGAAGCTGTTCAGTTGTACGAGGAGAGCAATCGCATCCTGAAGCAGGTGCGTCATCAGACGATTGCGGATCATCGGAAGCTGGCCGAGAATGTCTATATGACAACTTACGAGGAAGGGTTATCGATCGTAGTGAATTACAATGAAGCCCCTGTCAGTGTAGAAGGCATGACGATAGCGGGCAAGGACTATCGAGTGATAGGCGGTGATGGACCATGAAGCTGGGCAATTTGCCTCTAAGACATAAGAAGGCCGCTTTGGGTCTACTCTTCGTAACACCTTGGTTTCTTGGGTTTATTTTCCTGTTCCTCGTGCCGCTTATACAATCGTTTATTTACAGCATGAACGACTTGAAGCTGGGTAAGAATGGCTTCGACACTGACTTTCAAGGCTTCGGCTTCTACAGGGAGCTGTTCCTGTCTCACCCCACCTTCAATCGAACGCTGGTAGAAGCCATATCTGACATCGTCATTAATGTGCCGTCGATCACGATATTCAGTTTGTTCGTCGCCACCTTAATCAATCAGAAGTTTCGCGGCCGTGTCTTTGCAAGATCGATCTTCTTCCTACCCGTCCTGCTGGCCGCTCCGGTATTGTCTCTGGAGAGCAGTAGCGAGATGACTGCAATTGCATCTACAGTAACGGGCGTTTCGGATGAAGGCGGCTTCGCCTTCACCAGCTTTGAGCTGCAGAGGCTGTTGCTGGAATCGGGAGTATCAAGCATCATTGTGGATTATATTACAGGCTCGGTGGATCGGATTTATGAGGTGATCAGCTCGTCCGGCGTGCAAATTCTCATTTTCCTGGCTGCGCTGCAATCCATCTCCCCTTCTCTGTACGAAGCCGCCAAGATTGAAGGGACGACCGGGTACGAAGCCTTCTGGAAAATTACGCTGCCGATGATCAGTCCCATTCTGTTGACGAATGTCGTGTATACAGTTGTAGACGCCTATAGCCGCAATGAGCTTAGCGAGATGATCAGGGACACGGCTTTTCAAAGCTTGAATTTCAGTCTCAGCGCGGCTATGGCATGGGTATACTTCTTGGTCGTCACGGTTATTCTCGTTGTCACGACCTCGCTCATATCCCGCAAAATATTCTACTACGATTAAGGAGGGAAGCCGCCTATGAAGCCGGCAATGACTTCGCGCGCGGAAGGCTTGATCATTAGGGGCAAGAGGCTTTATCCACTTCAATGGATGAAGCATTGGAGCTGGGTTGCGCTGCGCACGATATTGATCGTCGGATTTTGCTTCGTCATCTTGTATCCGCTCTTTTTCAAGTTCTCGGTCTCCTTCAAGGATCGTATGGACGTATATGATACGTCGGTATTATGGATACCGAAACATTTTACGTTGGAGACGTTACGAATCGCCTATCAGGCACTGGATTATCCCAAGACGGCCTTGCATTCCATCACGATCGCTGGCATGACGACGTTGCTGCAAGTGTTCTCCTGCGCGCTGGCTGCTTTCGCATTCGCCAGACTGAAGTTCAAGGGAAGCAGCTTCTTGTTCGGCTGCGTCGTCTTCACGATTATCGTACCGGTCCAGACCATTATGATTACCACTTATTTGAATTACCGCTACTTCGACATATTCGGACTGATTAGTCTGTTTACGGGGGAGAAGGGGGTCAATCTGCTGGATAGCTACTGGCCTTTTATCCTGCAATCCATTACGGGAATGGGCATTAAGAGCGGATTGTTCATTTTCATATTCCGACAGTTCTTCAGAGGTATTCCAACCGAGCTGGAGGAAGCATCCTACATCGACGGGTGCTCGGTATTCCGTTCCTTCTACCGGATCATGCTGCCGAATGCTGTACCGGCGATCGTTACAGTTATTCTGTTCTCCTTCGTCTGGCAGTGGAATGACAGCTACTTCGTCTCGTTGTTCCTTACCTCTACAGATGTGCTTTCCACGAAGCTTCCGGTCATGTGGGCCTCGTTCTCACTGAACGATCCGCTGTATGCCTATCTGGTCAAAAATGCGGGCGAACTGCTGTTCATCGTACCGATCATCTTGCTCTATATGTTCGCGCAGCGCTACTTCGTAGAAAGTGTGGAACGCAGCGGTCTGATCGGCTGAGGCTGTCCGATAATCAGACCCATCTCCGGTATAGGAACGGGATAGGATGGAAGGGATACTCCGCCGTCGGGACGTGCTGCGGCCGGTGATGATGGCCATACTCGACATCGTGGCCGACGGCCACCCCGCCGACAGGCGCATAGTCGGAAAGCCCGACCTCTTCTTGCCGATAAGAAGCAGGCTGCTCTTGCCGCTGCATGCAACCTTCCGGCGGACCGATGGTGACAGTCGATTGCAACGGCGCGAGTACTTCCTTCAGTGCGTTTTCATTCAGACCATACGTATGCGCCAGCACGTCTGGCGGCGTCAGGCGCAAGATGTCGGAGCCGTTCATGATTTCAAGGACGGGGGCGTCGAAAATGGCCAGCATATGCGTATGCGCGCTTTCCGCAATAATATAATGCCACCAGCCTTGCGGAATATTGACGACGGAGCCGGGATGCACTCTGAAGGTAAGCAACTGCTTGGTGAAGGGGTTGATCAGCGATACCGTGGCTGTTCCGATAATGCCATATACCAGCTCTGAAGCGTTCTGATGGTAATGCGGCTCGATCACATTGCCCGCCGTCATGTAGATATCCAGCAAAGACGCATTACCCACCGAGTTCAGCTCGTTGACGGAGACACCGGTGAAATAATTATGGCTATCCTTCTGAAATACGGGATTGTTGGCCATGTGATAAGCGTACTGAATAGACGGCGAAGCATCATTCAAGGGCGCCATGCTCATAGGGACCTCCTGCCTTTCCATGAAATAAGGTCAGGATAATATATGATTGAGCCCATGGGGATGTGCCTAGGAGAGGGGGAGCGCAATGACGATGCGCGTTCCCTCTCCTTCGCTTGAAGCGATATCCGCCACGCAATCCTCCCCGTATGCTAGAAAAAGCCTTCTAATCACGTTCCTCAGTCCCGAAAACCTAATCTTGGTAGCGTCGATTGTCTCGGAATAGGCAGGTGAACGGATAAACCGTTGCAACTCCTGGAGCGTCTCTTCTTCCATGCCTTCTCCGTTATCGCTCACCTCCAGCACTAATTGCGAATTCGCTATCTTTGCACATACGTGAATCGTACCGCCCTCCAGACTGGGCTCCAGACCGTGTTCATAGGCGTTCTCAATCAGTGGCTGCAGTGTCAGCCGGATGATCGTCGCTCGCTCACATGCCGGGTCAATGTCCCAAATGACAGAGATCCGATGACCGTGCCGCAGCTGCTGCAGCGCGACATAGGACTGCGCCTGCTGTATTTCCTCCCGCAATGAGACTAGCTTCTGGCCAGTGGATACGGAGTAGCGCAGCATGCGGGACAGATGCTTGATCGCTTGGTTGATGGAAGAGACACCTTGCTCCTCAGCCATGCTGTCGATAGAGGAGAGCGTATTGTACAGGAAGTGCGGGTTAATCTGTGCTTGCAGCTGGGACAGCTCCGCATCCCGCTGGCGGATTTCCGCTTCCTGATATCGGATGAGCGCTTCCTTCTGCGCGAGCTGTGTCGTAAGCAGATCCTGCTGCAGCCGCTTCAACCGCCGCACCGTCTCGTTGTACTGCACGGTGACCGTTTGCAGCTCTACGATACGCGGCACTTCCACTTGGGTAGACATATTGCCGGCGCCTAGCCGCTTGATGGAATGATTCAGCCGATGAAGAGGCCCCAGCAGTGATCGATTGAGGCGTGCGATAACAATAACGCCTAGCAGCAGCGTTGCGCAGGCGACTCCTGCGAACAGATTGCGCACGGCATATGCACCCGCCATTAATTGATCGTACGGCGCTATGCCGATCATCTGCCAGCCGGTCACTTCGGAGGTGACGATCGTGGACAGCGACTTACGTCCCTCTACGTCGCCGATGATATGGCCTTCGTTCATGGCCAGCAGCGGCTCGTCGAAGAATAAGCTCGCCGCTTCTCCGATCTTGTCTCGATTGGGATGATAGATGATTCTTCCCTCCTCGTCGACGACGGCGTAATAGCCGTTCTCGCTAGGCTCGGTTGCTTCAATCAGCCGATAGATTTCATCAGCATTGATATCATATCGAATGACGCCCCGCCACTTCAGCTCTGGCGTCAGCAGCAGCGAGCGGTTCAAGGAGAAGACAAGCGAGCCTCCGCTGTAATCCTGCTTGGCCGGTCCGCTAACCCAGGCTCTTCGCCGGTGCTCGCTATCCTTGAAGTAAGGTTGCTCCTGGAACGGATAGCCGCGCCTAACGAAGCTCTTCGTCAGCTCATGGTAGACGCCTCCGCTTGTTGTCAGCAGGAAGATGCCTTCGCTGCCGGTTCTGGCGCTGAACAGATTCGTCATATACCGACTTAAGGCGTAGATGAGCCCTGTCTCGTTCCTCCATTCCTCCGGCGGCAGATCGCTGAGCCGCTGCACATTGCCCTGAAGCCATAAGGTAACAAGCATGTTGTCCAATTGCGTGAAGTAGTCGTCGGTCTGCTGCTCCAGCTTGGTTAAGATTTGATGTTGATATTGCTCGGTCGACTTCTTCAAGTCTCCGGTATAGGCGTAGTAGCCGATAATTCCGATAATGAACAGCGGCACCGCAACTAATATTATATTCGTAATGAATATGCGTCTGGATAAGGATGGTTGATACAAGCGGGCCGCACTCCTTCATGTCTTAGGCTGTCGTTGCCAATCATCATAACGAATGTGAGCGGTAGCGGTCAAATGTGATACACTACGTTCATTACAGCATAGAGCAGGAGTGTTCGCATGATTTATGTCAGTGTCATTGAAGATGAGACTTTATTTCGCAACAGCTTGACGAGAAGAATCAATCGCCATCCCGAATTCGAAGTGGTCTGGGAGGCAGCCAGCGGCATTGAAGCCATTGAACAACTGTCAAGCAGCCAGGTCGATGTGGTTTTTTCCGATATCAAGATGCCCGGAATGGACGGAATCAAGCTGCTGGAGCAGATACGCAAAGATTTCGGCGATTTATGTATTGTATTTATTTCCGGATTTCCGGAATTTGAATATGCGCGCAATGCGCTTCGACTTGGCGCATTCGATTACTTGACGAAGCCATTGGAGGAAGAGGAGCTAAGCGCCGTACTGGAGAGGCTGCGCACCAATGTATCCGAGAGGCGTCAGCACGATGCGCACAGCGCCTCCTCCATCCAAGGCGACAGCGTGAGTTGGCTTCATCATGTGAAGCAATGGATGGCGGTTCACATCCGCGAAGCTTCGCTGGAAGAGGCTGCAGAACGTGTGAACATGAATGCGGCTGCCTTCAGCCGGAAGTTCTCGGCCGCCAATGGCAGTACCTATATTAAGCATCTGACGGATCTGCGTATGGAACGGGCTGTGGTTCTGCTGGCGGATCCTACCCACAAGATCGCATTTATTGCCGAGCAAGTGGGTTATTTCGATTCCCGTTATTTCACGCAAGTGTTCAAAAAATACTATCAGGAAACCCCACAGGAATACCGAAAGAGATTGGAAGCAAAAAAAACATACTAAAATGCAAAAAGCCCCTACATTACGAATCTGCTGAAATAGCGATAGAATGAAAGCGTGTTCAACTAACAGAGAGGATGGGTCAACAAAATGAAGAAAACGTTAGCATTCGGGTTGACGGCAGTAATGGCGCTTTCCTTGCTTGCGGGATGCGGCAAAGGAAACAATACAGGGGGCTCGATTGAAGGCGCTTTAAATGAAGGAAGTTCGAAGGAGCCCGTCAAGCTGAGTATGTGGATCAGAACCCCAGAGACGTTCGACTTCTACAAGTCTATTGCAGAGCAATTTAATAAGGAGAATACGGACGGCATCACCGTAGAGGTGACGCAATATCCCATCGACCAGTATATGTCGGCTATTCAAGCGGCCATCTCCGGGCGGAGCATGCCTGACATGTTCCAGGTCCATCCCAATCTGTCCTTGACGCAAATGAAGGAGCTTGAGGTGGTGCAGCCTATTCCGTTCGAGCCGGCGTTCGCCGATCGCTTCGACGAAGGCACATGGGTAGAGGGCTCCACAATCATCGGAGACGACATCTACGTATGGCCTGACAGCTCATTCAAGTCCACTGCCGCGGTTATGTTCTACAACAAGGATATTCTGGAGCAGGCAGGACTTGATCCGGAGAAGCCCCCGGTCACGTGGGACGAACTGATTCAGCAGTCCAAGCAGATCAAGGATGCTGTCGATGGGAACACGTTCCCGCTGACGACTGGCTTCAAGGGCGCCTGGTTCGTGGAGCAGCTGATCTCGCATTTGGCGACGACTGTAGAAGGCGGCGGCATCTCCATGCCGGGCATTGAAGATAAGAACTTCTTGTGGGACAAGGGCGTCATGGTTACGCCTGAGCCGATGGTGCAAGCGGTACAGTTCATGAAGTCGATGAAGGATGAAGATTTGCTCGACCCCAACGTGATGATTTCCGGGCTGCCCGATGCGCTCGCTACGTTCGGAGACGGCCGAGCCGCATTCTTCATGGACGGGCAATGGCATCTGAGATCGCTCATTCAAGACTTCCCTGATCTGAATCTGGGTGTGGCGATGCTGCCTTCGCAATCCGGCAAGCTGCCGTACTTCGGCACATTCGGCGGCGCTTCGAACGGCGTTGCAATCGCAAGCACGACGAAGCATGCCGAGGAAGCGACACAATGGCTGACCTACTTAACCGACAAGTTCTATACGATGATTCTGGAGCAGCATATCGGCCTGTCCCCAATCTCCGAGCTGAATGAGACGGCAGACATTCATCCGAAATTCAAGCAGTTGATCGATATTAACAATGCCACGATCAAAATTCAGCCCAACGCAGCGGTTATCGATCCCATTGAAGCGAAGGTGATGACGGAGTTCCTGGGCAAGAAGACGAGATTGCCTGTCGGCAACACGGTGCAAGCTTACCTCGCAGGCGGCGAATTGAATTTGGAGAAGTACTTCAATGATTACGCGGCCGAACAAGCTGCATTCTTCGAAGAGGCGCTTGGAAGCGTGAAGGGCGCAAGTAAGGATCGCTGGATATTCAAGGATTGGAAGATGGAAGAGGACTACACAGCAGACAAGTATTAATGCGGAAATGCAGTACTCATGCGCCTATCCCCTGACCGGTGGATAGGCGCATCATTATAGAGGGAGAGGTGGAAATGATGTCCAAGGCTGTCACAATTGGCGCAGGAAGCATAAGCAAGCGGGCAATGAAGCGGCGTATGTGGGCCTATATATTTATATTGCCGCAACTGATTATGTTTGCGGTATTTACGTTGTATCCGATCATGATGAGCTATATTTATTCCTTATACGATTGGAGCGGCATCGGTCCGATGAACAAGTTCGTCGGCTTGCAGAATTTGAAGGAGGTAGCCCAAGACCCCTTGTTCTGGAATGCCTTCAAAAACAGCTTTCTCTACATGATCGGCACAGTCGGCATCATGCTGCCTACCGCACTTGTTATGGCCATCATACTGAACAATGCGAAGATGAAGGGACGAACGTTCTACCGGACGCTCTACTTCTTGCCAGTCGTCACGACGACAGCAGTCGTAGGCGCTGTTATGCGTAACGTATTCGCCAACCATAACGGTCTGGTGAACGGCATGCTGATGAAATTCGGCTTGATCGGCGATCCGATCCGTTGGCTGGAGAACGGCGACCTTGCGATGTGGGCGCTTATATTCGTCGGGAGCTGGAAGCTGTTCGGCATGAAGATGGTGTATTGGCTGGCCGGGCTTCAGTCCATCCCGAACGAATTGTATGAAGCGGTTAAGATCGATGGAGCCAACGAATGGCAAGCCTTCCGCCATGTGACGATTCCGTTGCTTATGCCGATCGGCGCAGTGATTCTGCTCCTGTCCGTCGTCAATTCCCTCCACGTCTTCGATCTGGTCAAGGTCATGACCGAAGGCGGACCGGGCTTCGAGACGGAAGTGGTGGATCTATACATTTACCGTTACGCATTCTCAGGCACAAGCGCTGGGATGCCGGAGGTCGGGTACGCATCTGCGGCGGGCATTTTCTTCGGCATGGTCATATTCGTCATTTCCATTACGTTAGGCTGGATTGTGAAGCGATCCAATGATCGGAGGGCATAAGAGATGACATCATCAATTGGACGCAAGATAACGCATATCGTATTAGTACTGCTGGGCATCATCTGGATTTATCCGTTCGTATGGATGGTTTCTTCGTCGCTGAAGTCCAATACGGAGTACTTCCGCAACGGACTGTCCATTATTCCGGAGAAGCTGGATCTCAGCAATTACACCCGAGCTTGGGAAGTGGCGAACTTCTCCCAATACTTTCAGAACTCCGTCGTGCTGACGGTCAGCACCGTGTCTATCGTCGTTGTGCTGTGCGCCATGACCGGCTATGCGCTCGGGCGCGTCGATTTCTGGGGCAAGAAGCTGTTCATGCTTGCTATTACGGCTACGCTGGTCATTCCGAAGGGCTTTACGATTATTCCGCTATATCAGATTATTCTGGAGTTGGGCCTCATTAACACGATGCCGGGCGTTATATTGGCGGAATCCGGCGGTGCGCATGTGTTGTTCATTCTTCTGTTCACCGCACATTTCTCAGGATTGCCGAAGGATCTGGAGGAATCGGCGGAGATGGACGGAGCCGGCTTCTTCCGTACGTTCGTCTCGGTCATGCTGCCGCTGTCCAAGCCGATTATGGCTACAACTATCGTCATGCAATTTATGTGGACGTGGAATTCCTTCCTGACGCCGCTTGTATTCACCTTGAATAATCCGGAGCTGCGTACGCTCAGCGTCGGCATTTCCTCGTTCGTCGGTCAGTATTCCTCCGACAATACAGGACTAGCAGCCGCGGCCACGATCTCCGTCATCCCGATTATTGCGGTGTTTATTGCGCTTCAGAAGTATTTTGTGGAAGGCGTAGCTGGCGCGATTAAAGGATAGTCGTTCACTGGGAAAGGGGAGGAGATCAAGCGATGAACAACAAGAAGAAACCGAACATTCTGCTCATTACGAGCGATCAGCAGCATTGGGATACAATCGGCGCTTTCAATAGCGAGATTAAGACGCCTAATCTGGACAGGCTGGTGCGCGAGGGAACGACATTCACTAGAGCCTATTGTCCGAATCCAACCTGTACGCCGTCCCGATCATCCATCATCACGGGATTGTATCCCAGCCAGCATGGCGCATTCTCGATCGGCTCCAAGCTGTCTGAGGAATGCAAGACGGTCGGCGATCATCTGCAGGAGGCGGGCTATCGCACTTCGTTGGTTGGCAAGGCTCACTTCCAGCCGCTAAAGTCCACGGAGGAGGTCACTTCTCTGGAAGCCTACCCGCTTCTGCAGGATTTGCCGTTCTGGAAGGAATTTCACGGGCCGTTCTACGGATTCGATCATGTGGAGCTGGCGCGCAATCATACAAATGAAGCCCATGTCGGACAGCATTATGCATTATGGATGGAAGAGAAGGGCTGCGCCAACTGGCGCGACTACTTCCTCGCCCCGACCGGCACGATGGCGCCTGACGAGAAGTATACATGGGCTATACCGGAGGAATATCATTATAACTCATGGATTGCGGAGCGCTGCAATGCGCTCTTGGAAGGGTATAAAGAGAATGATGAGAGCTTCATGATGTGGGCGAGCTTCTTCGATCCTCACCATCCGTATCTTGTGCCTCAGCCGTGGGATACGATGTACGATCCCGACAAGCTGACGCTGCCTGCTGTCGCGGAAGGTGAGCATGATGCCAATCCGCCGCACTTCCGCTTGACGCAGGAGGAGAATCCCGACTTCTCGTCTTACAAGGAGACGGAATTTGGTTCAGTTGGCTATCATTCCCATATTGGCATCGGCGAGCAGGAAGCCCGCCGCAATATGGCCGTCTACTTCGGGATGGTTAGTATGATGGACAAGTATATCGGCTCTATCCTGGACAAGCTGGACGAATTAGGGCTGGCGGACAATACGATCGTGGTATTCACGACAGATCACGGACACTTCTATGGGCAGCACGGACTGCATGACAAGGGCGGCTTCCACTATGAGGACGTACTAAAGCTGCCGTTCATCGTCCGTTATCCAGGCGGCGTGGCTGCCGGGAAGACGCAGGCTGCGATGCAGTCTCTTGTAGACCTGTCGCCGACCTTCCTAGACTTCGCAGGACTGGGAGTGCCGCGCGCAATGTCCGGCGTCAGTCAGCGGGGAGTATGGGAAGGGAAGTCGAGTGCAGCGAGAGACCATATTATATGCGAATACCGAATGCAGCCGACGAAGGTGCATCAGAAGACATATGTGGACAAGCGATACAAAATAACAGTGTATTACGGGCAAACGTACGGCGAAATATTCGATCTTCAGGAAGATCCGGGCGAGCTTCGCAATCTATGGGATGTACCGGGGGCGCAGCCGCTCAAGATGGAGCTGCTCATGAAGTACATCTGGGCAGAGCTTGGCAAGGAGCCACTGCCCATTCCGAGAGTGGCGGGGGCGTAGTTGCCTTCGCTCGCCATCGGTGCACCAAGAGTGGACACAGAAAACCCGTATATATGCGCGGAGTGGGAATTCGCAGGCCTGCCGGGCTGGCTGCTCGGCTTAAAGATGGCGCTTCGCTGCAGCGATCCGCGATACTTGGCCAAGGTGGACGCGTATTATGATGAGCTTATACCGAGGTTGGTAGCGCTGCTGTGCAGATCCTACAGTTACAAGCTATGATTACGACGCGCCGCTGACAGAATGGTGCGACATTACGCCGAAGTACGAAGCTGTGCGGGAGGTGATGGTGAAGCACTTCGGCGTCATCGCCGCCGAACTGCCGGCTCCGATAGCGAAGACGGCTTACGGCGAGTTGCGCATGACCGAGCGTGCCGATCTGCTTACTGATCGGGTGGCTTTTCACCTCGCAATATGTGACTGGTAATCCTATAGCACTTACGAACCTTAACGCAGCCTCATCGCTGCCGCAACGCTTCATTCACCTCGGCGATGGCGTCGTTCAAGCCCAACTTACGGTACTGCTCCAAGTAGCTGTGCCATAGCTGCAGCGGATCGCCGTCGCCAATCGTCACCTTGATCAAATCTTCCAGCGGATTGATGAGTGTGCTGATCTTATCTTTGGCTGGCGTGGACAGCGAATTGATCTTATGGTAAGCGGGTGTTGCTACCGCATGCTTGAACTGCCATTCCATCTCGGCCAGGCTCTTCCGTATATTATTCTCGCCGAGATTCATTTTGTTGGATTCGTTCAGCCGAAAGTACGTTTCCTTCCCCCATGAAGCCAATGAACGGAGAATGGGCACGGAAGGATAAGTATCGTGCAACGGCATAGGCCTATTCGTCGCTTCGTCGATCGGGCGGGTGATGACGATGCGATCGCCGTCCATCTCATAATCGATGCCCTCCAGGCCGTAGCTCGTCAGCCGTTGTCCTTCCGGTGACAGCAAGTAATCATAGAGCTTGAGGATGCGGTTCATCTTCTCGTCGCTTAATCGGGCGTTGAAGAAGCTCTCCGACCAATACGTCTGCGCAACATAGTAATGGCGCTTCCCCTCCTCGTCGGGCCATAGATGAAGGATGTCCACTGCGTCATGGAAGTTCGTATCCGTCTGATATTGATTCCATCTGTCCTCCAGTTCTCGCAGGCTATTCGGAGTGGCGCGGTAGACGAGCGCGCCGGCGAGCCCCTGGGCGAACTTGGTTACCGCATCGTCTTCCTTCATATAATAAAAATTCTGATCCAGTGCGCCTTCCCTGTATAGTTGTCGTAGCTGGATCACCACATCGTCCATCTTGCGCGAGGCGTAGAACGGAATCCATTGCGCATCCTCAAGCACCCACTGTCCCGCCGCGAATTGGGGAAATGTCGGGCTCAGCGCCCATGACAGAAAGCCCATGCCGGCAGCCGTCAAGCCGACCGTGTCGTGGTTCGCATCGCTGGATCTTCGGTTGCTGAAGGTGATCAGCATGTTGGAAAACTCATGAAAACTGCGGATCTCCCGAATTAAGGCGTCTTTCATCCAGTCCCTGCGGACAAATACGACTCTCTCCAACATCCATAGTCTATTCGTTGGATAGCCGATTCTGGGAAGCATGTACAGCTTGTTGTTCTTCTTAAGCAGACGGATATCGGGGATTTGGGCAATGTTGTCCACGTGAGGATATGGCGTCAGATCCTCCGGCAACGGCCGGATTAGTCCGTGCTTGATCCATTCGTCGTAGATGCCAGGGGAATCGCTGGCGATGGAGTGTGCGAATACATCCGGCAGCTTGTTCGACGTCGCCCACATGAGCAACTTCTGATTATAGTCGGACATTGTAATTTGAACGGGATCAATCGTTATGTTGAACTTCTGCTCCACATGTTGCAAGACGTCATCCTTCGGTTCGAATGCGTTCCCAATATCCCAAAAAGCGATAGAGACGTCCATATGTTCTCTTAGGGATTGATGAGAAGCCCCGCTATCGGGTAAGGTCGCGCGGTCGCGCTGGAGCGTCAATACGGCGACGGCGAGCACCACAGCAATTACAACAACAAAGACAAGCCTGGAACGCGGCATACATGAACCTCCCTTGCAATGGCGTTATAACACTTTGGACAGCTTCCGATACTCTGTTGCAGATATGCCTTCATGACGCCGGAACAGTCGGCTGAAGTAGTGGATGCCGGAGTACCCCACTTGCTCGCCGATCCGCTCGATGGACATATCCGTCTCTCTTAGCAGTCTTCTAGCTTCGCGATGGCGGATCGTATGGATGAATTCATTGGGAGGAAGTCCCGCAATTTCCTTGAATAACTTGGCCGTATGATCAATGCTCAGCTTCATCTGATCGGCAATCATTTTGTTGGACCACGGCGTGGAAGGGTGCTGCTCGATCTGCTCGATAATCTCCTTCAGCTTCTGAGCATGTTGGGACGAATAAGAGCGAGCTCGCGATACCGGCAAGCGCAGCAGATGAGTGAGGATGTTCAACATAATCGCTTTGCAGGCCAGCTCGTAGCCTAACGGACGCATCGTGAATTCATGGACTAGCTGATCCATCAATTGAACACAATCCAGCGTCGGCGTGTAGACGGGCTGATGAGAGAGTGGCGGGAAGCTGTCGCATACCGCTTCCGTAGCGAATCGCTCCCACTCTACTTCATCTCCATCAGAGATGATATCGGATTCACGTTGAATATCCAGCTCGTCGAAGAAGTCGAAGTGAATGCCGAGGAAGCGCGCATCGGGTTCTGTCAACACCTCATTCCGATGCCACACTCCGGATGGCAGGAAGATGAGCTGGCCCGTTGTCAGCTTATATTCTTTGCCTTGCATTATCGTTACTGCTTCCCCCTGGCATACATAAAGCAGCTCGAAGTCATAAATCCTCCGTTCGGCAAGCGGGCCCTTGGGCATTCTTTGATACTGGGCATAATGAATACTGGGCGACCAATCCCGGAATGGCGCTTGCCGTTGTTTTGGAAATTGCAGATCCGTTTCGATCATGTCGGCCTATAGCTCCCTCTTCCAATCTTTTCATAACTATACAACTGAATTGTGCAAATAATATCTTATCTCGCTAAAGAAAATCATACCGTACAAAGGGTAATATAAAACTATTATCGCTTACTTTTGCGCTCTTATCAATAATGACGGAATACGTTAAAAAGATTATGCCGAAAGAAGGAGGCGATAGTCATAGCAAGCGAGTCAAGCAACGGATATCGCTGCAAACCTGCCAGTTATCTGTCTCGCGATGGCGAGAGAGACAGGGTTGTAGATTGGAGCGTCTGCGACGCCATCATCCTGACAGATACGGTAACGGGCGCAGCGACCAAGGAATGGACGGAGGTCAAGGCCTGCTGGAGTCCGGAGTGGTTATATGTAACCTTTCTGTGCCAGGACCGCCACGTCGTCTCGGATTATACGCAGCGGGACGAGCCCCTCTATGAGCAGGACGTCGTGGAAGTATTCATCGACGAAGAGGGAGACGGCAAGCGTTATATGGAGTTCCAGATCAGTCCTCATAACGTAATCTTCGATGCGAGGGTGGAGAATTCGGGAGCGAATTCCGTCGCCAAGCTGGACTTAGAATGGAATTGCGATGGCTTGCGCACGACGGTGGAGCGAGAGTCCGATGATCTGTTGCGTTATGTGATCTGCTTCCCGGCATCTGCCTTCAAGGATGGGCTGAAGCAAGGCGCCCGCTGGAAGTTGAACTTCTACCGGATCGACGAAGATGCCGAAGGCAACCGGGAATATCAAGCTTGGCGTCCTACAGGTGCAGTGAATTATCATGTGCCATCCAGCTTTGGAACATTCGAACTGATATCATGATAATGCCCACGCGGCATACGAATTACACATTATTCAGGAGGCGATAATGATGAAGAAAGGCATTAACATTTGGTCATTCAGAGAAGGTAAGACGATCCAGCAGTGCATCGAGCTGGCTGAGAAGGCCGGCTTCGAAGGGATTGAGCTGTCCCTGAACGCATCGGGCGAGCTGGGACTGGATGCGACGGACAAGGAGATCAATGCTGTTCGCGCCATGATTGACGAATCCGGCATTGCCCTTACTTCACTTGCAACTGGTCTTTACTGGGATTATCCAATGACAAGCGATGACGCGACAACACGGGCGAAGGCTGTCGACGTGTGCAAGAAGCAAATTGAGGTCGCGCAAGGGCTGGGCGTAGATGCGATTCTTGTCATACCAGGCGCAGTAGGCGTTGATTTCATTCCTGGCGCTGCTGTCATTGATTACGAGCGCGCATATGATCGCGCCCTGGAAGCGATCGGAAGCCTGGTTCCGCATGCCGAGAGTGCCGGCGTATCCATCGCGATCGAGAATGTCTGGAACAAGTTCCTGCTGTCGCCGCTGGAGATGCGTTCGTTCATTGACGCTCATCAGTCAGACCGCGTAGGTGCGTACTTCGACGTAGGCAATGTCCTGTACTCCGGCTACCCTGAGCATTGGGTTCGCATTCTTGGCGAGCGCATCAAGCGTGTGCACTTCAAAGACTATCGCCGCGAGGCGGGCGGGCTGCACGGCTTCGTCGATCTGCTGGCAGGCGACGTGGATTACCCGGCAGTTGTAGCGGCGCTCAAGGAGATCGGTTATGACAACTATGTAACGGCTGAGATGATTCCATCTTACAAAACGTATACAGATCAAATCATTTATAACACTTCCGGTGCGATGGATGCTATCCTCGGCCGCACGGAGCGCTAAGACGACCATTGCTGTCAGCAATGGATCCATATCTACAAAACTGAAGGAGTGACCTCACATGCTGAAAGTAGGACTTATCGGATTCGGGTTCATGGGGCGTATGCATCTGGACAATTACGAGCGCTTGATGAAGGAAGGCGCTAACATCAAACTGACAGCTATCTGCGATATTCGCATCGAAGAATTAAAGAACAGCAAAGTATGGACAAATCTGGATACAGGTCGCGATGTCTATGATCTGAGCACATACAACCTCTACGACAATATTGACGCCATGCTTGCCAGCGAGCAATTCGATATCGTGGATATTGCGTTGCCGACTCCTCTTCATGCGGATGTTGCAATCCGTCTGATGGAGAGCGGCATCCATGTATTCTGTGAGAAGCCGATGGCCAGAACAGCAGAGGACGCCCGCCGCATGGCGGAAACGTCGGAGCGGACCGGCAAGAAGCTGATGATCGGACAATGCCTGCGCTTCTGGCCGGCCTATGAGTACTTGAAGGCTTGCATCGAAGACGGCCGCTACGGAGCGGTGACGGCAGGTTACTTCTTCCGCGGCAGCTCGACACCGCTTGGCTGGTACAGAGATGGCAGCCAGAGCGGCGGCAACCTGATGGATATGCATGTACATGATGTGGATATGATCAACTGGTTGTTCGGCAAGCCAGATGCGGTATCCACATTGGCGCGCACCGTGCTGACAGAAGGCGCCTATGATATTGTATCCACCAACTATGTGTATCCTGACGGCAAGGTCGTCAATGCGCAGTCAGACTGGACACTGCAAGGCGACTTTGGCTTCACCATGGTATATCGCGTTAACTTTGAAGGGGCCAATCTCGTATTCGAGAACGGTCAGTTGAAGGTGAATCCGAACGAAGACGCAGGCTTCGTAGCCGAGCTGTCCGAAGATACGGGTTATTACCGCGAGCTGTGCTACTTCCTAGACGCTGTGAAGAATAATGAAGCCGTCGTTGTATGCTCTCCCGAGAGCGTGGCCGACACGATGGATATCGTCGAAGCGGAGATTCGTTCCGCTGACCGTAAAGGCGTTTTGGAACAATTATAAGGAAAGAACCAGAGGGGGCGCTAGCGCTCCCTCTTCTGTTTGTAAACACTGGGAGGCATCCCCAGCTGCTGTTGAAATTGACTCGCGAAGTGATTGTAATTGCGATAACCGACACGGTCGGCGATCTGGGCAAGACTGAGATCGGTATGCTCCATCAGCAGTACTGCTTCTCTAATTCGCATCGTATTCAGCGATTCAATAATCGACATCCCTGTATTTTCTTTAAACAGGTGAGAGAGGCGAGAGGGAGACAGCGCCACTTGCTTCGCGAGCTCCGGAATGCTTAAGGGCTCATGCATCCGCTGAGCCAGTGTATGCATCACCTCCGCGATTCTCCCGTCCAATCGCTGCTTTCTCTGCTCCGCAAGCAGCAGCAGCACCTCCTGCAAGGCATTCATGCACAGTTCATTCCAATAACCGCCTCGCTTCCTGGAATCGTCCAATAATCTGTTGAACGCTTGATGAATTCGGAGTCGATCGGAATCGCCCGGCACTTTCTGATTCGTCAGACTGCCAGATGGCAGCAGCGGCAGATGCTGCGGTAACGGAGTAAAGTGAGCCCATTGCAGCTGCCACTCTTCCCCGCGGCATGTTCCGTAATGATGGGGTGTGCCGGCTCTTAGTATGGTCACGTCCCCGGCCTGGCACAATAGCGATTCACCGGGCACATGAAATTCGCCGTGACCCTCAACGGTGTATACGATGAGCCAATCGTCTCTTCCAGCGGCGCGAGTGGCAAAATAATCCTCTTTTTCATGGAAGTGACCTGCAATGATCAAGGAATGTTTCATAATAGGTGCTCCTCCTGTCAGTATTTCGCGTTTCCCTCTTGATTGGTTCCCTCCACTATAACTGATCTCTTTCCGCTATGAAAGCAACAATAGCAGAATAGTGTGACAGATAAGCAGAATTGTTGCTTCACGCAATGAGATCTGGTAAGTATGCTAATAACATACCGTTTCGGCGAAGGTCAATTTATGTAGCATGTGTAATAAGCATAGGAGGTTTATAAAATGACAGCAGAATTCATGGGACTTACAGAAGAACAGAAGCGTGCATTTGAGGAACAGGGATATATTATTGTGAAAGGGTTGTTCACCAAGCAGCAGCTAGAGGAGATTGACGCGACATTTCAGGAGATAAGTGAGCGAATCGTTCCAGGGCACTTTGAACCGGAGCTGGATAGTGAGACGAGAGATCCCCTGAAGCGTTATCCGCGCGTCATGCATCCGCATCGCTTCAATGATACCGCCATGAAATATATGCTTCACAAGCCGGTCATGCGCATTCTGGAGGACTTATACGGCGAACCTGCAATCGCAGCGCAGAGCATGTTCTACTTCAAGCCTCCAGGCTCCAGAGGCCAGGCGCTGCATCAGGATAACTTCTACTTGAAGGTGGAGGATGGCAACTGTATTGCGGCCTGGACGGCGATCGATGCCGCTGATGAAGAGAACGGCGGGCTGCTGGTCGTGCCGCAGACGAATGAATACGACATTGTCTGTCCCGACCTGGCGGATGCGAAGGAGTCGTTCACGACACACTTCGTGAAGCCTCCCAAGGACAAGAAAGCGGTACCTGCAGTGATGGAAAGAGGAGATGTGCTCTTCTTCAACGGCAACCTGATTCACGGCTCCTACCGGAATAAGACGAAGGACCGCTTCCGCCGTGCATTCATCTGCCACTACGCCAACAGTTCGGCGACGAAGATCGGTCAATATTACAGACCGCTGTATTATGCAGACGGATCAGTAGCCGAGGTGGATGCGAACATGGACAGCGGTCCATGTGGCGTAGAATTTCAGAACGTATATCCTCATTGAGTAGTGTGAATTTGCAATGCGTCTTCGTTCATACTATGATGGAAGAATTCAGTGTCAGGAGAGTAAGGCTGGATTCTCAGCGTGAAGGAGAAGACGTATGAATAACTTACCGGTTACCCAGTTACAGATGGAACAATTCAAGAAGCTGAAGACGGAAGTCACCCGGTTCATGATGATGTATCAGTTCGCATTGAATGAGCTGGAGACGAAGATTGAAATTCTGAAGGAAGAATTCCACTTCTTGCATGACTACAATCCTATCGAGCATACGAAGTCCCGTGTGAAGTCGCTGGAAAGCATGATGAGCAAGATTAGCCGAAAAGGCATTCCGATCTCATTGGACAGCATTAAGAATAATATTAAAGATATTGCAGGTTTGCGAATTACTTGTTCGTTCATTCCCGATATTTATCGCATACGAGATATGTTGCAAAATCAGTTCGAACTGACAATACTAGAGGAAAAAGATTATATCAAAAATCCGAAGCCGAACGGCTATCGCAGTCTGCATCTGATCGTGGAAGTGCCAGTTATTATGTCCGACGGCAAAGAAAACGTATGCGTCGAAATCCAGGTCCGAACCATTGCAATGGATTTCTGGGCAAGTCTCGAGCACAAAATCTTCTACAAATACGCACAGTCCGTCCCGACCAGTCTGCTGATGGAATTGAAGCAGGCAGCAGACGCCGCCAATCGTCTGGATAAGCAGATGGAACGCCTGAACCGCGAGATTTCGGTTATGAAAGAGAATCAGGATGAGAATTACGGTGAGGAGCTGACGAAGCTGCTGATGAACAGCCCTCAGTTCGCTCTTCCGGCTGCAAACGAAGACAACAGAAATGCTTAGCTCACGGCCCCTTTCCATTCGGAGGGGGCTTTTTTTGTCGCGGAATGCAATTTTCCGTCTTCATGGACACAAGAATCAATTTTTAGTAGGATAATAGAAAGCATTGTTATATATTTATAGCAAAAGAAGAGAACATAGGAGTTGAATTCATGCTAGAGCTTGGAGCCAAAGTCGTCATCGTGGCTGACCAATTCGAACAGAAGCTGCCAATCGGCGAATACGGCTATATTATCGCATACGACCGGAATGCCGACAATGTATTCAACTATGTTGTACGCGTGCCGAAGGCCAATCGCAACGTTCTGGTTCCCGCTGAAGACGTGGAGCTGGAAGAGACGCTGGTTGAGCTTGAAGTGGAGAGGATTGAGCGTGAAGCGCTTATCGATTATGCGCTAGCCACCCATAACGAGCAATTATTTTACCGCATTATGAACGGGGATAAGGAAGAGGCGGAGGAGGATGGCGAGACGAAACCTTCGAGTCGGGAGGATTTCATTCGCCAGGTGAATTTGAAGGCGTGGATTTGAAGAGGGATGAAGAGCGCTTGCGCTCTTGGTCCCTCTTTGTTCGCTGCGCTGCTTGTCCTGCGTTGCTGAGCGCCATCATTGTAGGCTATAATAGGAAGAATGACCTGTATAGAGGGGGAGACTCTGATGAGCATAACGTTGAAGGATGTCGAACATGTTGCGAATTTGGCGCGTCTTGAGCTGTCCGACGCAGAGAAGGAGCAGTTCACCGGGCAGCTTAATGCGATCTTGAAATACGCGGAGAAGCTGAATGAGCTGGATACAGACAATGTGGAGCCGACAAGCCATGTGCTGAACGTCACGAATGTGATGCGCGAGGATGTCGTCAAGCCGTCATTACCGATTGAGAAGGTGCTGCAGAACGCGCCTGATGAAGAAGACGGACAAATTAAAGTGCCGGCGGTGCTGGAATAATACAGAGGGTTATTTTTGAAGGGAGGAACTGCAGTTGGCACTGTTTGATCTGCGCCTGCAGGATGTACATAACAAGCTGAAGGATGGACAACTCTCCGTGACGGAGCTTGTTGACGCATCATATGCAAGAATTAAAGAAACCGAGGAAGCGATAGGAGCGTTCCTGACTTTAAACGAAGAGAAGGCCCGTTCCACAGCTACCGGGATGGACGAGCAGTTGGCGAAGGGCGGGGAGCGGGGGCTCCTGTTCGGCTTGCCTGCCGGCGTCAAGGACAATATCGTAACGGAAGGGCTTCGCACGACATGCGCCAGCCGCTTTCTTGAAAATTATGATCCCATCTATGATGCAACCGCATCGCGCAAGCTGAAGGAAGCCGGAGCGATTACAATCGGCAAGCTGAATCTGGACGAATTCGCCATGGGCGGCTCCAACGAGAATTCCAGCTTCCACCCGACGCGCAATCCATGGAACCGGGATCATGTGCCCGGCGGCTCCAGCGGCGGCTCCGCTGCCTCCGTTGCAGCCGGACAAGTCTACTTCTCGCTGGGCTCCGATACAGGGGGCTCCATCCGGCAGCCAGCCGCTTATTGCGGCATCGTCGGCTTGAAGCCAACCTATGGACTGGTATCCCGGTTCGGGCTTGTCGCCTTCGCGTCATCGCTCGACAGCATCGGGCCGCTGACGAAGAATGTCGAGGACGCCGCTTACGTGCTGCAGGCGATCGCAGGCTATGACAAGAACGATTCCACTTCGGCGAATGTGGATGTTCCGGATTACACCTCCGCCTTGTCCGGCGACGTGAAGGGGCTGCGCATTGGTGTGCCTAAGGAATACCTGGGCGAAGGAATCGATCCTCGCGTCAAGCAAGCCGTTATGGACGCGCTCCGCGTATACGAATCGATGGGCGCTACCTGGGAGGAAGTATCGCTGCCGCATACGGAATACGCCATTGCCGCGTATTATCTGCTTGCCTCGTCCGAAGCTTCCTCCAATCTGGCTCGCTTCGACGGGGTGCGCTATGGCGTGCGTGCGGATAATCCTGACAATCTGATCGACTTGTACCGCAAGTCGCGCAGCCAGGGATTCGGACCGGAAGTGAAGCGCCGCATCATGCTGGGAACGTATTCACTCAGTTCCGGCTATTACGACGCGTATTATTTGAAGGCGCAGAAGGTTCGTACGCTGATTAAGAACGACTTCGATGAAGTGTTCAAGCAGTACGACGTAATCGTGGGACCGACGGCACCGACTCCGGCATTCCGGATCGGGGAGCAGGTGGACAATCCGCTGACGATGTACTTGAACGATATTTGTACCATTCCTGTCAGCCTTGCGGGCATTCCGGCTATTAGCGTGCCGTGCGGCATGGCGGACGGATTGCCGATCGGGCTGCAAATTATCGGCCCGGCGTTCCAGGAGTCGACGGTGCTGCGCGCGGCTCATGCCTATGAAGCCAATACGGAGCATCACAAGCTGCGTCCAAGTCTGTAATAATAAGCGAATGGATACGAAAGGATCGATAAGAATGACTGTTGCGAATAAATACGAGACGGTCGTCGGATTGGAAGTGCATGTGGAGCTGCATACGAAGAGCAAAATCTTCTGCGGCTGCTCCACAGCTTTCGGCGCTCCGCCTAATACTCATACATGCCCGGTATGTCTGGGCCATCCCGGCGTGCTGCCAGTGCTTAACCATCAAGCGGTGGAATACGCGATGAAAGCTTCCATGGCATTGAACTGCCAGGTTGCCGACGTAAGCAAGTTCGACCGAAAAAATTACTTCTATCCCGATTCGCCGAAAGCTTATCAGATCTCGCAATATGATCAGCCCATTGGCGAGCATGGCTGGATTGACATTGAAGTGAACGGGGAGACGAAGCGGATCGGCATTACCCGCGTGCATCTGGAGGAAGATGCGGGCAAGCTAACGCATGTAGACGGCGGCTATGCTTCGCTGGTAGACTTCAACCGGGTAGGAACGCCACTCATCGAGATCGTATCGGAACCGGATATCCGTACGCCTGAGGAAGCGAAGGCATACCTCGAGAAGCTGCGTGCTATCATGCAGTACTGCGATGTATCCGACGTGAAGATGGAGCAAGGCAGCTTGCGCTGCGACGCCAACATCAGCTTGCGTCCTTATGGTCAGAAGGAGTTCGGTACGCGTGCTGAGCTGAAGAATATGAACTCGTTCCGCAGCGTGCAGCGCGGATTGGAATATGAGCAATTCCGCCAAGCGGAAATTCTGGACAGCGGCGGCGAGGTCGTACAGGAGACGAGACGTTACGACGATGCGGTCGGCAAGTCATTCTCCATGCGCGGCAAGGAAGAGGCACATGATTACCGCTACTTCCCGGACCCTGATCTGGTTCGCCTTCATATTAGCCAAGAGTGGAAGGAAGAGGTGCGCAAGAGCATCCCGGAGCTTCCCGATGCGCGCAAGGCGCGCTATGAGGCGGATTACGGACTGTCTTCCTACGATGCGGACGTGATTACGGCTTCCATGGGGCTTGCCGACCTGTTCGAAGACAGCCTCTCCTATACGAAGGACGCCAAGGCGGTTGTGAACTGGATTATGGGCGATCTGCTGGCTTACTTGAACGGTAACGGCAAGGAGCTGTCTGACGTTAGTCTGACAGGACAAGGACTTGGCGAGATGATCGGGCTGCTGGAGAAGGGAACGATTAGCGGCAAGATTGCCAAGACGGTGTTCAAGGCTATGCTGGAGAGCGGCAAGCTGCCAGGACAGATCGTGGAGGAGCAAGGTCTTGTTCAAATTAGCGATGAGGGCGCTCTGCTTGGCATTGTGGATACCATTATCGAGCGTAACCCGCAGTCCGTAGAAGACTTCAAAGCTGGAAAGCAGAAGGCGATTGGCTTCCTCGTCGGCCAAATTATGAAAGAAACGAAGGGCAAGGCCAATCCGGGACTGATCAACAAAATGCTCGTAGAGCGTCTGAACGGCTAATGGCAATAGAACGCGATTTATTCCTTTGCGAATGAATCGCGTTTTTGCATTTTTGCTGCTAAAATAGGCATACAGGCGATTGACAAGTAAAAACATCAGGGGGAGGGATAGCGTGAAAGAGCTTGTGCAAGGCAAGGGCAAGAGAAGCTGGCTTACCGCTCTACTCGCTTTCCTGATGCCGGGACTCGGGCATGTCTATAACGGCTACTATGCGAAAGGCTTGCTCATCATGTCGGGCTTGTTTCTTAATTTTACTGCAATTTTTCGTCTTGCTTACTCCGATGGCGGAAGGCATTTGCTATTTATCGTTTACTTGGGACTGTTGCTGCCTTGCTTCTACTTCTACAGCGTGTTTGACGCTCTGCAGTGCAAGGAGTCGGGGCGAGCCGGCGATAATGAGGGAGAGCGTGCGATTACACTGGTGCATGGCGTCATGCTGCTCGTTATAGGAGTGCTTGCAATGTTCCTGTTAAAACCTCCAGCAGCGCTTATTCCGTGGATGAACGAACTGGCGGAACTGAGTGTTGGACCGCTACTCATTTTGTCTGCCGTCTGGTTGGCGATTCGGAGTAAGAGGGTCTTTCTTCCGATGTTCACATTCGGTCGCATTACCGCAGTGCTGACTATGACAATAGTAGGCGTACTGCTACTATGGGGTCAGTGGCAAGACCGGAATGCCATCATCAAGCTGTTGGAGTGGTGGCCGATTTTATTTTTATTGCTAGGGTTAGAGATGATTCTATACAGTACAATATGGCGGAGGCGTTCCAAGAGGGTGCGGATTGACGCCTTAGGACTACCCGCGGCCCTGGTGGTTGCTGTCGTCGCTTACTCTGTTACACAGTATGCCGGATATCCGGCCAAACTACTGCATCAGTTCAATGTTGATGTGAACGGATACGTGGAGTACGGCGAAGAACGGGGCTTCCATTATGAGCGGCCTATCGTGAAGGTGCCTGCGAATGAAAGTGTCTCTATTATTAGAATAAAGAGCGATAACGGAGATGTTGTCGTACGAAGCGGTACTGCACGGGACATCGAGTTGCATACCGCGGTATGGATAGACGTATCTGATCAAGCGGAAGCGGATGCTGTAGCCGAGCACACAACTGTGAAGACTTCGACGGGAGCGGAGGTGCTCTTCCAAAGCGAAGGGAAAACCTATGGCGCAAGCGGCAACCGCAAACCGAAAATAAACATGCAGTTGGTCGTGCCCAGAGGGATCAAAAAGCTTGAAATTCAAGCCGAAAACGGGTCTGTATCCCTCGAAGGAGTGGTCTTGGAGAGCGGGGCGGTCATTAAAAGCAACAGTGGCCTTGTAGAAGTATCCAATCTGACAGGCTCATTGACGGTGCAGAGCAAACATGGCGATATTGAAGCGAAATCCATCAGCGGGATAACGAGGCTAAATACGAAAAATGGCATTATCGAAGCGCGTAATATAAGTGGTGGACTGTTACATGCCAATTCCTCCAACGGAAGTATCGAGCTGTCGATGATCCAAGGCGATATTGAGGCAGAGACGAAGAATGGGGACATTGTGATTATTGATGCGGCTTCATCTATAAAAGCAGATACACTCAATGGCGGCATACATGTAACAAGCTCAGTCGTGGGAGCAGATTGGGATCTGGACAGCTCGGTGGGAGAGATCGTATTGATGCTTCCCGAGGAGGGCCATTACACGATGTACGGATCGGTAACTTTCGGTAATATTAATTCGGAATTACCTCTGAGAAAAAGCGGAAAAGCTGTACGGGGAATGATTGGAGACGGGACGTACAGGATTCAGATTAACGCGACTAACAGCATAACATTATTGCCGTTAAGGGAGAACTTGCAAGGCGCTTTCATTGACAAATTCGGAACGATGAACGTACAATAATAATAATGACTCTAAAGAAAGGCGTGAGGGGAATGGCAGCCAACGTACATTTGGCCTTGGAGCAACTGAAGATGAATGGCGTTCGCATGACCCCGCAGCGGCACGCCATCTTAAGCTACTTAATGGATACCAAGTCGCATCCCACAGCGGATGAGATTTATAAGGCGCTCTCACCTGCTTATCCAAGCATGAGTGTTGCTACAATATATAATAATTTGCGGCTATTTGTGGAAGCGGGCTTGATTCGCGAGCTGACTTACGGTGATGATTCCAGTCGGTTCGACGCCGATTTGTCCGATCATTATCACGCGATATGCAAGGGCTGCGGGCAAATTGTTGACTTCGGCTATCCGCCATTGCTTGAGGTGGAGAGAGTGGCGTCTCGCGAGACGGGCTTTGTCGTTCAGGGACATAGAATGGAGATTTATGGCGTCTGTGCCGCTTGCAACACCAAGGACAATTAAGCGTATTTGAATATGCATGGCTCAAGAACGTGCCGGTAAGCGATTGTGCGCTACACTGCACGTTTTTGTTTGCTTATAGTTCGTGTTAGAAAGACACGGTTTTCAGCACCAAGAAGATTGGGTGAAACTAGGGAATGTGGAGCGGAGCTATAGGGAGAGATATCGGGTTGGACATGGGAGGAGAGAAAGTTGGAAACGGTATATCATCGACCGTCGCGACAGAGAAGAAGAGGCGGATTAGGTTTATTCTTTGCTATATTTATCGCAGTTGCACTGGCTACGATAGGATGGCTGGGTTATATGAAATACATTCCCAGCAAGGAAAAAATAGATCCCAGTTATTCATCGGAGCATCCCATTATTATGCAGGGCGTTGAGCAGAAGCACGGTGCATTAATCCAGAACGGCAATGTGTTGCTTCCTCTGCCGCTGCTGGATGGGATTCTTGCTGCGGACAAGCCTATACATTATGAACAGGAGACCGGTACGCTGGTGATGACGACGCTTGACAAAGTGCTGCGCCTCAAGACGGATGCTCTGACGGGTATGATTAATCAGAAGCCGTATACGCTGTCGATTGCTGCGGAGGTTGCGGAAGATATTGTCTACATTCCGATGGAACCGTTAGAAGAACTATACGGATTCAGGGCGGAGTATGATGAAGGAAGCGGCATCGTTACTCTTCTGAGAGAGGGCAATGTCATACAGCAAGCGGATGTATCTTCGGACGACGCACCGCTTCGATCGGCGCCATCCATCCGCGAGCCGTATCTGCTTCGCATCCCGTACGGGGAGACGGTGCGAATATGGAGCGAACAGGACGGATGGCTGCTCGTTCAGGACAGTGCCGGTCATATCGGCTATCTTAACAAGAAGCATGCTGAGTTGACAGCGATTGAACGAATACCGGAGACGGAGCGGGAGCCGAAGTTCGTACCTTGGAAAGTGATGGGTCATAAAATTAATATGACGTGGGAAGCCGTCTACAACCGTAAAATCGATTATACGAAAATCGGTGACATGCCTGGCGTAAATGTGGTTAGCCCGACCTGGTTCGAGCTGGTTGACAGCCAAGGGACGATTAAAGGGAAAGCGGACCCCGGCTATGTGAAATGGGCGCATGAACGCGGGTATCAAGTATGGGCGCTGTTCAATAACGGATTTGAACCGGATCAGACGACAGAGGCGCTGTCCAAGGTGGAAACGCGCTTCTCCATGATTCAGCAGTTGATCGCCTTCGCTGAACTATATGATCTGCAAGGCATCAACATTGATTTCGAAAATGTATATACGAAGGATAAGGAGAACCTTGTTCAATTCGTCAAGGAGCTCACTCCGTTGTTGCATGAGCAAGGGCTGGTTGTATCCATCGATGTTACACCCAAATCCAACAGTGAGATGTGGTCGGCATTCCTGGATCGGGAATCGCTTGGACGAGTGGTCGATTATATGATGGTGATGGCGTACGACGAGCATTGGGCAGCTAGTCCGAAGGCGGGCTCCGTAGCTTCGATTCCTTGGACGGATCATTCCGTTGCCAGAATACTGGAGGAGGATGGCGTACCTGCTCAGAAGCTTGTTCTAAGCATGCCGCTCTATACCCGTGTATGGACCGAGCAGAAGGACGAACAAGGCAAAGTGAAAGTTTCTTCGAAGGCAATCGGCATGGAGAGTGTAAAGGCGATTGTGGAGGAGAAGGACCTTAAGCCAGTATTCGATGAGGTTGCCGGCCAGAACTACGTGGAGTACGAGGAAGATGGGGCGTTGAAGCGGATCTGGCTGGAGGATGATGTATCCATGCGGGCCAGGGTAGATATCGTGAGGAAATATGATCTTGCCGGAGTGGCGACGTGGGCGCGCTCGTTCCAGACTCCCGCTATATGGAGTACTATCGACGAAGCTTTGACAAAAAGGCCATAATATATATTTAAAAAGAGTCCCCTTCAGTAATTGCCTGAAGGGGACTTATTTACATACCGAATCTCATGTGTTCGCTTGCTGTTGCTTGGCGGGGTGTGCGTTAGCCTGGGATGGATCGAAGGTCAGCATGGTGCGGCAGAACATGCAACGGTCTGTCGTGCCAAGCATCTTCGTCTGTCGATTGCATTCCGGACACGTCAGCATAGTAGCGCTGGTCGACAGCATACCGGCCCAAAAATAGACGGCTACGCTGACGAGCAAAGAGATCATGCCCAATACCATGAATATTGCTGCAAAAATCTTGCCCGCTTGTCCCCATAACAAGATTCCAGCTGTGCCAAGTATCATAATTCCCATTCCGACCATTGTAAAGACAAGGCCCCATAGGCGAAATTCGTTAATTTTAGCTGACTTGAAAAAAAATCGTTTCATTGTTCATATCCTTCCCATATTTATATCCTTCAAATTAATACATGAATGGAATCAAAAAGACAGAAATTCCAACATAAAAAAGCAGGAATATATAACCGATCTGTCGAAAAAGAAAGTACTGCATTTAATATTATAGCCTAAATATGAGCTATTAGCTATACGGAGGCGCTAGTGGAACAGTATAAATCCTATTTCAATGATATATTTGGTCAGCAGTCCGACTTGCTTGCTTTAACCGTTGTCAAAAATCCTTATCCTTACAATCCATTAATAGACGGGCTTGATTTGCTAGTTCTTCTTATTGCAGCGGGAGATAATGTGAAAGAAAGTACAGAGCATATTCAATATAATGGAGAGAGAACGTTAATTCGAACAGTTCATAAATCGCAATTGCAAAGGTGGATTGCCAGCGGGGAAAACCGCAATATTATTGAGTGGTTGGTCCGGGGGGAGATTGTGTTGGATCGCGACGGTTATTTGGCAGGTATTCGTGAGCAGCTGCTGTCATTTCCTGAAGCTATGCGCGAGCAAAAGCAACTGGTGGAGTTCATAGGATTTCTTAGAACGTACCTGCATGCCAAGCAGGACTTGCTTGACGGGCATCTATTGGATGCATATGGGCATGTGCTTACTGCGCTCCAGCATTGGGCACACATCGTACTGGTTGAAGAAGGAAAACATCCGGAGCTAACCGTATGGAAACAAATAAAACGTGTACATCCTGGAGTATACAAGTTATTTGAAGAACTGACAGCGAGTCCGGAGACGCTGGAGCAGCGTGTGCAGCTTGTCATGCTGGCTTGCGAGTTCTCGGTTATGAGCAAGATGAAGTCGTGCTGCAACATGTTGTTCAGAATTATGCAAGGGAGAGAGGAACCGTGGAGCATTGCGGAGCTTCAGGCTTACCCTGACATTGAACGATTGGGTGTAGAGCTCTCATTAGTAATTCAAAAGCTGGTAAAGCGTTCTTATTTGAAAGAAGTGGTCGTTATGCAGGACAATTCGGCAAATGGGGAAATAGAGCTTCGTTATGTCGTGGGGCATTAGCGAGGCAGGCGTGTCATTTCGAATACAATTGGTTTCAAGGATTGGATATGCAATCACACTTATAGAGCGCGTTATCGCGCGTCAAAGTGAGAAGTAAGCCTTCTGGAACGCGTTACAGCAATAAAAGTGAAAACTGAGAGAGAATAAGCTTAATGGCAACCGTTAAATGTGGGGAACGAAATGTCAAAGGTATGAACAGCAATCCTGTCATCCGTCAGGTGATTTGTTCCTTCTATAAATATCATCAAAGAAATTGACCGCGTGTAAACCAATGTGCTATATTAGTTGTCGCCGTATCGAGCAGAGTAAGGAGATTCGATTCACGACGGAAGATGTCGAAAAAAAGAAAAAAAGTACTTGCAATGTCCTAGGCACCTGTGATATATTATAAAAGTCGCCGCTGAGACATTGGCGATACGCAAGAGGGAAAGAGATTGTTCCTTGAAAACTGAACAACGAGCGAAACTGCCCTGTTAATTCTAACGAATTAATGGAAAAGCAATATAAGTAATGAGCAAGTCAAACTTCTTTTATGGAGAGTTTGATCCTGGCTCAGGACGAACGCTGGCGGCGTGCCTAATACATGCAAGT
>NZ_JBHTJZ010000021.1:0-133402 GCF_042675905.1 Paenibacillus chungangensis | reverse complement strand
GTGATGTTATTGTGCGAATCCCGTCACAAATGGAAGGTGATGCTGATGTGCGTATCGCTGTTGCTCAGAAGCGAATCGGTGTTGTCCTAACAGCGAAATAATCAGCTGCCCGACAAGCTGTACGAGGAGCTGCGCATCCGGAACAATCTCGGGCAGATTATAGCGACGGATGTGCAGGCAGGCAGTCTGCTCATCGATGTGGATGTAGGCGAGATCAAGCTGCGGAACGTATCGGCCGATATGGAGCTGACATCCCGTATGGGGGAGATATCGGTCGAGAATGCCGACTTCCCGAACAAGCTGATCGCCAGTGCGGAAGTGGGCAGCATCCGCATCGGTCTGAAGGAAGAGCCGGAGAGCGCCCGGCTGGACTTGCGAAGCGAGCTTGGCCAGGCGGATGACAGTCTCCGGAATGTGGATTATGAAGTGAAGACGGGCAGCGAGAAGGTCGGCCAGATCGGGAACGGCGACAAGCAGCTGCAAGCCAGCGTGAAGGTAGGCGACATCAAGGTTGACGCCACTGGCTAACCTTATTCCGTCCCGCTCGCTTGGCCTCATATAGCGCGGCGTCGGCATGGCGCAGCAGCTGCTCGATCGATTCGCAGTCCGGGCTAAGCGCCGCTACGCCGAAGCTGGCTGTGACGCTGAGGGGGCCGTCCGGCGCCTGGAAGGATTCCGCTGCTAGCGACGCCCGCAGCCCCTCTACATAGGCAGCCGCATCGCCCAGTTCCATCTCCGGCAAGAGCAGCACGAATTCCTCGCCGCCGTAGCGGGCCAGCAGCATGTCGCCGGTGACGAAGCGCCGGCTTACGGAGACGACATGCTGAATGACACGATCGCCGGTCTCATGCCCGTACGTATCGTTCACTTCCTTGAAGCAGTCGATATCGAACAGCACGACGGAAGCCGCCATCCCGCGAGTCCGGTGTCTCTGGAGCAGCCCTCTGGCGCGGAGGATGAATTGCGTGCGATTGAAGATGCCGGTCAGTCCGTCGTAATAGGCCTGCACCTTCAGCTTCTCCTGCAGCTGCTTAAGCTCGGTAATGTCGATGAACATGAGCAGCTTCCCGACAGTGTCGCCGCTGCGATTGCGAATGGCGGAGTAGCGGACCTGGTAGTAATGACAAGCGCCTGTACGCGCATCCGGACGCTTCATCTCCTGCATGCCCTCCGAGCCGTTCGGCCGAGCCCCCGGCAATGGTCCCTTCAAGCCGATGAGGTCCTGCCACAGCTCGGCCATCGGCTTGCCGATGGCGATCTGCCACTGGCCGGGGAACATTGTGCGCACCGCTGCGTTGTAGTCAATCAACCGGTCCTTCAGATCCAGGACGATGACGCCCTCACGCATGCTCTCGACGATATGCTCCTTCGCAATGGGGGAGATCGTCATAAGTCCGGTGGAACGCATCGCCCATATATACAGCGCTGTCGTCAACGATAATACGAACGGAATAAGATCCATACCGTAAGGGGTCTTGCCGATGACATACAAGAAGGTCGTGACGATCGGAATGAGCTGTCCGCCCAGCAACGCGACAAGCTGTCCCTTATACGTTCTCTTCGTCCCCCGCCATTGCTTCAGCAGCAAGACGATGCCGACGAGCAGGCAGCTGAAGGTGTAAGCGCCATGCACGATATACCAGTAGCTGTATTGCACATCGACAAGCGGCGTGTAGGCGCCGGGCCGGAAGTAGACGGACTTGTAGAAGAGATGGTGCCAATCGTTCGTCGCGACAAGCAGCAAGGTGACAGTGGGAATGAGGAATAACAAGTACAGGGCTGCGCGCGGGGGCGTCCGGCTCGTATATTGCAGCACGAGCAGCAGACCGACTACCGGTGTATAGGCAATGCCGATATATTCGACTGTGATCCAGCGCTTGATGACCTCCAGATTATCCCCGGACAGCTCGAAGGCGAAGGCGAAGATGTAGATGCCTTGCAGGATCGTGATCGCGACAAGGGTACGGGCCGCTACAAGCTCATGACGCTTCGCATAGGCGTACAAGCCCAGCAAGAAGTTAAGCGATCCGGAGGCGGTTACAAGTGTGAGATATACGGTAAGTGGAGTATCCATCGGCTGTGTCCTCATTGAGTGTGAATGGGTGATGCGAGTGTCGAATGGTGAATGAATATGTCGGTATATCTATGTTAGCATAAGCGGCCTGGAAGGCATAGATGGGTAGGCAAGGTGGACGTCGCAATGAAGAAGAGACCTGCAGCGGAGGCTGCAGGTCTCTTCTTCATTCAAATGCGAAAGCCGGCGATGCCGCAGGGATTGCCCTTAGTGCAAGTGCTGCTGATCGTGATGCTCGGATATCTCGCTCAACGCTTGTCCCGCATTCTGTTCCGTCGTGTTGCCCAGCGCCAGATCGCCTAGCGCGATGACGCCGACGAGATGGCCGTTCTCCACCACCGGCAGACGGCGAATCTGATGCTGCGCCATAATGGCCGCTGCCTCCTCCGCATCGGTATCCGGCGATGTGGAGATGAGGTGGTCACTCATCACTTCACTGATCGCCGAAGAGCCGGGGCGCTTCTGCGCATAGCCGCGCACGACCAGATCGCGGTCGGTGACGGCTCCGATCAACGAGCTTCCGTTACCTTGATCGACGACCGGCACGAAGCCGATATCGTTCTCCGCCATGATGACGGCCGCTTCGTAGATGTTGTCCTGAAGCGTCACCGTTTTGCAATCTTCCGACATCAATTCACGTACTTGCTTCATGAGCTTCTCCTTTCGACTGCTTCCAAGATAATTGCGGGAACGAGCCGTTCCCATCTTGCATAGCTTGATCCAATCAAGCAAAATTTATCCATCATCATCCACAACCTCGTCCATCGTTCGTCATAAGACGATGAAAGTGACGAATATATGCGAATAATCGCCTAATTCATGCATATTCTTGTTGATCGTTATACTTTAGTGAAGTAAAATAGACAATGTAAAAGCGGTTATTCATAACGTCAGCCAGAACGACTACATAGGATAGTCTGCTCGCTGGCTTTTTTCGTTTCATTGCGAGCGATTGCGTGACGATCACTTAGACCGCTTGGGATTTCACCATTTTGTGAAAGTCGGAAGTGAGGCGCAGGATGAATATCGAGATACTTATACAGAATTCGAAAGAAAGATGTAACAGGTTAGGCATAAATCCGCGTGCTGTACCGGACTTCTCAAACGTCTTGACGAACGAAGAATTAGAACGCAAGAGGGAAGAGTACGACGAGATTCTGTCGGTCATTCATTTCTTCGTGAACAAGATGCTGGAATTGATGAAGGGACTGCCGCTGCTGATCCTGATATCTGATGAGAAGGGCTGCATTCTGGAGATGGCCGGCGACGAGGCGATCAAGAATATTGTGAACCAGTCCGGCATTAGGGAAGGTCTGCAATTCATTGAGGAGGAAGCTGGGACCAATAGTATAAATCTGGCATTGGAACATTGTCTGCCGATACAACTCATCGGCGGCGATCACTTCTATCATTTTCTTGAGAACAGCGCTTGCTATTCCGTTCCGTTCCAATATACGGACGTCAGCGACTTGCTGGGAACGATTACGGTCATGACGACGATCGATCAGCATAATCCGTTCCTGTTGGCGATGCTGTGTACGGTCGTGGATTCCATCGAGCGGGAGCTGATGTTGAAGAAGCAGAACAAGCGGCTTCACATCCTGAATCAGATCGTGATCGAGACGACGAGGAACGGCATTATTATTACTGATCGGGACGGCAATATTACCGAATATAACGAGTTCGCAGAATACATTACCGATCTGAAGAAGCAGGACGTGCTGAACAGGTCCATCGTGGAGTTGAAGGTCAGCCAATATATCGGAGAGGTGCTCCACAACGGCATGGTCTACGAGGATATGGAGCTGAGCATCAAGCCCAAGGGACAGGACGAGAAGGTCGTGTGCCTGTTCGACGCTTTTCCTATCTATGATGAGAATGGGGATATTATGGGGGCATTCGCCCAATTCCGGGACATCACGGAGCGCTCCAAGGTTGAGAAGCGGATTAATTATCTAGCCTATCATGACGAACTGACCGGACTGCCTAACCGAAGATACTTCACGCAACATCTGGGCAAGCTGCTGGAATCGTCTAAGAACGGTAATAGCCTGTTCGCCGTCATGTTCCTCGATCTGGACAGCTTCAAGAAGATTAACGACAACTTGGGTCATAACAACGGTGATACGTTGCTGAAGCATGTAGCAGACCGACTAAGGGACTGCACCAGGGCGACCAAGCATATCGTATCGAGAATGGGAGGCGATGAGTTCACCATACTGCTTAGAGACATTAAAAATCAGGAGGAGGCTGTTCAGGTCGCAAAAGATGTGATGGGCGTCTTCGACGTCCCGTTCGTTGTCGAGGAGTATGAGTTCTATATAACGGCCAGTATTGGAATTGCCCTCTACCCGCAAGACGGGTCGGATGCGGAGACGTTGATGAAGCATGCCGATATGGCCATGTATCTGGCGAAGGATTCCGGGAAGAACAATTACGAGCTGTACAAGGCGGAGAAGTCCGGCATGGGCATGGAGCAGCTGACGCTGGAGAATTCCATTCGCCGCGCGCTGCATCATAACGAATTCATCTTGTACTATCAGCCGCAGATTGATGTGGAGACAGGCGAGATGATCGGTGTGGAAGCGCTGCTGCGCTGGAATCATCCGACGCTCGGACTCGTTCCCCCAGGCAAGTTCATTCCGATCGCCGAAGAGACGGGCCTTATCGTCGCCATCGGAGAGTGGGTGCTCCGTACGGCATGCAAGCAGAATCAGGCGTGGATTGACGCGGGCTACAAGCCGATCAAGATATCTGTCAATCTGTCTACCAGGCAGTTCCTCAAGCGGGATCTGGTGGACAATCTGCAGCAGATTCTGCAGGAGACCGGCCTTGAACCGCGGCTGCTGGAGCTGGAGATTACGGAGTCCATGACGATGGATGTGGACTTCGCTATCGAGGTACTGGGAGAGCTGAAGAAGCTGGGTATCGGCATCTGCATCGACGATTTCGGCACAGGCTACAGCAATCTCTATTATATGAAGCTCTTCTCAATCGACAGGTTGAAGATTGATCAATCCTTCGTACGGGACATTATGACAGACTCCATCGACGCTGATATTGTTGCGACAATCGTCGCCATGGCTTATAACCTCGGGATTGACGTCATCGCCGAGGGCGTGGAGACGGAAGATCAGCTGAATTATCTGAAGCGACTCAGGTGCCGGGAGGTGCAGGGCTATTATTACTATCGCCCTATGCCTGCCGATGAATTGGCGCCGATGCTAGGCAGCAATGGGAGTTAATATTATGCGGACGGAGGAATAATGATGAAGAAAAAGATATACTCCATTATCGTAGATCATCTGAAGAGCTGGGGAGTGAAGCACGTGTTCGGCATTCCTGGCAAGTCTATCTCGCCACTTATGCTGGAGCTGGACAGCCAGGAAATTCAATATGTGCTGGGACGTCATGAGACGGGATGCGGTTATGAGGCATCCGGCTATGCGCTGGAGTCGGGCAATCTCGGCGTGGCGATAGGCACATCGGGGCCGGGCGGGACGAATCTGATCACAGCTGCCGGACAAGCGCGAGAGTTCCAGTTGCCCGTGCTGTTCATTACCGGGCAACCGTCGATGCAGGATACCGGTCGGGCGCTCAGTCAGGACTCCAGTCAATTCGGGACGGATCTGGTGAAGATGTTCGAACCGATCACACTGTTCAGCGCTCGCATCGAGCGCGGCGAACTGTTGCCGCTCTATCTCCGGCATGCGATGGAGAGAGCGTACGCTGGGGAGAAGGGGCCGGTTCATCTGTGCATTCCCTTCGATGTGCTGATGGAGGAGATCGAGGACTTCCATATTCCTCTTCCTGATTATGCGAGCACTCTCGTATCGGATCATCTGGAGCGGGCGGCTGATATGCTGGAGCAAGCGAAGCGCCCCGTGCTCTTCCTGGGCAAGGGAGCGATGATGGCGGACGCGCTGGAGGAAGTGCAGGTGCTAGCCGAGCACTGGCGAATTCCCGTCGTGACCGCGCCTGGCGGCAAGGCGGCCTTCCCGACGACGCATCCGCTCTACCTGGGCGGTTACGGCCTGGGTGGAACGAAGCAAGCGATGGACTACATGAAGTCGGGCATCGATCTCATGGTCGTCGTCGGCAGCAAGCTGTGCGACATGTCGCTGTCGGGCTTCACAGAGCAGATGGAGCCGGAGCGCGTGCTGCAATTCGAATATGCTCTCACCTTCGCCGGGAAGTCCGTTCAGGCGCCGACGGAGATTGTCCTCGGCGATATGAAGCGGAATCTGCAGGGCGTCATTGCCCTGGCGGGTGCGAGAAGGCGGGAAGAAGACTACCGGCCGCTGCCATTAGCGCCATTCCGGCCGGATACCGGAGATCATACATATCTGTCTGCTCACGACACATTCAAGGCGCTACGCGCCGCGCTGCCGGATGACGCCCTGCTGTTCGGCGATGCGGGCAGCCATTCCTTCTATGCGGTGAAGCATCTGGACATTGTGGAGGCGGGAACGTTCTACTTCGACGAAGTGTTCATCGCCATGGGAGCGGCGATCGGTTATTCCATCGGCGCCAAGCTGGCGAGTCCGGATCGCACGGTCGTCTGCATTACAGGCGACGGCTGCATGCTGATGCACGGCACGGAGATCTCGACGGCGGTCAATCATGGGGCAGGTGTCATCTTCTTCGTGCTGAACAACGGCCGTCTGGATATGGTAGAGAAGGGAATGTCCTACAATACAGGGCGCGCAGTTGGCGCCGTCTATGAGCGACCGCTCGATGTGTGCGGGTTCGCGGCGTCCATGGGCGCAGATGTATATTGCTGCCGGAACACTGCATCTATCGTAGAAGCGGTTCAGGCAGGCATGACGAGCGGACGTACGACGGTCGTGGAAGTGATGGTCGATCCGCAGGAGATTCCGCCCATTCTGACAAGATTGCTCAGTATGGAATAACGGACGTTATGAGAGTGATAGAGTAGAAGCGTAGATAGGTTGATAGACGACTAGAGCAATGAATAATAGCAAGCTGATCGATAGAGCAGTGAAGCAGAAGAAAGGCGGAACAGGCAATGGATTCGAAAGCTTATGAGAGAGGCATGGAGATGCTGCGCAAGATGGTAGGGCCGGATGTGATGGAGGGCACGGTGGAGCGTGTCGCCAAGTTCAGCCCGGACATGGCGCGTCTGGTCGTGGAATTCCCGTTTGGCTCGCTCTATTCGCGGCCGGGGCTCGATCTGAAGCAGCGTTCGCTCCTTACCATCTCGTCCCTGGTGACGCAGGGAGCGGTGGATCAGATGGACTTCCATATCCATGCCGCGCTGAATGCGGGACTGACGCCGAATGAGATCGTGGAAGCGGTCATGCATTGCTTGCCTTACGCGGGATTCCCGAAGTCGCTCGGCGCGCTCGGCGTCGTCATTCGCATCTTCGAGGAGCGCGGCGTGACGGTGGAAGTATAGTTCACATTGAAGCAGTTATAGCGATAATGGATTGCCGCCCGTCTCCTATTTATAGAAGATGGGCGGTATTTTTTTGGCAACGATAGTGGATCGCTGTGTCGAATTATCGTTTTATTCTTCTTGCTTGGAGTATTCTTTGCGATATTCCGTCGGGGTCAAGCCTGTATATTTACGAAACATGCGAATGAATGGATTTTTGCTTTGGTAGCCTACCTGGCTTGCGATATCCTGAATTTTTTGATCGGTTGAGGCAAGCAACTCTTTCGCTTTGCTCATGCGCAGTTGATTTAGGTAATCTTTAAAGTTGATGCCGATTTTTTCCTTGAAGTAGGTGGACAGGTAGCTTGTCGTAATATTCATGTTGTCGGCGATCATCTCTTGGGAGATTTCTTTGTCATAGTTTTGGTTCAAGTAGTCGATGACGAATGCAATCCAGTCCTCTTGCCGTCGCTCCGGAAGCTGGCTAGTGACCCCTTCAAGGACCTCATCTAGCAAAGCTTGAAATTGTTCATAGCTATAACAGCTTTCCATTTTCTTCAATGCCTCCTCGGCGTCTGAAGTGGCCATACCGAGAGGGTGTATGATCTGAATGATTTTATTGATAATCAGATGGGCGAGAAGCTTGTACTGCTTGCGTGCAGCCTGCCTGGATGCCAGTCTGGACAACTTGTCGGCGATCCAATCCTTGGCTCTGGTCACGTTGCCCGATGAGATATATCCCTGTAATTCTTGCTCCATAGCGGGCGTCAGATATACGTTCTCGGGTTTCTCGTTGTAATCAATGATTTGTAGTTGATCATTCAGTTGACGAAGCTGGACTCGGTTTTGCGCTTGTTGGAATGCTTTCGTTAAAGAGTCGGAATCATGACATACATCACTGATGCCTATCGTGAAAATACAATTGTGGCTGTCCCACTCTAACGTATTGGCGATTGGAGTCAAGAGGTTGTCAATTTGCTCTTGATAGGGTTCAGAGTTGTCCGACTTATGCAAGAAAACAATAGATGAGATTTGTTGCTTGTCCATTTGAAAGGTCAATGATGTCTGCCCAGATAAACTTTGGCGCACAAATTCGCAAATAAAGGAGCGCGCATGCTCTTCCTTGAACGTGGGCTCCGCATACATTTGCGGTTGGAAAAAAACATCAATCACAATAAATAGATAAGGCATATCTGTAAAATCGCTTGGAAAAGAAGACATGCCCGGTGTCCTGATTTCTTTCAGCCTGTTCGTGAATGCATAGTAATTGAGCAAGGAACCGCTCTCATGCAAGTGGCGGCTGATCGATTTGAATTCCGTGATGGAATGGGATACATGCGATACCGGGTCTTTGATCGCTTGCAATATATGTCTGACGGGATTGCTGATTAATCGGCTGAAGAAGACCGATCCGAATACACTTACGGCTAAAGCGGCAATCAACGCGGGAATCAGCAGGAAATATAATTCGGTCAATTCTTGCTCTACCAGGCTTCGATGCACTTGATCGGTATAACGCAGACCGGTAGAAGGCCCCTCTTGGGCAAAATAGTAGTAATCGCCAATGCGTGAATAGTCGATAAAATCTTGTTGTAATAAGGTGTCCGATGTATGACTGACTGCACGTTGCGTACGATCATGAATCCAGAAGTTGGAGCTGAACTCGTGATGATAATGAAGGGTACTTTCTCTTTCGTTAATAAAAGCGATCATAAACAGATTTTTCATAAACGGATTTTTGAGAATCAGGGCGATGACCGGGATATCATGATTACCCACATCCACCACAGACGGGTTTAATGTTGCATTCGTAATTTCGAAATGATCGGGTTGTGAAAAAATCTCCTGCCATTGTGAGTTGGAGAATCGGCTTGGATTTAATGTGTATCGGTCAAAGATCAGGTTGGCATCTGTCATCCCGCGCTTGGAGAGCACGGAGTCAGGGTTTTGAAACACCACATAGATGTTTTCGATTCGCAGATGAGGGTTGTTTCGAATCGCATCATTCAGTTCAGTATGAATAGCTTTTACATTCAACGGATTCAACTTCCGTGAATCGTACTGCAAGCTGGAATTAAGACTTATAATCGATTCTGTATTATAGAGGCTCAACATCACATTTCTGGTCGCCATGAACGTATATTCGTACTGTTCGACCGTTCGGTTGAGGTTCATTTGGTTATAGGAGATCATTCGATCCTGATATTTGTTTTTTATAATGTAGAAAGAAATGGAAAAAAGCGAAACCAGTGAAATCGTAATAGCAAAGAAACTCAACAATAACCGATTAAATAGGGAAAGCGGTTTCATGAATAAACCTCCTTCGATGTTGGCGCGATCGCTTTTTTGTCCTTGACTATCTATTCGACGTCCTGATTGCGGTAACCTTTTGTGCTTTGCAACTGGGGAAAGTCCCAATTATTTAACCGGGTATCTATTCTTTAACTATTGCAAGAAAAGGCGCTAAACCAATGTTTTAAGTCTTGAGCAGCCTGAGGGCAGTAGCTAGAATGAGTGCAGGCCCATAGAGCAAGTGAGAGTGAGCTCATCTGCTCAGACCCAATCTTATACCAATAAAAAATGAAAAGGAAGGGTGTAAAAATGAAAAGAGTTCAAAAAAGAGGAATCCTGACGGCTTCCATGTTCATCATCCTTTGTATGATTTTCATCGCATGTTCAAACAGTTCTCCTCCAAGTTCAAGTCCGTCAAGCAGTCCGCAAGCTTCATCGGAAGCTTCACCGGACGCCAGCAGCCCCAATGCTGTCGAAGGAAATGAAAGCGTTTTTAAGCTGCCTGAACCGGTCACAGTCAGTCTAATGACGAACGCTGCTGAATTCAATAATGATTTGCTGGTATATCAGAATATTTTTGAAGCGACAAATATCCGTATAGACGGACAATATCCGGCAGGCAATTATGCAGACTCGCTTGCTCTTGCTATGGCTGGAGGGGATATTCCTGATATCATTTTTATGAACGCGAATAACTTGCCTAAGAAATACGGCTCTCAAGGAGCATTGGTTGACTTTAATGAGTATTTGGATCAAATGCCTAACCTGAAAGCTTTTTGGGAAGAAAGGCCGGACTTGAAGGAAAGAGCCACTAACTATGATGGGAAAACGTATCAAACGATTACCGACGGTTTGAGCTATGGCAACAATCTGGTGTGGATGTACCGAAAGGATATTTTTGAAAAGCATGATATTGGAATACCATCCACATGGGATGAACTTCATGAAGTTTTGCGAACATTGAAAGAACTGTATCCGGATAGTTCTCCGTTGACCTTCAGAGATCATTTCGGGACGATCGACCATCGCATGCTCCCATCATTCGGGATTGTCCAAAATGTTAGTTACCGATTGGGCACTGATGAGCTTATGTTCGGACAGGTACAAGATGAGTACCGTGATATGCTGGGCTATCTCAATCAATTTTATACCGAAAGACTGATGAATCAGGATTTCCTGTCAACCACAGTACAGCAGTGGAGTGAAGTGATGACCACAGACAGGGCATTCATTACCGTTGATTACATCGGCCGGATGCAGACGCTGACAGAGGCGATGCAGACCGAAGGAGCGCAATTGGCGATGATGCCGCCTCCGGCAGGGACTGACGGACCGGCGTATCTGGCCAATATGAGTTATATGATTGGCGGATTCACCGTATTTAAAAATTCACCGCATCTGGACGCCGCTCTTCACTATGTCGATTTTATGTTTTCAGATGAAGGTTCGGAGATCGTGAGCTGGGGGAAACAAGGTGAAACCTGGGATATTGTCGATGGACGGAAGCAGATTATTGTCGGTGAGGATACTTTATCGTTGAGACAAGCAACCGGAATTGGAGGATTTGGCGCTTACGGAAAGTTTGATTCGGAAGCGACAATGAGCTTACTCCCACAAGAGTATCTGCCTTATTATGAGGAGGTTTTAGAGTATATCTATCCGGAGGACATTGTCCCATCCTTTAATGAAATAGAGACTGAAAGGCTGGCCGTTCTGGAAGATCAACTCGGCAAGTACAGAGAAACTGCAGTATCCCGATTTATTCTTGGTGATCGCCCGCTCTCGGAATGGGATCAATATGTTCAGGAAATGGAACGGTTGGGACTTCCGGAAGTACTGGATCTATACAAAACAGCATTTGAACGTATGAAAAACTTTTAAACTGCTTTAGGGGCATGTTTGAGAATCGGCGCCGGATTCAGTCTGCCTGAATCCGGCGCCAATAAGCGAGCAAGGAGGAAAGTGGATGAGAAACAGCCACGGCATCATAAAGAGAATTAAGCATGATCGGATTCTTCTCTACATGCTCATTCCTGGTGTAGTATATTTCTTGATTTTTAAGTATCTTCCTATGTTTGGAGTTCTGGTAGCTTTTAAAAACTTTAATGTTTTTGCCGGGTTTATGGACAGTGAATGGGTAGGTCTGCGTTATTTTAACATGTTTTTTAACAATCCGGACGCTTGGCCGATTATTCGCAATACATTTTTGCTAGGCATTTATCGCATCGTGTGGGGGTTTCCTGCACCTATCATTCTGGCGTTACTGCTTAATGAGGTACGGATCCATCTGTTCAAACGTTTTGTTCAGACACTCAGCTATATGCCACATTTTATTTCAACGGTCGTCGTAACCGGTATGGTGATCATGTTTTTATCACCTACGAACGGTATCATCAATTTGTTTTTGGGTAAGTTCGGTATTGACCCTGTCGCTTTTTTGCAAAGAGCCGATTGGTTTCGAACGATTTATATCGCCTCGGATATTTGGCAAGAAGTGGGATGGGGGTCTATTATTTACCTCGCTGCGCTGACTACGATCGATCCCAGTCAATATGAAGCTGCAGCGATAGATGGGGCAAGCCGCTGGAAGCAGACGATTCATGTAACGCTTCCCGGGATTATTCCAGCTATTGTGATTTTATTCATACTTAGGGTGGGGAATGTGCTGGAGACAGGCTTTGAGAAAGTGTATTTGCTTTACAACCCCGCTACTTATGAAAAGGCGGACATTATGGCGACCTATGTTTACCGTGTAGGACTGACGCAAGGCAATTATTCCTACGGGACGGCCATTGATTTGTTTACCGGCGTGATCGGTTTGATCTTTGTCGTGGCGGCCAATTATATGGGCAGGAAAGCGGGGGGCAACAGCTTATGGTAAATCGAAAAATGACCTGGTTTGACTACGCCAATATCGTCTTTTTGTCGGTGCTGAGTTTGTCGATGCTTTATCCGTTCATTTATATGATGGCTGTATCACTCAGTGACAGTGCTGCTGTGCTCCGCAATGAGGTCACGATTTTTCCGAAGGGGTTTTCCTTGTCCACCTATAAGGCGGTGCTCAGTGACATTAACGTGCTTCGCGGCTATCGGAACACGATCCTGTATGTTGTATTAGGAACAGCCATTGCGATTGCGTTAACAGCTTTAACGGCTTATCCACTCTCAAGAAAAGGATTGATTTTCGGTAAGAGCGTCACGTTAATGATCGTGTTTACGATGCTCTTCAGCGGAGGTATGATCCCTACCTTTCTCGTCGTCAGATCTCTTGGAATTATGGATACGATCTGGGCGATGGTTTTACCGGGAGCGCTCAGTGCATGGTTTCTGTTTGTGATGCGAACCTTTTTTATGGGAATTCCCAATGAATTAATTGAATCAGGCAAAATGGACGGGCTGAATGACTTTGGCGTGCTGCTTCGCATAGTGTTGCCCTTGTCCAAGCCGGCGCTTGCGACGATCGGTTTGTTCGTTGCCGTAGCGATATGGAACAACTTTATGTCTGCACTGTTGTATCTGCGTTCGGAAAATTTGTTTCCGCTTCAAGTCATCATTCGAAGATTGCTGGAAACAGGATTATTAACCGGACAAATGAACGGCGGTGATGAGGAAATGGTCGATCAAGGGCTGAAATTTACGACCATTATGGTAGGTACTTTGCCTATATTAATGGTGTATCCTTTTTTGCAGAAGTACTTTGTAAAAGGGGTGCTGATCGGGTCAGTTAAAGGTTGAGCGAGCGGATGTGCAGAATTCTGAACTTTAGCCAATAGAAGGAGACGATTATAATGAAGAAAATGAAAAGACATTTTACTTTGTTTACAGTTTTCGTCATGGTGATAACGTCCTTAAGTTTCGGAACGTCAGTCGTTGCTCAGGAAGCAGAAAAAGGGTTCGCAGATGTCGTACAGACGGATCGCTGGGCAGTCCTGTCCGGCACAGCGCAAACTCCTCTAATTGATGGGGTGCTTGATGACGAGATGTGGTCGAATGCCGTTCAATTGAGTGATTTTGTTCAAGTATATTCCGCTGAAGCGGCAGCTTACACGACGGAAGTTCGCTTGGCTTACGATGCGAACAATTTCTATATTGGCGTGAATGCCTTGCCTCCTGAAGGTGAGGACGAAGCACAAGAGCTCTTCGAACAGATGGAGTTGATCTTGAGTCCGAATGCAACGGCGGAATCATTTTATCAAATATCCATCCCAATCTCTAACCGTGCGACAGAAACGGAAGCTGGTCTGAAGTATGAAGTGTTCTGGGATAAGCAGCATCGGGAACCTCGCCGTGCAAGCATCCTTCCTGGAGATTACTCGCTTGCAACAATACAGGCAGATGGTTCCTGGAGCGCCGAGCTGGCAATTCCCTTCTCGACTTTGGGTGTGCAACAGATCGAGCCCGGGGAAGAATGGAGATTTAATGCGATTCGCTTCCGGGAAGGGGCATCCCCCGTAAGCACATGGGCTCCTGTAAGAACAACTTCCTTTCGAGACTCCGATTCAGACGCGAATCGTGAAACGATGCGCGCTTACAATTTGAACTTCTATGCTTCTTATGAAGGAAGAATGGGCAGTCTGTTCTTTGCTCAACCGTCCATAGAAGATATCTGGGGCGTAAGCAGCAGTGACATGATTTCTCCCTGGTATCCTGAAGATATTGGATTGGGCTATAAAAGTTTCAGAGAGAAAGAGCTTGTTTTCACATTGGAACAATTAACTGTGACAGCGGATCAATTAGCATTGAGCTGGCGAGACCCACAAGGTCAAATGAGCCAGGTAGATCATGTTCAAGTTGACACGATCGGAGATCGGGTTCATGTTACGTTCGAGCATCCCGTGCCCAGGGAGGAAGGGACATACCAGCTGTTTATGTTGCTCTCTTCTGATCAAGAGCCACGGTACGCCGTTGTTTCCTTTGATCAGAGGGGAATGATTTCTGCGGGCAATGAACGGTATTCGAATGAACTTGTGATCGAGAAAACACAAATCGAATATGAACCTGCTTCGCAACAAGTTCAAGATTTGCTCGCTATTATTCCCGATCGCATGGGATTCCGTTTTTCTGGCATCCCGCATGATGGCGAGGAAAGAACAGATGGGGTATACAAGTGGAGTCCATCCAATCCGTTCCAGTTAGTCACGGTCAAAGATCAGGTCGTCTATCCCAATGACGAGTATCCGGAGGACAAGATCATGACGGTGACGAACAAACGGGGAGAAGAGGTGGAGTATCCTTATTACGAAGATGAGCAGGGACGACGTTATTTTGTGTCGGGACACTTGTGGTTTCAACAGAGGGAATATGCACTTATAGCTACGAGAAATTTGGCGAAGAATGATCCGCTCGGCGCTGCTCGTGTGTTATACCGTTGGGCGGAGCTTTATCCGGGATATGTGCCTGTTAATGACTTTATTTGGCGGAATTATCCGATTGACGTAGAGAATGCCCCGCCCAATCCGTTCTGGGGTGGTATTTTGACCAGATGGCATTTCAATGAATTGTATAATTTAGGTCATCTGGTCGAAGCGTTTCATGAAGTGCGAAAAACGAACGCATTCGAATTGCTTAGTAATGAAGTGGGCGAAGATGTGGAAGAGAAACTTATCGAAGATGTCTTCCGTCCGGAAATTGAATTTGTCCAATCGTACCCGATTGTAAATTCCAATATGGATAAGCAGTTGTGGAAAGGGTACATTACGCTGGCACGTGTCCTGAATGAACCTGATTTTATACATAAAATCGCAGCTTTAATGGAAACTTTCTTTACCAATCAATTTCTTTCTGATGGGTTTTGGAAGGAAATCACGCAAGACTATCATAAGCAGTCGATCAATGGTTTAGTAGAAGGAATAGAAATGATCAATGGTTGGAGTGATCCAGAGGGCTATGTTTCACCGCGTTCCGGCACACGATTTGATAACCTGGATATGGGTGAACTGTTTCCGGCGTTAGGTAAATCGCAAGTGCTTTCACGGATGCTGACCTATCCGGATGGGAAATTTATGCCGATCCAGGACACGTGGGCATTTTCAAAGGAGTCCAATCCACTTTTGAATACGGGTTCCTTTCTGTTGCCGGCATCGGGGATCAGTAAATTGACCCGGGGACAAGGTGATGCTCAAGCACAGTTATATATGAATTTTGTGCCAAAATATGGTCATAATCACTGGGATCCGTTAAACTTGGGTCTGTACGCAGAAGGTCAGGAGTTATTGCCGGATATTGGATACTCTTACACAAGGTATCGCAGGTTGTTCAACACGACGTTTGCCCACAATACGGTGTTGGTGGACAGCAAGGATATGAACACATCTGGTGAAGCTATACATGGAGGAAATATATCCGTGTTCGCTCCGATTAATGAAGAGGTTCAGGTCGTACGAGCCAACCAGGAGTCCGCCTATTTGCAAACGAGCCAATACGAAAGGGAACCTTGGTTCATTGGGTTTGAAGGGGCTGCAAACAATGAAGGGTATATTCTGGACATCTTCCGAGTGGCCGGTGGCGACCGTCATGAATATACGCTGAACGGCGACGCCAACCGCGATGCCGCGTTCGAAACGGATATTCCGCTAACGGAATATGGTCCGTATTTCTACCCTGAAGGTACGAATGTGATCGAACCGGCAACCGAGTATGATACCGGAAGTGCTGATGGTCAGTATTATGGATACATGTATTTGGAAAATGTAAAAAAAGGCGACGTGGATAACGGCCAATATGAATTAACCCTCCACACGGAAGAAGACGGTCAAGAAAAAGCGAAGTTGAAAATTACCGGATTTGTGGAAGACGGGCAAAATGAACTCTTTGTCGGAGAGTCCCCCTCGATCCGTGCCACCCGATTAAATGGGCGAAGTGAGGATTTAAATCATCGTTTGAAAGAATTTTACATGCCCAAGTATGTGTTGCGCAGAGACGGAAATGATCTCAGAAGTACGTTTGTGACCCTGCTGGAACCTTATTCAGGAGAAGAAGCGAACATTGATAACATTGAACTTATCGATCGCGGGGAGTTGAGGGAAGGTGATGTGGCAGTTGCTGTCACATACGGCAATACCACAGATTACATTCTTAGCTCGAACCATCCGAATGAACTGCTAGAAGCAGGAGATCTCAAGATGCGAGGAAAGATGGGCTTTGTTCGCGTGGTTGATGGAGAAGTCCGGGACATGCATCTCGTGGGAGGTGACTTGCTGCAATCAGGAGCTGATACACTCGAAGGCGAAGGAACGTTGGAGGGCAATGTATCGGGTACGATGCGTCGCGCAGACGGGGATGCCTACAACGGATTTGTCACAAATTCACAAGTTTCTGAAACGATGGCGGGCAAATATATTGTGGTGACCCATCCTGATCAAAGCACGCGCGGATATCGCATTGACGAGATTATCCAGGATGGCGCGCATTCCATTATTTCCATTGCGGATCATGACCCCGGCTTTATCTTCCATGGGGACGGTTCTTCGGAGATGATGTTCTATCCTGCGAAAAAGTGGACGGGAACGCATACGTTCTATATCGACGATATTACAGGAAGTAATAAGGAAGTATTACAATCTGTCGACATTGATGCAGAAGAAACGAACTTGATCGTGGGTGACAGGTTGGTTTATACGCTGCAAGGAACGCTAAGTAGTGGTGAAATTGTAGATCTGTCTAGTGCATTCAAGCAACTTCGTTCCAGTAATCCCGAAGTCATTTCCGTTAATGAAAGAGGGGAAGTATTTGCAGTTAGTGCGGGTACGGCAGTGATTGAGGTGGATGTGTTCCTCAATGGAGTCAAAAAAACAGCGGAGCTGCAAGTTTCCGTTCGCGAGATTCCATGGATAGACTATAACTTTAATGATTTGAATATGACCGATCAGAGTACAACCACACGTTTTTTTGCGGCTTCCAATACCGTACAGTTTGAAGCATCGGAAGAAGGCCATTCGATCACTTTTGAGTTTGAAGTCCCACGGACTGCAGAATTTGAGTTAGGTTTGAAAAGTTTCAAAGCTGCAAGTTATGGCATCTATACGATCAAGATCAATGGGGAACCTTTGATGGATTATGATTTCTACTCCCCTGTTTCTGGCGCAAATACGACATTTGAGTCGCTTGGAACGATCTTGCTGGAGCAAGGAATGAATCAAATCAGCTTTGAAAACATTGGGAAACATGAGGAATCTACCAACTATAAGATGGGAATCATTCAGTTGAGATTATCTGATTCAGAAGATCCAGAGATAGTCAAATTGGAAGAGCTTCAGGAACAGTTGGAAGCTTATATTGCTTCCGGGGATGTGGGAGGCCCTCTTGTTAACCAACTGACCAATCGCATGGCTCAAGTCCAGCATCACTATTCAGCTGGCCGAATAGCACAAGCATACAAGCATCTGGAAGATTTCCTGAAGCATATGAACAATCCGCCTATGCAACAGAATATTGAAGCGGACGCCAAGCAAACCTTGGAACAAATGGTGAGAGAGTTGCTGGCTCAGTATGTTACGGTCGAGCCTACAGACGATGCCAGTGTGCGGGGCGGGATACATGCGGATAACAATTATGGAAGCGCTAATCAAATCCGAATTTACGAAGGACCGAATGCCAATACGAGAAGAAAGGGATATGTGCAATTTCAGCTACCAGCGCTTGAGGACGTAGATCGTGCGACTTTAAGACTGTATGGTGGGACGAATGGCGACCATGCAACTTTGAATATTCACGTGCTATCAGATCATGCATGGAGCGAGTCCGGCATAACGTGGAATACAGCTCCAATGTCCGGGACGCTTGTCGGCACGCTGCAATTCACCGGGACCGAACAGTTTTGGGATCTCGACGTCTCCCCCTATGTGCAGAGCGGGATGTCCGATGGAGTGTTCTCCTTCATGCTGGACACGGAGGATGAAGGAGTTTTCATCGATCTTCACAGCAAAGAAAACATCAATGGTCCGCAGCTCATCCTCAGACATTACGACTATTGAAGTAGGGCCTTCTGGAGCTGAGCAAGCCTGATTTTGTTGCAACCTGAAACGGATCGTCTGCCGCACCTTCTAGCAGGGCGTTGCGGACGATCTGTTTTACGGAGAAAGGGGAACATGTACGATGCATATAACAGACTATCTGATACGGATTGCAGAGGAAATAACTGATCAGCCTTTACCAAGCTTCTCCGACTTGGCTGAATTTCAGATTTGGCGCAAACAACGGCAGACTGAGTTTCACAAGATGATCGGAATTGAAACGTATTTACATACCCCGCGAACGGACTTGAATGTAACGCGAACAGGAACCTTGCAAAGAGAGGAATTTCGGATTGAGAAATTGTATTACGAAAGTCTCCCGGGCCTTTATGTAGCAGGGAATTTGTACATTCCGAATGAGCTTGACCAGCCTGCCCCGGCCTTACTCTATTTGTGCGGTCACTCTCCCACTCAAAAAGTTTCTTACCAGGAACATGCGCGAAGATTTGCCCAACTCGGTTTTGTCGTTCTGATTCTGGATACGATCCAGTTCGGCGAAGTGGAAGGTATCCACCACGGCACGTATCGTCATGGGCATTTCAACTGGATTAGCCAAGGGTATACGCCGGCTGGCGCGGAAGTATGGAACGCTATACGCGGGCTGGATTTGCTGGAGGAACTTCCGGAAGTGGACAATGATTGTCTGGGGGTTACCGGCAATTCCGGAGGCGGCTCGATGAGCTGGTGGACTGCTTGTGCAGACGACCGGATCAAGGTTGTGGCGCCATCTTGCGGAACGGGGACCATCGCCTCCCATATTCGCGAGCAGACGATTAACGGACATTGTGATTGTGTACATCCGAACAACCCATATGGCCGCTCGCTGATTGAATGGGGAGCGCTCATCGCGCCCCGGCCGCTGTTGATCGTTTCGCCTGACCGTGATCTTTTGTTTTCAATCGATTCGGTTCGTCTTGTATACGACAGATTAAAGGTACTCTACCAAAACCTTGGATTCGAAGATGCGATATCGATGATGGAGTTTCGAGGACCTCATGGATATAGTCCGGAATCCAGAAAGTCCGTATCACAATGGTTCCTGCGTCATCTGAAAAATCAGGAAGCGGAGTTGGAGCAGATCGCCGATTTCGACGGGATTACAGAAGCCGAGGATGATCTTCTTGTGTTTGGAGGCAATCCGCCTGCCAATGACCGTTCAACTTCTGTACAAGATTGGTTTATTCCTGTTGCAGAAGCGGGGAAATTTGCCGGGATTTCTTCTTCAGATGAACTGAAGCTTGCGAAGCAGAAGCTTATATCTGATTTGAAAGCGGAATGTTTTGCGACATTTCCGGAAGAACCCGTTTCGCCAAGCGTTGTCGTGAGGCAGCAATCACTGGATAACCGCAATCATTGGCATCATAAAATTTCTTACCAGACGGAAACGGATATACAGCTGAATGGAAATGTGAAAGGAAGACTGGACACCGAGCATTTCCCATCGCCTGCGACGATATATTTTCGCTCGGCTACAGAATATCGCAGGCAAGAATCGATCTCAGCTCTCGAAGGACTGGATGAAAAATGGCTGAAGATTCAGCTTGATTTGCGCGGGATCGGTTCGACTTCCTGGTCGCCGGAGCTGAATTGGTACGTGAGAAGATCATTGGCACTGACGGGAAGAACGGTTGCTTCTATAAGAATATGGGACGCGCTGCAAGGGATTCGAGCGGTGAGATCATTGCCACATGTCGATGAGGAACAGATCGCGCTTGCCGGTAAAGGTGAAATGGCCGTTGTGGCCATGTATGCCGCATTGCTTGACGGGAACATCGACACGGTAATTTTACAGGATGCGCCGGCAAGCCTTCACATGCCTGGCGATGGAGATGGCCTGGATCCCGCAACGGAAGTGATGAATGGCTTGCGATATGCGGATCTGCTGGATATCGCAACACTGCTCTGGCCGACACGAGTTGTTTTCCTTGGCGACAGGCCGTCATTCTACCAGAAGGCGGAAGATGTACATCGGCGTTTAGGAAGCCCTGGCGGAGTGTGGCGAGTGAAAACGTTGGCAGAATGGAGAACACCTTAAGCACGAGGGACAGCCGTATACTAAGAAAGAGTAGGAGGGGATTGTTATGAGCACGAATTATAAAGTAGCTATTATCGGCGGCGGGGCAATCGCTGAAGCGCATCTCAAGGCGTTGCGCGAAGTGGAACAAGTGAAGGTAGTGGCGATTGCTGAGAAAAACGAGAGTCGTCTGTCCTATTTGACAGAAAATTACGAGAGTATAACTTTTTACACAGATTATGGAGAACTTCTTGAGCGGGAACATCTCGATATTGCCATTATCACATTGCCTCATTATCTTCACTGTGAGTCTGCGATCCGGGCGGCTGAAGCGGGCTGTCATATTATTTTGGAGAAACCAATGGCATTACATACACAACAATGCGACGCGATTATAGAGACGGCTAGGCGCAAGCGAGTGCAGGTGCTTGTTGGGCATACACAGCATTTTTTTGCGGAGAATCGTGCAGTGAAGAAAGTGGTTGACTCTCAAGAGTTAGGCCAGCTGGTGATGATAACGGATACACGGCATGTTGATTACTATAAGAGCAGTCGGCCAGACTGGTTTTTGCAAAAAGAGCTGTCGGGCGGCGGTATTCTGACTAATCTTGGCTCGCACTCCGTAGATAAGCTGCTGTGGTTTACGGGTTCGCCGATTGTGGCAGTGAAAGCTCAGATGACATTTCTGGGTGACAGGGGAGATGTGGAAGGCAGCGGAATCGTCATGCTTGAGCATGAGAACGGTTTATGCACGACGATCGCTCAATCGGGATACAAGGGCAGCTCCAATCATATAACCGAATTGTCGTTCACAGCCGGGCGAATCCGGCTGCAAACAGGAGTTGGAGCGTGGATCAGTCGGGGAGATGCGGACTACGAGCCGTTGCCAACAGAAAAATTGGCTGCGCCGCTCGCGCTGCAAGTCTATGATTTGATTGAAAGTATCGAGACGGGTCGCGAACCGTTATGTACAATGGAATACTCGCGCTCTATTGTTGAAGTTGTTGAAGCGATGTACCGCTCTCATGAAAACAGACGTGAAGTGAGGCTCTGATCCGCAGGGCCAGCCCCATCTTTTTGCAGCGAAGAATATAGTACAATGGGAACAGATTGTCCCATATGGGCATAGAAGGAGGCGGTTGAGTTGGAACAGATGAAAAAGCTGCCTATCGGAATAGACGACTTTCAGAAAATAGTGATTGGAAAGTACTATTACGCAGATAATACGTCGTTATTGCAACAATTGGATAATAGTGGAGCAGAGGTTACTTTGATCACTCGTCCCCGCCGGTTCGGCAAAACGTTGACGCTCAGCATGGTCAACTGTTTTTACAATGTGAAAGAAAACTGCCGGGGGTTGTTTGCCGGTTTGCAGGTAGAGGGGCAGCCGATTTTCGCTGACGCGGCGCATTATCCGGTCCTGTTCTTCAGTATGAAGGAGTTGAAGGATACAGCCTGGGAAACCACTTATGAGAAAATCAGTTTGTTGATGCAAGATTTGTACAGAAATCACAATGAAGTAACGGCTATATTGGAAGATAGCGAGCGCGAATATTTTGCAAATATCAGGAACAAGAAAGCAAGCAATGCGGAACTGCAACTGTCACTTAAAAAACTGACCGACTATCTGGAAAGATACTATCAGAAAAAAGTGATCGTGCTAATTGACGAATATGATACTCCGATCATCAGCGGATACAGCCACGGTTATTTTGAGCAAGTTATCGGATTTATGAGGAACTATCTCAGCGCTGCACTGAAAACCAACTCCAGCTTGAACTTTGCGCTGCTCACCGGGATTACCCGGGTCAGGAAGGAGAACATTTTCAGCGGGTTGAATCATCTGGATACGGCTTCTGTTGTCAACGGAGGCTACGGGGATCAACTCGGAAACTTATGGGTGAGCTTGCAAAAGGCAAACAATCCGGAGAAGAAAATGGTTGGCTTTCAGCTAGTGATGTGAGAGCGCCTCAAAGCACTTAAAGACCTAGATGATATTTGGGAATATATTGTAGAAGATTTAGACAATTCTGAAGCGGCAATGAATGTAGTAAGTCGAATTATGGACGCAGTATATCGTTTACAGGATTTTGCCGAATCGGGAGCCAAACTTTCCTCTATTGTTGATATCGAGAGTGATTATCGTTTTTTGGTATCGGGCAATTATCTTGTGTTTTATCGGGTACTTCCTCCAGATGTTTATATTGACCGTGTGCTTTATGGCAGACGAGACTATGTAAACATCTTGTTTCATATGCAACGATTGATTTCCTTAGGTTTACTTAAGCCGCTGTTCTGGAGCAGAACATGATGGAGTTGCTCTATCATGGAAACTGAGGATGCTCGACGAAGAGAGGGCTGTTGGATATTCTCCAACAGCTCTCTCTTCGCTTCCTTCCCTTAAAGCTGCTCCAATCGCTGCGCGATTCGCGGGAATACGCGGAATGCATTGCTGTAGAATACGTCGTTGTGATGCTGCTCGGGCACAAGCTGACGCACGAAGTCGATATAGACGTCGATAGGCGCCAGCGGCCAGTCGGTGCCGAACAGCATCTTGTCGTAGCGATCCGCATAGATGAGCGCTCGGCGGAAGTGATCCATGAACAGCTGCTCGCTCTCGAAGCGGGCGAACTGCCGCTTCTCGCCGACGAGCAAGCCGGACAGGTCGGCGTAGACGTTCGGATTCTTGGATACGACCTCCGCTGCATCCATCACCCACGGATCTCCCAGATGGCAGAGCATGATGCGAACGTCTCTCTGCTGATAAGCGAGCTCGTCGACCGTCAGCGGATGGGAATACTTCAGCAGTCCGTTGATGGAATAGGTGTCGCCCGTATGGATGACGATGGGCACGTCGTATTGCTTGGCCAGCTCATAGATGGGCCCGTATACAGGGTCCGTCACATAATAATGGTAGTAGCCGGCATACAGCTTAATGCCGGCCACATCCGGCGAAGCGAGGCGCCGCTCGATCGCGTCCAATTGCTCCAGACTGTTCGGAGCAGTCAGCTGGACGGGATTAATGCCGACGCATTCCATCAGGAATGGCGGCATCGGCTGGGCCAGGTCCAGCGCCATTGGATTGCTTGCCGTCGTATCGGGGAATGCGCCTCGGGATTGCTCCTCTACACCCATGCCGATACCCAGCACCACATCATTGTCCGCGAATTCCGCTTGCAGTCCTGCCACGCTATAATCCACGCCCGACAGATCCCGTGCCGTATGGTGGAAGCTCTCAATGTCGGACATATGAATATGAACATCTATAATTGGCATTGTCGACCAACCTCCCTGATCTCTACTGATTGGCTTGATGTCCAGCGAGCGCGAGCTGTCGGCTTACCAATCTAACCTCTCCAGACTGGGGAGCAGCGCTTCGGTCTGCAGCACGGTCGGGATGAAATTCATCAGATGAACGGAGTCGTCTTTCTTCTCCCAGAAAAACCCGCATTTTTTATACAGCGGAACGGCCTTCGTATTCCCTGCCCATGTGAACAGATCAAGCCGTGGCCAGCCCATCTCGACCGTCTTCTTAACGACAGTGAGGATGAGCGACTTTCCGACCTTATGCCGTGATAAGCGGGACTGACGTTCCATAATGGCACATAGAGTGCGCCTTCATCATGCTTATAGTACGCGAAGCTGCAATAGCCGACTACTCTCTCCCCGATCACAGCCAAGAATACATGCAGATTGTCGCCGTTCTCGATCTCTCGCGCCACCATCTCCGCCGTGCGCACATGATTGCCGCCGCCCCAGCTGTCCTGGCTTTCGTTCCACATATTTGCAATAGCTCCGGCGTAACTTGACTTGACTCGTACTCCACAATTCGCAATTGTGCAATGGATGGCATTCGGTTCATGTTCTCACCTCGAATAAATATTGCATTCCTTTTCATTAATTGTAAGTCACCTGGGAGTGATGGTAAAGTAGCCCAATTCGCTATAACTGATCTTGACCTGGCTGAAGAATACATGTTCATTAACACTGCGCTAACATGCCCCCGTTATACTGTGTGGATATTGGTTAAAGCTGAAGGGGATGAGTCAGTCATGCTTCGCTTTTTGCGCCGGCATTCCATCAAGTGGCAGCTTGTCAGCATAGGTCTAATCGTCTTCCTGGGGGTGAGCGCCATCAGCGCACTCTCGTACTGGCAGTACAGCAAGCTGATCTATGACAAGAACAACGATAATACGAAGGAATTGCTGCTCACGATACGCAATAATATCGGAACCAATGTCAATGCGATGAATCGGGTGATGGCTGCGATCGGCTACAACGAGATCGTTCAACAATATATAACGGAGCAGGATCCGGTGACTCGGTATGAGCTATATAACCAAATATCGAAGCTGATCGTCAATCTGAAATCGCTGAAGCAGGGCATTGTCGATGTAGCCATCATCGGGCTCGAAGGCAACTCCTTCAACTGCAACGGCTGTGCGGAAGCCATTCCGAAGAGTGAAATTCCAGAGCGGTCGAGCGGCTATTACTATACGGCGGAGCAATGGAATGGAACCAGGGTGGAGCGGGGAATCGTTGCGGCGCTGCCGGTGTATTCCATGGGAGGATACAGCGCATTCGGCATCAAAATCGGTTATGTGCTGCTGCTGGCGGACGTCTATGCGATCGCGCCTGAGATTCGGACCATCTCCCAGAAGACGTCTGGGCAATTCTATATCCTCGACCGTGAGGATCATGTGTACTCCAGCAACGATTTATCCAGCATTGGCGGCACATTGGCGCCATTCCTGACCGATCCCGGGATGAAGTGGGGGACAAGGCGAATGGGGGACGACGGAGTGACGTATGTCGTCCATCGGGAGCCACTGCCGGAGCTGGGAGGCGCTATTGTGAGCAGAATTCCGGTGAGTGAGCTGTTCTCGGGGATGGAGGACGTGAAGCGGATTATTTTCTATAGTGTGGTTGCGCTGCTGCTGATCGTGCTGCTGTTCTTCTGGCGGGTGAGCCGGCATATTCTGGAGCCGCTTCGCAAGTTCATCCAGTTCATCTATTCCATCCGGGTAGGCGGATCATTCGGCTTCCAGGAGCGCTTATCGCTGGAGGGGTATAAGGAGATTACGCTTATGGCAAGCAAGTTCAATCTGCTGCTGTACGAGATCGACACGTTGACGGACAAGCTGGTGCATGTGCGTACGCGATTAATGAAGCTGGAGCTGATGAAGCAGGCGGCGGAGCTGGCTTTCCTTAAGAGTCAGATTCAGCCCCACTTCCTATACAACACACTGGAGACGATGAAGGGGATAGCGGCTTATAAGGAAGTGGACGAGCTGTACGATATGGCAGACGGTCTGGCGGAAGTGTTCCGCTACAGTGTGAAGGGAGAGGACACGGTGACGCTGCGTGAGGAGGTCGCTATGGTGGATGCGTACTTGAAGGTGCAGCAGATCCGGTTCGGCGATCGGTTCGAGACGGTCCGCTTATACGGGGAAGAAGTGCTGTCCTGCCATGTGCCGAAGATGGTGCTCCAGCCGGTCGTCGAGAACGCGCTCTTGCACGGCATTGAACCGAGCATGACGAAGTGCACGCTTGCGATCAGCTGCCGGAAGGATGCTTCGGGCGGTCTGGTCATTACAGTTCGGGATGACGGCGTAGGCATGGATGAAGCTGTGCTGAAGCGAATTCGCTTGAAGCTGAGCGATCATGAGCAGGAGCTTGAGGTGAAGGACCATATCGGACTTGTCAATGTAGACAAGCGCTTGCGATTCCTGTATGGGGCCGACGGTGCGTTAGTGATAGACAGCATGCGCGATGAAGGGACGGTCGTGACGATGACGATTCCATTAAGAGGTGAACAGAATGTATAAAGTACTACTGGTCGATGATGAGAGGTGGATTGTAGAGAGCTTGAAGAAAGCGCTGGACTGGGAGGGGTACGGCTTCCGGATAGCAGGCGAGGCTTATAACGGGGTGGACGCTTACGATCGCATTGCGGAGCTGCAGCCGGATCTGGCGTTCGTCGATATAAGGATGCCGGGCATGAACGGATTGGAGCTGATTCAGAAGGTGCGGGAGCAGGACTATGCGATCGAAATGGTGGTGGCAAGCGGCCACGCGGAGTTCGAGTATGCGCGCAAGGCGATGAATACGGGCGCTGCTGGCTATTGCATCAAGCCGTTCCATCGCGGAGAGCTGGCCGAAGTGGTGCAGCGGATTAAGAAGCGGCTGGACAAGCAGTCGGAGAAGAGGGCAGCGTCTACTCGGCAGGCGCAGCAGCTAGGGGGGCTGCCGGAACAGCAGCCGAGGCAGCATGAAGCGGGAATGCAGGCGCAGCAGTCGGGGCAGCCCGAGACGGGAATGCAGGTGCAGCAGCCGGAGCAGTTGTCAGAACAGGGGCCGTTTCTTCAAGAGAAGAAAGGCAATCCGCAGCTGAGAGAGATCCTGAGCTATCTGCAGGAGAACTATTATCACAACATCACGGTGCAGAGCGTATCCAAGCGATTTTTTATGCATCCCAACTACTTGAGCCAATTGTTCAAGAAAGAGATGAAAACGAATTTTACACAGTATGTGACGTCCATGCGGATGGCATGTGCGCAGCGTCTGCTGCGCGAATCAGAGCTTCCTGTGAGCGATATTGCGGAACGGACGGGCTATCGCGACTACTTCTACTTCGCAAGAACGTTTAAGAAGCACACAGGCATGACGCCGACCGCTTATCGGGAAGCGCAGTGATGCTCGCAGTCCGATCATTTCCCTATAGAAGAAGCCAAGAGGTTCCCATCGCGTATTGGAATCCTCTTGGCTTTTTGGCATCGGCGTATGGTATTGCGGCTTTTTTATGGTAATAGAATTTATATAATTTTGGGGTTGGAGTTGTCTTTCAACTCGACTTATTTTGGGTGAAGTGTGCGAATGGTGAGCTGCAGGGGATGTGACCTCGGTTGGAGCAAGTAAAGTGTGCGAATGGTGAGCTGTAGGCGATGTGACCTCGGTTGGAGTTAGGAAAGCGGGTGAGTGGTGGGCTGCAGAGGATGTGACCTCGGTTGGAGATAGGAAAGTGTGCGAATGGTAGGCTGTAGGCGATGTGACCTCGGTTGGAGCACGGAAAGTAGCTAGTTGTCTGGTTGCAAGGGATGTAGCCTCGGTTGGAGGGGGAAAAGTAGGCGGACGGTGAGCTGTAGGCGATGTGACCTCGGTTGGAGATAGGAAAGTGTGCGAATGGTAGGCTGTAGGCGATGTGACCTCGGTTGGAGTACGGAAAGTAGCTAGTTGTCTGGTTGCAAGGGATGTAGCCTCGGTTGGAGGGGGAAAAGTAGGCGGACGGTGAGCTGCAGGCGTTGGACGGTTGCCACAGCGCTTATTTGGCTCATAAGGGGCTATTATGCTGGCTAACGAATGCCCTGGAGCTTATGGAGCGTAGAAAGTGCGATATCGTATGTTACTGCGTGAAATAGGCTCCAAGGCAACCTTTACAGCAGAAATAGTGGAATTGGAGCGTAATAAGCTCGATGGCAGCCGTAAGGGGGTTTTCTCATGTATGGAGAGAGTAGTCTCCGAATGGGAGCATGCGAGATTGAAGAGAGGTGTAAAAGGACGCCGTTAGGCGATTTTCTCTCAAATGACCTATGCGATCGCGTCAGCAGTGTATGCAGCCACCACTAAAGTGGCGGAATCGCGTGCGATCGCGTCAGCAGTGTATGCAGCCACCACTAAAGTGGCGGAATAGCGTGCGATCGCGTCAGCAGTGTATGCAGCCACCACTAAAGTGGCGGAATCGCGTGCGATCGCGCCAGCAGTGTATGCGGCCACCACTAAAGTGGCGGAATAGCGTGCGATCGCGTCAGCAGTGTATGCAGCCACCACTAAAGTGGCGGAATCGCATGCGATCGCGTCAGCAGTGTATGCAGCCACCACTAAAGTGGCGGAATCGCGTGCGATCGCGTCAGCAGTGTATGCAGCCACCACTAAAGTGGCGGAATCGCGTGCGAGCCGGAAGAGAGTAGTTAACGAACGCGCTCGCTCATCTTCGAAAGGCCTCGATTGAGGTTTTTTTATTGATTAGATGTAAAGATGATATGTCCATACAACGCATGAGGAATGTTCATATGAGCCTTCGGCTGCTTCCGATATAGTGGGGTTATACGGCACGGCAACACCATTGCAGCCACAGAAGAAGGGGAGATGACGCCATGACGAAGCGCTCGAGACAATGGAGGCGAATAGCCGATTACAAATATTTTTATATTCTGGTGCTTCCGCTGCTGCTCTACTACTTCATCTTCGAATACGTGCCGATGTACGGCATTATGCTCGCGTTCAAACAGTTCAACTATGCGACGGGCATTATGGGCAGCGAATGGATCGGTCTGGCGAACTTCAGGGAGATCTTCCAACTGGAAGACTTCTGGATCGCCTTCCGCAATACGCTTATTATCGCCTTCGGGCGCTTATTGATTGAATTCCCGGTCCCCATCATCGTCGCGCTGCTGCTGAATGAGGTACGCAAGGCGAGAATGAAGAAGTTCTATCAAGTTGTCTACACGTTCCCGCACTTCTTGTCATGGGTCATTGTGAGCGGCATTCTGATTAACTTCCTGGGATCGGCGGGCGTGCTGAACCAGTTGCTTGCCATGATGGGCTTCGAGAAGCTGAATCTGCTCGTGGACCCTTCCTCGTTCCGCGGTCTGTTGTTCGGCAGCAGCATATGGAAGGATATGGGGTGGGGCGCTATCATCTACCTGGCGGCGATTGCCAGTATTCCGCCTTCCCTGTACGAAGCGGCAAGTATAGACGGAGCGAATCGCTTCCAGCAGATGGTTCATGTCACTTGGCCGATGCTGAAGCCGACTGTCGCCATCTTGCTCATTCTGAATGTAGGCGGCATGATGAGCTCCGGAGGCGGCGGATTCGACCAGATCTTCAACCTGTATAACCCGGCGGTCTATGAGGTCGCAGATATATTGGATACTTATGTGTACCGGCGCACGTTCGCCGTAGGATCGAGCTATGGCACATCCACCGCGATCAGCTTGTTCAAGGGCGTCATTAACTGCATTCTGCTTGTCGCCGCGAACCGTGCGGTGAAGCGAATCGGACAGGAGGGGCTTGTCTAATGAGAAGAAAAATGAACGGGGCGGACTATGCGATACATGCGGTTTTGCTGCTACTGGCTTTCATGATGATTCTGCCCTTCTACAACGTGGTCATTACGTCATTCGCCCATCCGTCCGCCGTCGCGAAGCAGAGCTTCTATCTCATCCCGACCAGCTTCGATCTGTCCTCGTATCAGATGGTGTTGCAAGGGAGTTATATCGGAACGGCTTATCTTAATTCGGTAATCGTTACAGTTGCCGGAACAATCGTCAATATGCTGGTGACGACCTGCGGCGCGTACGCCTTGTCCAAGAAGGGGATGCCCGGCCAGAGGATCATGATGTCCGGCATTATCTTCACGATGCTGTTCAGCGGCGGCCTTATTCCCTACTATCTCACGATCAAAGGGCTGCATCTGATCAATACGATGAGCGTCATGATCTTGCCGCTCGCGGTCAATACGTTCTTCCTGATCATTATGATCAATCACTTCCGCAGTATTCCGCCGAGTCTGGAGGAGTCCGCGAAGATAGACGGCGCCAACGATATATTCATCCTGTTCCGTATCGTGCTGCCGATCTCGCTGCCGACGATGGCTGCTATTACGCTGTTCTATGCGGTGGCTCGTTGGAACGAATGGTATCATGCCATGCTGTTCGTGATGGAGCCCGAGATGCATCCGCTGCAGCTCTACCTCAGGGAGATGCTGATGGATGTGACGAAGATGGCCCGCGACGATATGAGCGCTACGATGATTGCTCAGCTGTCCAACACGTATCCCGACGGGATGAAGATGGCTAGCGTCATTATGACGATGGCGCCGATCATGCTCGTCTATCCAATACTGCAGAAGTATTTCGCAGCGGGGGCGACGCTTGGCGCCGTGAAGGAATAGCCGGTTATCAGCCGCTTGACCGAACTGGCGGGCGGGAAGCAGACACGACGATATGGAATGGCAAGATGATTAGCCCGACTAGCAAGGCCAACCCCGTTTTAGGACGAGATGCTCGTCTTAAAAATATACAAAACACATATTCTCAGGGAGGCTTCATCATGAAAAGCAAGTGCAAATTGTCTGTAATGTTGAGTATGGTCTTAATGGGGGCGCTAATCTCCGCATGCGGATCAGCGTCCGAGAATGGACAGAACGGCGGCTCCAAGCCGGCGGCGACTGCGGGGACGCAGAAGGAAGAGACGAACGCAGGCAATGATTCCGGAAAGACTAGCGGGAACAACGACAAGACTCTGGACATCTCAATGGCGTACTTCAACATTGGCAAGGCATTCCCCAATCGCGAGAACGACGAGTTCCTGAAGAAGCTGGAGAAAGATTTCAACATGAAAGTGGACGACAAGGTAATCAGCTATTCCGACTATCAAGAGAAGCTGCAGCTGTGGAGCGTTTCCGGCGAGCTGCCGGACGTATTCAGCCATGATTTCATTAATAAGGAGACGTATTATACGTGGATCGAGCAGGGCGTTATCCGTCCGCTGCCGGACGATCTGAGCGCTTATCCGAACGTAGAGAAGGTGCTGAGCCTGCCGGATACGCAAAATTTGAAGGTGGACGGCAAATTCTATATGATTCCTCGCCTCACCTATCGGGACAATGATTCCTGGGCGCTGGACAAAGCGCTTGTCGTACGCAAGGACTGGATGGACAAGCTCGGCCTGCAAGAACCGGTGACTTATGAGGATTATGCCGCCATGCTTACAGCATTCGCGAAGAAGGACCCCGACGGCAACGGCAAGGACGATACGATCGGCTTGACGTTCCGCTCCAGCTCCATGCTGACGTCAATTGCAATGGGCACGCTGCCGAACGTTGCGAACGGCTCCTGGGTGAAGGAAGATGGCCAGTACATTCCATATTACGCTGCAGAGAGCATGACGAACGTTGCTGTACAGATGCGCGAGCTGTTCGCCAGCGGCGCCATTGATCCCGACTTTGCGATTATGAAGACGAATGACGGCATTGACAAGTTCGGGCAGGGCAAGGTAGGCGCGCTAGCTGGACAAGCGACCCCGAATGCGCTGAAGCAGTACAAGACCGCGTGGGAGAAATATAATCCGGATGTGAAGTTCGAGGATGCGGTTGCCGTAATTCCGGTATCCTGGGCGAATGAGGACGGCAAGCGTTACCGCTTCACGAATGTGGCATTCTGGTCTGAGAGTTACTTCAGCAGCGCAGTGGATGATGAGAAGATGGACCGTATTCTGCAACTGTACGATTACTTGCTGTCGGATGAATTCCTGACGGTGAAGGCTTACGGCTTCGAGGGCGTGGACTACAAGAAGGAAGGCGACAAATTCGTCATCACACGCGACAAGAACGAGGATGGCACTTACGTAGGGTTCAGCGAGCAGTACCCGTCCCTGCATTACCTGTTCGGACCGCTGGCCGCATGGAATCAGCAGATGGAATACGAAGACAGCGAAATTAATACAATCAATTACGGCGAAGACATAATTGCCATGTCGCATGGAGCGCTCAAGCACCATCTGGACAACTTCGATCCGATTCCGACGAACTATGCGATTCAGTTCATGTACACGCCTGCCAAGACCAAGCTTGGCGCTATCAATCCGTCCGAGGATATCACGAAGCTGATGCTGGGCAAAGGCGATCCCGCTGCGGAGTGGGAGAAGATTGTTGCCGGTTATGACGATAAAGGATTGCAAGAGGCGATTGCGGAAGTGAATGAGAAGGCGAAAGCGGAAGGTATTCAGTAAGCTTATCAGCTTCCGAGTAGCGCTTAAATGCCATTCATGTCATTCATTTCGTTACAAAACTGCTGCATGACACTAAGAACTGGATTTCATGCTACTATTTCGGCCTATGGTTGCCATCTTTTATGATATAGCCTGATTGAACTGTACGAATTCCAGTTGTCATCGTGTGAGAGTGGAGATATGGTCTTTCTAATGACATAAAATACAGTTACAGTTCGTATTCTTCGTGTTCATGAGCAGGATGGCTAAGCTCATCTGTAAATCACTTGGCTGATTGTCGTTAACTAAAGAAAATCTCCCAGAGCGCGATGCGTTCTAGGGGGATTTCTTGTCTCGTACTTGACAGGTATATTGTGTATGCTTGGTGGTAAAGGAAGGAGTTGGAGAGAAGGATGGACAAGGAAGCCTTATTACAGCGTTCGTTGGAGGAGTGGCCCTCTTCAAGCTTCGATTGCGAGTGCGGGGCGCACCATCGGGTGGAACTGCGGAAGGTCGTGCTGGAGGTAGGGGCGATTATGCGCGTCCATGACGTGCTGGAGGAACTGAAGCTGGGGGGACGGATATTCCTGCTCTCCGATTCGATCACATATGATATCGCAGGACGTACTGTGGAGCAGCACTTGTCGGATAACGGACATGAGGTAACGTCTAGCATTCAGCGCGGCAAGCCAGTCTATGCCGACGAGCTTGCGCTTGGACAGGCCTTGGTGGAGCTGCCACTTGGCACGAACTGCATTGTGGCGGTAGGAGCGGGAACGCTGAACGATATTGCCCGTTATCTCAGCTACAAGCTGGATATTCCTTATCTCATTGTGGCGACGGCTCCTTCTATGGACGGATTCGCTTCCGGCGGCTCGCCGCTTATCGTTGAAGGGTTCAAGGTGACGTATCAGGCGGTGTCGCCTGTAGCGATCGTCGGAGACCTGACGGTGCTCAGTCAGGCGCCAGCGACGATGATCGCCGCAGGCGTCGGTGATATGCTGGGCAAGCTGACGGCGCTGGCAGATTGGCAGCTGGCAAGCCTCGTGGAAGAGGAGCACTACTGCCCGTTCATTGCGGACATGATGATGCAAGCTGTAGAGACATGCGCCAATCAGGCCGTGCGGTTGGGTAGCGGAGCGGAACCGGCGAGCGGTGTGAGGAGTGGAACGGAACCAGTGAACGGTGCAGGGAGTGAAGCAGATCGGAGAAGCGGGTGCGATATTGGGAGTAAAGCTGAGCGGAGAATGAATTTTTGTACTACTGAAGGTAGAGTATACGCAGTGAGCGGCGGGGTGGATACGACAGCGATTAAGCAGTTAATGGAAGGGCTCATCTTATCTGGCATTGCCATGGGGATGCTGGGCAACTCCAGACCGGCTTCGGGGTCGGAGCATCATTTGTCCCATTATTGGGAGATGAAGCATGCGCTTCGCGGACTGCCGCCCGAGCTGCACGGCTTGAAGGTCGGCGTGGCAACGTTAATGATTCTGCAGATGTATGATCGGCTGCTGAAGCTGGATGCGGATGAGCTAGTTATGACGGCGAAGACACCGGAGGAATTGGAGCGGTGGGAGAAGGAGATACATGATGGCTACGGTCTTGTTGCCGGGGATATGGTGAAGGTTAATAAAGCCATGTTCTTGCCTCAGCAGCAATTGGATGTGCGGGTGAAGCGGCTGCGTGTGCGGTGGGATGAACTGAAGCGGCAGCTTGTCACTTGTCTGGCGCTCGTTCCCGATGTGCAGCGCATATTGGAGCAGGCTGGCGCGGCCTTGCATCCGTCAGAGCTTAACATCGCAAGGGAAGATTCGGCTTACGCGTTGCGGTATGCGAAGGAAGTGCGCAGCCGTTATACCATTCTCCAGCTTGCCGATCAATTGGGGCTGCTGGAGCTATGGGCAGAGGAAATATCGGAGCAGCAGTGGAAGCGCTGGGAGGAGAGGGATTGCGTGAGAAGAAGAGCGGACAAGGTGTATTGGCAAGCGCATCGCGGCGGCGGCGCTTACGAGGCTCCGGACAACACAATGGGCGCGAATGAATATGCCTGGAGACTGGGCGGCATACCGGAAGCGGATGTTCGTACGACCAAGGATGGCGTCATCGTCTGTCTGCACGATGCGACGCTGGCACGGACAACGACGGCGCCTGAGGAGATTGGGAACGTGCCTGTCTCGGAGTTGGCATTCCAGGAAGTCACGACTTGGGACGCCGGAGTGAAATTCGACCCGGAGTTCGCCGGCGAGCGAGTTCCCGCGCTGGAGGAAGTGTTCCAGGCTATGCAAGGGCGGCCGGAGCGGCTTGTATATCTGGATCTGAAGGAAGTGAATCTGCACCAGCTTGGCGAGTTGATCGATCGGTACAAGGTGAACAGGCAGGTAATCTTCACACATTATGTGCAGAGCAATTGCGCCGAGATGAAGGCCATCGCAGACGATGTCCGCTGCATGCTGTGGATCGGCGGCAATGCGGAGCAGATCAAGGCGACGTTCCAAGCGGCCCTTGAGTCGGGCTTCGAAGGGCTGGATCAGGTGCAGCTACATCTGAATGACGGGCATGACTCTGATATGTGGCCTTACGAGCTGGAGAGCGAATTCCTGAAGGAAGCACTGGCGGTTACGGCGGCGGCGGGCATTGATCTTGAGGTATTGCCGTTCCGCTTCGACCAGCGGTCTATGAGTGAATTGCTGGATATCGGCATCACTTGGTACGCGACGGACGAGCCAGCGCGCTTCGTAGAATGCGTGAAGGCGTGGGCGGAAGCGGAAGATCGTGTCGGCCTTGTCGAACTGAGTGAGTAGGCGCCGAGTCAAGTGAATAAGCGGGAGGCGGTGGTCGCAAGAGTGACCGCCGCAGCTTCGTGAATCGCGTATCAATCATCCCCAAAGTAACCCTCCATCGCGCAAAATGGTCACATCCCCCCGAAAAGTGACCGGAAAGTGTGCGCTATCGCTCAAAATGATCATATTGTAACGACATTTCCCCCATACGGTTGACATGAAAAAAGAGGTTATGGTATATAAGAAGAAGTGTTAGCACTCATACAATATGAGTGCTAAAGGCAGGCATACGTTATAATACATGCCAAGCATGCAAATCAAGTGAACGATGCGAAGTACACAAATGAGGCAAAGTACCCAATGCTGAGAGGAGAGCAATTCATGGCTAAGAAGCAATTCAAAGCGGAATCCAAGCGGCTGCTGGAAATGATGATTAACTCGATCTACACGCAAAAGGAAATATTCCTGAGGGAGCTCATCTCCAATGCAAGCGACGCGATGGACAAAATCTACTACAAAGCATTGTCCGACGATTCGCTCGTATTCAACAAAGAAGATTACTTTATTAAAGTGACTGCTGATAAGGATAGCCGGACTTTGACGATTACAGATACAGGCATCGGCATGACGAAAGAAGAGCTTGAGAACAATCTCGGCGTTATTGCGAAAAGCGGATCGCTGGCGTTCAAGCAAGAGAATGAAGCCAAGGACGGCCATAATATTATCGGTCAGTTCGGCGTAGGCTTCTACTCCGCATTCATGGTCGCCGACGAAGTGACAGCAACAAGCAAGGCGCTGGGCAGCGACGAGGCATTCCGCTGGCATTCCAAAGGCGCTGACGGCTATACCATTGAGGCAGCCGAGAAGGATACCGTCGGTACGGAGATCGTGCTGAAGATTAAAGAGAACACCGAAGATGAGCAGTACGATGAGTTCCTGGAAGAGTACCGCCTAAAAGCGATTATCAAGAAGTATTCCGACTTCATTCGCTATCCTATCAAAATGGACGTGACCACGCAGCGTCCGAAGGGAGAAGGCGAGGAAGAAGAACTCGAGGAAGTGACGGAAGAGCAGACGGTCAACAGCATGGTGCCAATCTGGCGCCGCAACAAAAACGAGCTGACTAAGGAAGATTATGACGCTTTCTATATGGACAAGCGCTACGGCTTCGACAAGCCGCTGAAGCATCTGCATATTAGCGCTGACGGCGCGGTAGTCTACAATGCCATCTTGTTCCTGCCGGAGAGTGCGCCATTCGATTATTACACGAAGGAATATGAGAAGGGGCTGGAGTTGTATTCTAACGGCGTGCTGATTATGAACAAATGCGGCGATCTTCTGCCGGATTACTTCAGCTTCGTGAAGGGTATGGTGGATTCCGAGGATCTGTCGCTTAACATCTCCCGCGAATTGCTGCAGCACGATCGTCAGCTGAAGCTGATCGCGAAGAATATCAAGAACAAAATCAAGAGCATGCTGCAGGGGATGCTGAAAGACGAGCGTGAGGAATACGAGAAGCTCTACAAGGCGTTCGGACGTCAGCTGAAGTACGGCGTATACAGCGACTACGGCATGAACAAGGGCGATCTGCAGGATCTATTGCTGTTCTACTCCTCCAAGGAGAAGAAGCTGATTAGCCTTGACGAATATGTAGCTGCTATGCCGGAAGATCAGAAATATATCTACTACGCAGCAGGCGATTCCGTCGAGCGGCTGGAGAAGCTGCCTCAGACAGAAGTCGTAGCGGACAAAGGGTACGATATTCTGTTCTTCACAGACGATATTGACGAGTTCGCCATCAAGATGATCATGAACTACAAGGAGAAGGAATTCAAATCCGTGTCCAGCGGCGATCTGGGCATTGAATCCGGCGACGATCAATCTTCCGAAACGGTAGAGACCGATAACAAGGAACTGTTCGAAGCGATGGTTGAGCTGCTTGCAGGCAAGGTGAAGAGCGTCAAGGCATCCAAGCGGCTGAAGAGCCATCCGGTATGCCTGTCCGCCGAAGGCGATCTCTCCATCGAGATGGAGAAGATTCTGAGTGCAATGCCGGACAGCGGCAACGTCCAAGCGGATAAAGTGCTGGAGATTAACGTCAATCATGATGTGTTCCAATCCTTGAAGGCGGCGCATAGCTCCGACAAGGAGAAGTTCAATCTGTACACCCAGTTGCTGTATAACCAGGCTCTGCTAATCGAAGGGCTCCCTGTGCAAGATCCGGTTGAGTTTACGAACAGCATCTGCAAGGTGATGGTATAACCGCCTGATAAATAAGCTAATGATTCAGCTTGATAACGCCAAGTACAATCCTCGTCATCGATGTGGCGGGGGTTGGCATGGCGCTCAAAAAAGTCCCTTAGGCCTTTTTGCCGCAAGGGACTTTCTACGTTTACTATGCAGCTATATAAGCAAACCCTCCATGCATCGCTCATGAATTAGCCGCAGGCATTATTTATGCCCGTATACTTGAACGTCCACTACGTCGACTCTATAGCTGCGGTTGGAACGTTGCGGCGTTGCTGTCGCTCGAATGTCAAGCGTCTGGCCTGGTACACTGTACGTTTGTGTATATGTCTGTCCCGGTGCCAGCATGACCTTATCCAGCTTGGCTATGAAGCGGTCGTCTTGCGACACTAGCAGCGAGATTGATACGCTGGTCGCAGATCTGCTGCGGTTTCTCGCATATACGCGTATTGTTTCATATTTGCTAATATCGATTCCCGTGTTGTCGTGATGATGATCATGATGATGGTGGTCGTCATGACCATCCTGATTGTGATGGTTGTCATGATGATGATCGTGGTGGCGATCGTTAGTCAATATTTTGCTTGTTCCCGGACGAAGCGATACGCCTCCTTGTGGTGTGCTGAACAGCAATTTGTTTTTAGACATTGTCTCACCTTCTTTTCTCGTGATGTACTATATGAATATGCCGAGGATCTATCTACTGCTTGTATCCTTGTCTATCACCATTCGCTGACGTCTATGGGAGCAGATTTCTCAAATCCACCTGTAATCATCAAACTAGTAGCATGAAATCCAGTTGAATACGATAATGAATGACATACTGGAGGAAATAGATACATGAAATCCAGTTAGAGAGTGATATTCTCGCGTTCATATAGAGAAGATGAGTGACTGCGGCAAGGAATAGTGTTTAGCAAATATAAATTGATAGACGCTGATGTCGGCTGAGACACATGTGTGCTAATTTTGCGACAAAATAGGAAGCGCAGACTTCTTCAAATCTGTTATGATAGAAAGAAATCCAACAACAGCGAGAGTGAAGCAGTGTGGAAGACAGTTTACGAATGTTCCTGGCGTTAGGGGACGCCGTTATTATTACCGACGAGCAGCACCGGATTATAGCAGTGAATCATTCATACGAGCGCATAACGGGGTATGCCCAGCATGAAATTGCCGGCAAGAAGGCGGGCATTGTGCGGACGCCATTCACCCCTAGATTGAGCTATGACCAGATGAAAGAAGCGATTCAAGACGGGAAGGCTTGGTCGGGCGTGTTCACGAACCGTAAGAAGAACGGACAGCTATGGCATTCCTCCATCACCATTACGCCGTTCGTCAAGGAAGAATCCACCTACTTCGTTGGCGTATTCCGCGAGCTGGAGCGCCTTGAGCGGGGCTTCTACTTAGACGAGGAGCGGATTGAAGGCATTCAGGGCTCGCTGCTGCGTGTGCTCGCGGTCTCTTGCGAGATTCGCGATCCCGGAATCGAGGAGCATCTGCTCCGAGTGCAGAAGCTGACGGAGAGGCTTGTCATTCGGCATAATGAGCTGGCGGGGCTGAAGTTGAGCGAACGGAAGCAAGCCCAGATCGCCCACTCCAGCATTCTGCACGATATCGGGAAGTCTGCCGTGCCGGAGGGTATTCTATACAAGCCTGGGCCGCTGGCTTCCTACGAGCGAAAGATCGTGGAGATGCACACACAGATCGGCGTGGATATTCTGGACAAGGTGAACGTAGAGCTGGACGATACGTTATTCGAGCATGAGTTCGCTACCGCTAAAAATATTATTCTTCACCATCACGAGAGATGGGACGGCTCTGGGTATCCATATGGTCTATCCGGCAGTCAGATTCCGCTGGAAGCAAGAATCGTCAGCGTTGTGGACGTATTCGACGCCTTGACGTCGAAGCGTCCGTACAAGGAGAAGTGGAGCACGGATGGAGCGTTGCAATACTTGAAGGATAAGAGCGGCAGTCAGTTCGACCCCGCAATCGTGGATTCCTTCCTATCTTTGTATGAGGACGATTCACTAGTGGAGAATGAGCTGCAGCATCATCAGATGACGGTCACTTCTAACTAGCATCGATTAGTCTAGCCGTCCCGCTATGGGGCGGCTTTTTTCTGATTCGAGATCGGATGCGGCGAATGTAGCGGTTGCCACAGAGCTTAATCGGCTTGTCACTAAACGGGAGTGCGCCTCAGAATGTGCCAGGATGCAGATGGAGGTCATGAAGCGTGCACCGTTTACATCATTTGTGTATTATGTATATAATACATAGAGATAGGAGAAGGGTGGGGAGGGCGGTGTATCATTTTCATGAACTGAAGCTGAGCAGCAAGCAGCCGGTGTATATCCAGATCGCCCTCTACGTGAAGCGTCAAATTCTGCTTGGAGCGGTCGAGTCCGGAGAGAGGCTACCGTCTCGTCGCGATGTCGCCGTACAGCTGAATGTCAATCCCAATACGGTGCAAAAAGCCTACAAACTGATGGAGGACGAAGGGTATGTTCGCACGATGGGCAATCAGGGCAGCGTGATTTATACTGACGAGCAGTTGATTAGCCGAATCGAGGAAGAGCTTACTTCTGAACTCGTACAGGATTTTATTGCATCTGTGAAGGAGATCCGCTTGAATTACAGGAACGTAATTGAGCTCATCAGCAAGCATTGGGACGAATGACGGAGTGTCTAATCGTTTTCGATGATAGGGAGAGTCTGAGTTTTATGTATTACTAGACTAGTACAAGAGGGGGTGGCAAGTCATGAAGAGCTTTTACCAATTGCTGAATCATGAGTTCGGAACGATAATGAGAAGCACACTGCTGCTGTCGCTGGGTATGTTCATTACGCCGTTCATACTGATGAAGCTGAGAATGGAGCAGTTGGGGGCAAAGTATCAGACTTTCGAGACGGTATTCGACACGTCCGGCAGCGCTATCGCTTGTGCAGCGTATATGATAGCCTTTGTGCTCCTTATGCTAAGGTCGATTTACTCCGGTTATCGGGGAAGCAAGAGCATCTACACGCTGCTGGCGCTGCCGGTGCCTCGCGATATGATTTATTGGAGCAAGCTGGCGGCGTTTTTTATCGGATTGTTCATGCTGTGGGCTTCGCTCATGCTCAGTGTCATTATTAACTACGGGAGCTGGGAAGCGAATGTGGAAGCCAGCGTCATGGTGATGGAAGCGAGCGCACAGCTGCCGATGCATAACGGACTTTTTCTCGCTGTGCTCCGCTCCGCTTTTCTAAGCATCGTTTTTCCGCTCAGCGCGAAAGGGCTGCTCGCGACGGTCAGCACAATGGTTGCAATGATCACGTTCGTTTTTTATGCGGTATTATGCGAGAGAAGCAGGCGAAAATGGGGCGTCGTTTTATTGGTGGGCGGATGGATTTTTCTGATGAGGGGGACTGTCGTCCGCTTGAATATATCCTCTAACTTAGACCAAGCATCCATGCTCACGATGAATAGTATCATCTTGCTGCTGTTCGCATCACTGTATATGTGGCACAGCGTTCGGTTATATCGGGCGGGGACAATAGCGGAGTGAGGGGAGGGGACGGGATGGTGAATTTAAAACGGCATGCGGCATTGCCGCTTGGGTTGATTGGACTCGCGATTGTGGTAGGGCTTCTGATTCATCTGTACCAGCTGCGGGGTGATGGGACCCTTGTGCTGGATGATATCCGCGGCGATCGCGCAGCGATTGAAGATGTAACGATTAGCGGTGTCGTGAAGGATGGTTATCATGAGACGGCGTTCCGAATGGAGGAAGGCACGATGCATACACGTACGACCTTATACGATTATCCGATGAGGGTCAGAAGCAATATGCTCGCTGCAAGTAAGGAAGAGTATCCGGTAGTCATTGGAAGTGGCGAATATGATGCTGAGAATGCCTTCTATGATGGAATGGGCAGGTACCGGATTGTAAGGAAGAATTATAACCGTAATCGTTCCGAAATGTATCGTAGCTATGCCATTATCGAAACGGGATTACGTTATACTGGCGATAAAATTCCGTCAACTAATCGGCATGAATACGGTCTTGCCGCCATCGGAGACCGACTGTTCTTCGTACCTGTCACAACGAGTGAATATAAGGGAGAGAGCGGTATCTATGAAGTAAGGAGTTTCCAAAGATATCCCAATGTGCGCCTGAAGGGAGAAGAGAATGACGTCCGCTTGCTAACGCCAATTGCGCTCGAGGAAGGGAAGGTAGAAGTGCTTGGACTGGAATCGGTTGGCGGGAAGCTGGTGCTACTTCTGATGAAGGAGGGGCAGCTTGTCATTCAAGCCTATGACGGCGATACGGGGAAACGGATTGGGGAGTTAACCGTGCGAGAGCTGGTATCAGTCGAAGCCGAAGGAATGGCGGAGCACCCCGCGGAACGCTTTTATCCTAATTATGAAGCATTCTCTCATCCAGAAGATGAGATGATCACTTTCAGGTTCGATATTGCTGCGGACAACAAGAGGGCGATGAGGGTGATCAGCTTGTCCGTCGCAGACGGGGTGGAGCGGGTTCATTCACAACGGCTTAATTACCCGGGAAATCAAGATAGATGGAAGGACTTCAATTATTTCATCTATCTTCACGACAAGCTGTATATGCTGACGCAAGTCGCTTATGATTATGCCGACATTCACATTCCCATAGCTTCCCATAAGCCCAGACGGATTGTCATTCGAGTCTATAGTTCTGATGAAGAGCTGCTGTATGAGGGTGAGCTGAAGACGGATATGAACGCGGATGAACTGGAAGGAATATTGGCGAAGGAAGCGGAAGTGTCAGGCTATTCCCCTTCTTCGGTGAAGGCAAGAATAGTCGATAATATCCGTATTCAATAATGCGCGATTCGGAGGTGAATGAGCATGCTGGAGTTTAGACATTTGTACAAAAGCTATCGAGCTAGCCCGTTCGCGCTGTCGATCGGCAATCTGACAATCGGAGATGGTGAGGTTGTCGGCCTGCTGGGGGCGAACGGCTGCGGCAAGACGACGTTCTTGAAGACGGTTATGGGACTGGTGGACGGTTTTGAGGGCGAGGTACTCGTGGATGGGCTGCCGCCGAGCCAGCAGTATGGCCGGATGGCTTTCGTCACGGAGGAGGGCAGCTACTTCCCGGATATGACGCCAATGCAATACGCAGCATTTCTGGCCGACTTTTATCCCCGCTTCGACAGAGGCCGCTATGATCGGTTAATGGCCTTCTTCGACCTCTATGAGGATGAACCGATCAGGAAGCTGTCCAAGGGACAGCGCGCCAAGGTGGAGATATGCGCGGGGTTCTCCAAGGGGGCGAAGTACATTTTGCTGGATGAACCTTTCCTGGGGAAGGACGTATTCGCGCGCCGAGATTTCCTGAAGCTGATGATTACAAGCTTGAAGAGGGACGAGACGATCATCGTGACGACACATCTGGTGGATGAGATTCAGCATGTCATCGATCGGGCGCTCATTATTCACAAAGGGATGATTAGGGTGGATATGCCGATGGATGAGCTTCATGAGCAAGGCCGGACTCTGGAGGAGCTATTGATGGAGACAACGGGCTACAAAGCAAACAGGTACAGGGAATATCTGGAGGAGTAGCGTTGCATTACGACAGAGGGTGCGACGCGGATGAACCGCGCGCGGCGGGTTGTAGTGGTGTCGTGTATGTGGCATGCATTGGAGCGCCGAAATGGTGCGTGCGAGCGGAATTAGTGTAGGTGGCATGCATTGGAGTGCCGAAAAGGTGGGCTTGAGTAGAATTAGTGTAGGTGGCATGCATTGGAGCGCCGAAATGGTGCGTGCGAGCGGAATTAGTGTAGGTGGCATACATTGGAGCGCCGAAAGGGTGGGCTTGAGTAGAATTAGTGTATGTGGCATACATTGGAGTGCCGAAAAGGTGCGTGCGAGCGGAATTAGTGTAGGTGGCATACATTGGAGTGCCGAAAAGGTGGGCTTGAGTAGAATTAGTGTAGGTGGCATGCATTGGAGCGCCGAAATGGTGCGTGCGAGCGGAATTAGTGTAGGTGGCATACATTGGAGTGCCGAAATGGTGCGTGCGAGCGGAATTAGTGTAGGTGGCATACATTGGAGTGCCGAAAGGGTGGGTGCGAGCGGAATTAGTGTAGGTGGCATGCATTGGAGCGCCGAAATGGTGCGTGCGAGCGGAATTAGTGTAGGTGGTATACATTGGAGTGCCGAAAAGGTGGGCTTGAGTAGAATTAGTGTATGTGGCATGCAATGGAGAAAGGAAGAAAGGCGGCTGCCAGTGATGGCGAGCCGCCTTTCTTCGAGTTGCACTGGCGTCTTACTCCTCCAGCGAGAGAATCTCGCGAATGTCCTGCTCTGTCAGCGAGGACAACGCCTCCTGTCCCGGCTGAATCACTTCGTCGATCAGGCTGCGCTTGCGCTCCTGAAGCTGATACATCTTGTCTTCGACAGTACCACGAGCGACCAGTCGAATGACCTGCACGACGCTGCGCTGGCCGATGCGATGGGCGCGGTCGGCCGCTTGCTGTTCAACGGCGGGATTCCACCACAGGTCATACAAGATGACGGTATCCGCGCCTGTCAAGTTCAATCCCGTACCGCCCGCCTTCAGCGAGAGAAGGAACAGATCGCGCTCTCCGGCATTGAATCGATTGCACAGCTCCACACGCTGGGCAGCGGGAGTGGATCCGTCCAGATAGAAGAAGGAGATGCCGCGATAGCCTAGCTCACGGCCGATCATCTCCAGCATCGAAGTGAACTGGGAGAAGATGAGCGGCCGCTTGCCGGATGCGGCACATTCCTCGATTAGCTCCAGCAACTGCTCGAACTTCGCGGAGCTCCCCTTGTAATCCTCTGCGAACAGGGACGGATGGCAGCAGATTTGTCGCAGACGGGTAATGCCGGCCAATATTCGGATACGTTCCCGCCCGAAGTCGTCGCTGTCCAGATGCTTCAATGTCTCATGCCGCAACTTGGCGAGATAGGCGGCGTACAGCCTGCGCTGCTCCGGCAGCAGCTCCGACGTCTGTATCGTCTCAATCTTCTCCGGTAGCTCCTTCAGCACCTCGCTCTTCAAGCGGCGCAGCAGGAAAGGCCGAATCCGTCTGGCGACGGTCTCCCTCGTCAGATCGCCGAACGTCTTCCGATCCGGGAATAAGCCCGGGAACACGACGCGGTAGATGGACCATAGATCCTCCAGCCGGTTCTCAATCGGTGTTCCTGTTAGACCGAATCGATAATCCGCGTCCAACTCGCGTGCCACCTTGGCTATCGCTGTCGTTGGGTTTTTGATCGCCTGGGCTTCATCCAGAATAAGGGTATGATACTTGCGACAGATGTAATGCTCAGCGTCTCTTCGAAGCAGCGGATAAGAGGTGATGATGACATCGACACTATACTTAGTATCAATAGCGCTTCCGGCAGCATCACTTCCATCATCTCCAGCAATCCGCAGCGTCTTCTCCCGTTCCTCCTTGATACCATCGGCAATGACTGCCCGGATATCCGGGGCGAAGCGGGTCAGCTCGTTCCGCCAATTGTACATGAGCGAGGCGGGAGCTACGATAAGCGCCGGCATTCCGCGCTCGCGAATATCGGGAAGCATGGCCAGCAGGAAGGCGATGCTCTGAATCGTCTTGCCCAGCCCCATATCGTCTCCTAATATGCCGCCGAACCGGTAATGCGCGAGGGTGCGCATCCATTGATAGCCGAACGTCTGGTAATCGCGCAGCAGCGGCTGCAGCGGTTCCGGCACGGGGAAGTCCATATTATCGGGATGACGGATATTGTCCAGCAGCATGCGCAGCGACTTGCCCAGCTTGAGCTGGCTGCCATGGTCCGGCAAGCCGGCAAGCGCCAGCGCCCGAATGGCGGGCAGACGCACGACGGCATCGTCGAATAGCGCCGGCTGATGCAAGCCGACCTCGTTCATCACGCGCATCAGCGCCTCGAAGTCTTTCGATTCCAGAGGCATCAGCGAGCCGTTCGGCAGCTTGTAGTATCTTCGCTTCTCCTGCAGCGCCTGAACGATTCGCTTGATCTCCGCCTGCGGGATATCGTCCAGCGTGAACTTGAACTCCAGCCAATCGGTCCGCTCATCCCAAGTGAGCGAGATCTTCGGAAGCGGGGTATCGACCACAAGCCGCGTCTTCACAGCGGATGTGGCATAGATATCCATCAGCTCTTCCAGACGGGGAACGATATGATGCAGGAACTCATACTCCGCATCGTCACCTTCGATGACATAACCGCCTTCCGTCTTGCCGAAGCTGTCGTTCTCCAGCAGGGACAATATATACCGTTCCCGCTCGCCGTTCCGCATCAGGATGCGGTCCGTTCCCCGCTGCTGCGCAGTCTCCTCCAGCGGGTTGATGATCACATCGCCGTACTGGAACTCCAGTCCGGCCAGCAGCCGCTCTCGCACCCTGTCCAGATACATGCGTGCCTGGAGCGGCTTGTACACCACTCGCTCCGATACCTGCTCGGACATATGCACGCCGCCCAGCTTGGTCAGCTGCGGTACGATGCGATCCAGGAAGCGCTCCATCTGCTCTGGTGCGATCAGGATATCCTCCTTCTCAGCCCCTTCCAGAAGAGACTTCAGATCAGTTAATCGCCGGGCCGTTTGTTCATCGATGCGATACCACTTGCCCTCTGAGAAGGCCACCCCGTAGGGTTCCAGGAACGTCAGCTGCTTCAAGCCTTGCGGATGGAAGCGATAGCCCTCTCCGTCTTCCGCGCAGTCGAAGGTGAAGCGCAGCGGCAAGTCACCATCGACGAGCTGGAATCCTTCATAGAAGGAAGAACGTGTCAGCAGCCCCCTGCGGCCGGTCCTGCTTATATACTCCACTCTGACAGCGCCTGCCTGCTGGAGAAGCGGAATCAGCTGCGACCACGCATATGGAGGGATAAGCAGCAGCCGTTCATTGCGGGCGGGGCGAGCGTCGACATAGAGTGAGCTTTGCATGGTGCGTTTATAGTCCCTTTCTTGCTTGCAGATATGAATTAGCCCCTGAAGGAGAGCGTAATCCCTGGGATGGAAATAATGCTCATCAGGCCGGTAAGTGAACAGCTTCGTGAACACATAAGACGAGGCTTTATCAATATGCTCCAGCACATCCTTTATTTTCTGCACTTGATAGAGCCGCTTCACGCCCAGCTTCAGCTCGATTCCGATTGTGGAGCTCGACAGTCCGCCCCCCAGCTGAACGGTTGCTTCCAGTTGAAGCCGCTCCCGATGCTCTAGCAGCACTTCACTGCCGGCTCTGGCGGGCTTGTCCCGGAACACGTCGAATACACTGTCCACCAGCCTGTTGTCGGAAGCGGCGCTATTCCGCTGCCATCCGCCGGCAGCTGTCTGCTGCCGAGCCAATCGGCTTGATAGCGGCTCCGACTCTTCCTTATAGGTAGTCAGAATGCTTGTGGAGTAGGAATGCGCAGGGGCTTTATTGCCGCCATGCGCATCCTGATGAATCGCGAGCAGCGCTGCCGCCACATGCTTGCAATATTTATGATCGGCATAGAATGACAGGCAGCTGCATTCCGCCTTCACGTCTCCGTTATCGTCAATGACGACGGAGACGTCGAACTTTTTGTTGGCCAGGATGGTTGCCGCATAGGTTCTCTCTTGCTCCCCGTGATCGCCCCCCCAATGACGCACCGTGACTTGTCCGTTCTCCCAATAGCCCATGCCCCGTTCATAATGCTCTGCTCCGCATAATAGCTTAATCATTCGTTGCGTCAATTGATAGCCCATGCCTTCTCCTTTCTTTCCCATTCGTCAAAGATCAGTAAATTCATTATAATACAAAACAGATCTTTCACATAAAGTGAAACCATTCTTCTCTTATCTGCGTCTAAATAAGGTTGCTATTTATGACGCTTATGCTGTAAGTATGGGATAGGAGAAAATTTATGCCCTTTACATTTGCTCATCCACTCTATGCCGCTCCGCTGAAGCGGATTGCACCGCGGATGTTCAGCCTGACCGGCCTTGTGCTGGGAAGCATGTCGCCGGACTTTGAGTACTTCATTGCACTGGAGCCTCACCAGACGATAGGGCATACTGCCACCGGGCTGCTGCAGCAAGCTCTGCCGCTGAGTCTGCTGCTGGCATTCATGTTCCATTGCATCGTGAAGAATGCGCTCATCGAGCATCTGCCGTCATGTCGGGGGTGGAGCGCCCGAGCGAAGACGCTTGCGCAAGCTTATCCGTGGCGATTCGATTCGTGGCGGGATTGGCTTGTCTTCGCAGTATCTGTAGCGATCGGCTTCTATTCGCATGTATTCATCGACGGCTTTACGCATGCGACAGGTGCCTATGTCCAGCGATTGTCGATGTTGCAGCAGCCCCTGCTGTTGGAGCTTCCCGCCTATAAAATATTGCAGCACGGCCTGTCGTTGATTGGCTTGTCCACAGGGCTGCTTGTTGTATTCCGGCTCTTGAAGCGGATGCCTGCCAAACATTCAGAGACCTCTGCTCCCTCTGCACGAAATAAGCTGTTTTACTGGGGAATAGTTGCTGCAACGACTGTCGCAACGGTGATGGGCAAGCTGCTTGTCACTTCCAGCTCGAATGTGATCGGCATCTTCGTCGTTGCCATCATATCCGGCTGTGTGCTAGGCGTGCTGCTGGCTTCAATTGTAGTTATGGTAAAGAACAAGTATAGCCATTGACTAGAGGTAACTGTATAGAATAAGATTACAGTACCCATAGTGGAGCAATCTGAAGAGATAAAGCAGGTGGTAGACTTGAGTAATAAAGGAATTATTGATGAAGCGGATCGGCGCAATGCCTCGTTCGGCATCCCGTTATCCGTACTTGACCTGTCGCCGATACTGGCGGGCGGCACTGTGACGCAGTCCTTGCGGAATACGCTGGATCTGGCACAGCATGCGGAGCAATGGGGGTATCGCCGCTATTGGCTGGCGGAGCATCATAACACGCCCAGCGTAGCGAGCTCCGCGACATCGCTTGTCATCAGTCATGTGGCGGCGGGAACGTCGACGCTTCGCGTAGGCTCCGGCGGGATTATGCTGCCGAATCACGCCCCGCTTGTCATCGCAGAGCAATTCGGCACGCTGGACGCGCTCTATCCCGGCCGGATCGATCTGGGATTGGGCCGGGCGCCAGGGACGGACGGCTTGACGGCGAAGGCGCTGCGCGGCGAGCGCGGCGGATCGGGGCACAACTTCCCCGAGCTTCTGGAGGAACTGCAGGCTTACATGAATCCAGAGGGAGCAGCAGCGAAGCCGCCTGTAAGAGCGATTCCAGGCGAAGGGGCCGATGTCCCGATCTGGCTGCTGGGGTCCAGCGATTTCAGCGCGCTGCTCGCTGCGAAGCGGGGCATGCCGTTCGCCTTCGCGGGACACTTCTCGCCGATGTTCACCGTGCCAGCGATGAATCTGTACCGCAGCAGCTTCCAGCCGTCATCGGAGCTGGAGCGGCCGTACGGCATGGTGGCCGTCAATATTGTCGCGGCCGATACGGATGAGGAAGCGGAATACTTGTCTACGTCGCTGCAGCAGGCATTCCTGTGGCTCATTCGCAACAATCCGCAGCCTCTGCCGCCGCCAGTGCGCAGCATGGATGCGTTATGGACGCCGCAGGAGCGTCATGCGCTACAGCAGCAGCTCGGCGGAACGATTACGGGTAGTCCGGCCACACTGAAGGGGAAGATCATCCGCTACATTGAAGCGACGGGAGCGGATGAGCTGATGATATCGTCGCATATATACGATCATACTGCGCGGCTGAAGTCCTATGAGATCATTGCGGGACTTTAAGCTGCAGGTCAATCAAGCTGCATAATGGGCATATGGATGGATAGGTCGAGATCAATACAAACAAAGATAGATTAAATCTAGGGTAGGGTGAGACAACCAATGTCACAACAACACACAGGCGGCGGCCGGATGCCGCTGCTAATGCTCAACATGTTCATTGCCATGCTGGGCATCGGCCTTATTATTCCCGTATTGCCGGAATACTTGCGTGAATTCGGCGCAGGAGGTTCGACAGCGGGTTATTTGATCGCCGCATTCGGCATCACGCAATTCCTATGCTCGCCCATCTTCGGGGAGATGTCCGACAAGTACGGACGCAAATGGATGATTGTGACAGGGCTTGCTCTGTTCACGATATCCAATCTTATATTTGCCACTGCTGATCACATTGCCATGCTCTACGTCTCGCGCTTCGTCGGGGGCGTAGGAGCGGCGGCGATGATTCCATCTATGCTGGCGTATGTTGCGGATATTACGACGGAGGAGAATCGGGGCAAGGGGCTAGGCCGGATCGGCGCAGCTATGTCCTTCGGCTTCGTTATAGGTCCTGGAGCGGGCGGCTTCCTGGCGGAGCTCGGCTTGCGCGCGCCGTTCTATGTGTCGGCGAGTGTCGGCGTGTTCGCCGTGCTGTGCACAATGTTCTTCGTGCCGGAGTCGCTGCCAATGGAATCCAGACTAGCGGCCAGAGCGTCAACAGTGAAGCGAGATTTCATCTGGGTGCAGATCGCCAAGTCCTTCAAGGCACAATACTTTATTCTGCTCGTGCTGGTATTCACGCTGAACTTCGGCCTGCTGAACTTCGAGGCGATCTTCCCGATGTTCGTCGATGAGAAGTACAGCTATACGGTTCGCGAGATTTCACTTATTATTACGATCGGAGCAGGCGCGGGTACATTGATTCAGCTGTTCTATATGGGCAAGCTGATTGACCGCTTCGGAGAGCAGCTGCTGATCAAAGCGACGCTGCTGTTGTCGGCCGTAACGCTGGTGCTGATGCTTCTGTCGGGCAACTTCTACTACGTACTGCTTCTGACGACGTTCTTCCTGACGCTCACTTCCATCATGCGGCCGGCGATCAATACACTTCTGTCGAAGTCGGCGGGCAACGAGCAAGGCTTCGTGGCCGGCATGAACAACGCCTATATGAGCTTGGGCAATATATTCGGACCAGCTGCGGCAGGTACGCTGTACAATCTGCACTTGAACGGCCCTTACTTGTTGGGCGCAGTCGTGTTGCTGTTCAGCCTGTTCCTGGCGATGTCGAGAGCGGGGCGCGGCTCGCAGACGACTAATGTGAAGTTAGGCGGCTGACGCTTCTGCTATTGCTGCTGACGGTTCAGATGATGTGTGCAATCCAAACTATTGATCGCGGAAAAACAGATTGCTGAAGGTGCAGAATTACTTGATCATAATGCAGTGATGGATAGAATTCGGAGGAAAATCGATGCCGCAAAAGATTAATATTAAATATTCTTCGGCAGCGGTTGATGATATGGATGAGATTTTCTCTTATATATCACAAGAAAATGTTTCAGCTATTTCTATCGACAGGCTAAGTATAGGGAGATCTAGCGGATCTCCTTATACTTTTTTTCTTCCCGGCCCCATACTTGAATGCTCCGGCAGCAGAAGTCCTATCAACCCTCCCGCGCACGCTGGAATCAACCAGCCCAATCCGAGATCATACAGGGGCAAGTACAGGTTAAACCAGTCGCTCAGCTGCACGATGTCAAGCGGCGTATCTTCAAGGCCGTCGACGAGACTGATCAGGAACGTAAGCAGCAGGCTAACCATGTATACTGCACGCTTGCCCTGAAACAAATGATGAAGGAATGTAAGCAAGATAAGCACGATAGCGAGCGGATATAAGATCGACAAAACAGGCACGGAAAACTGAATTAATTGCTCTAGTCCAATATTGGCGAGCAGGGCGCTTACAACAGTCAAGCCGATGCAGAGTTGCCTATACGACAAGGCTGGAATGATCGTCTGAAAATAGCTGCTGCAAGCGGTGGTCAGGCCAATGCTTGTAGTCAGACAGGCAAGCAGCACGATGATGCCGAGTACGAATCCTCCGAATGTGCCGAAATAATGGCTGGTCACCAAGTTGAGCACCTCGCCGCCATTGGCTAGCACACCAAAGACGGATACACTGGTAGCGCCCATATGAGCCAGAGATGTGTAAATGACGGCGAGCATGGACGCTGCAATCAGCGTTGCTCGGAAGCAGACGGACAGAATGCTTTTACGCTCAGTAACTCCCTTAGCCTGAATCGTGTTGATGACGAGAATGCCGAATACCAATGCCGCAAGCGCATCCATCGTCAAATATCCCTCTTGAAACCCTTTGAAAAAAGCTTGTGAAGCATAACCGGACTCCGGTTGTTGCAACTCTCCCATAGGCAGCGTAAAGGATGCAATAGCTAGTATTGTGATGCATGTAATCAAGATAGGTGTCAGTATCTTGCCTACAATGTCAACCATTCTTGCCGGGTTAATGGAGAAGAGCAAGGTCACTCCGAAGAATAATACGGTAAAAATGGCCATTCCTAGAGAGCTATGCTCAGATCCGATATAAGGCTTAAAACCTATTTCGTATGATATACTGCCGGTTCTCGGCATGGCAAACAACGGTCCAATCGTTAAGTAAAGCAACGTTGTGTAGCCTAAGGCAAACCAGGGATGCACGCGATTGGTCAATGCGAGCAAATTTTTCAGACCGGAAAACCCGAGTGCCAACGTGCCGAGCAAGGGCAGCCCAACGCCCGTAATCAGGAAGCCCAGATTGGCTTGCCATAATTGATTCCCTGCGAACTGACCCATCATGGCCGGGAATACGAGATTTCCCGCTCCGAAGAACAAGGCGAATAACATAAATCCAATGGTCAACGTACTGCTAAACGGCATGCGATGCATAGAATGTCTCTCCTATATCAAATAATGAAATAAGGCCTCTTTATGGTAGCATCTCAACGCTGCATTTGCACTGTATAAATCTTCTTGATTTTATAAAGTCATCGATCTACCAAAACATCTCATCGACCTCCCCTATGTCTTCGGCCGCGCTGGATGTACCATGAAGGGACATTGGATATTTTACAAGCTAGGGGGACTCGGTAATGAGAAAGGCAACAGAGCTTCTGAAGCAAAAGATTTCACTCTTTGTGAGTTTGCCTGCGAATCAAATTGACATGTATGAAGCGGCGTTGCATGGCGGCGCCGATGTCATTAAGGTGCATATCAACGTGGAGCACCGGGCCAGCGGCAGCCGCTTCGGAACGTTGGAGGAGAATCTGCCATTTCTTGAGCAGATCGCCTCAGAGCGCAAAGTTCCACTGGGCATAGTGCCCGGTGATTCTGCTGAGAAGGTCAACGAGGAACTGATTGAAAGTCTGGCTAATTTGCAATTTGACTTCTTCTCCCTATATACGCATCATACGCCGGCTTGGCTAATGAACGATTCCAGATTGTCCAGAATGATAGCGGTGAGCAACCAATATGGCTTGGATCAAACCTCTGCACTGTCTTCTATCGGAGTTGATATACTGGAGGCATCGATTATGCCGCCCGAAAGCTACGGCTCGCTTCTGACGGCTCAGGATTTGGCTGCTTACAGGTTGTTGGCGCAAGCGGTTGACAAGCCCGTCGTTGTCCCAACGCAGAAGCTTGTTCGTGAATGCGATCTGGAAGCGTTGGTGCGAACCGGGATTCGAGGCATCATGATTGGAGCGATTGTCACTGGCAAAGAGCCTGAGTCGATCTATCGCGCCACGAAGCGATTTAAGGAGCTTCTTGCGGGGATAGAAGAGCAATTGGAGGGGGAGCGGTAGCATGAACAACCGAACAATTGGCGTGATACCGCTGGATAACCGAGCTTGCTGCTTTCAATTTCCGAAGCGGATTGGAGCAATCGCCGGATATGACATTATCCATCCTCCAATTGAAGCGCTTGGCAACTTTATGGATGCCGGTGACAGTGAGCGGTCGAAAGAGTGGATCCGCAAGCAAGCCGGCTCCGTTTCATGTCTCGTACTCTCCATTGACCAACTCGCCTATGGCGGATTGATCGCATCCCGAGCAATGGATCGAACATTGGAGCAATGCAAGGAATTACTAAGCATCATCCCGGAAATCAAACGCGAGTACCCGAACCTGAAAATTGCGGCAGCGAGTGTGCTGATGCGATTGTCCATTACGTATAAGAATAAAGAGTTTCTGGAATACGGCATGATGATCTTCAAGTATTCGCAGCTTTATGACAAGGTTCATCGGTTGGGAGAGTCAGAGCTGCGGGAAGAGCTGGAGCAGTTGCGCGAGTGTATACCGGCACATATTCTGCAGGAGTACTTGGAGGCGCGCAAACGGAACCACGAGATGAACAAGCTGATTCTCGATTGGTGCGCACAGGGCATTGTTGATTATGCGGTCATTACCCAGGAGGACGCGAGCCCTATAGGCATGCACCTGTCTGAGCAGAAGCTGCTGATGGAACAGATTTATACGAGCAGAATCCAGCATAAAGCGATGGTGTATCCCGGGGCGGATGAAGCCGTTCAGACCTTGCTCATTCGCATGATTCAGGAGCTTGAAGGCAAGCAGGCGCGAATTTATCCCAGGTATTCGTCGACAGCCGGCAAGCTTGCGGTAGCGGACTTTGAGGATCGTCCTGTTGAAGAGACGGTGAACTGCCATATTTTAGCTTCCGGAGCTGTGCGTGTGGATCATCCTGACGAGGCGGATATTGTGCTTATTGTCAACACGCCGGAACCCGATGATCGACCTCAGGATACCAAGGCATATTTCAACTCGCGCCATAACTACTGGGACATCGTGCAGGGGATCAAGCACGAGATTTCGAGGGGCAGGAACGTCGCTGTTGCGGATGTGGCCATCTGTAATGCTTCCGACCTGGAGCTTGTGCAATATGTTTTGGAGGAAGGCTTGTATCTGGAGCTTATCGCTTATGCCGGATGGAATACAGCCGGCAATACGCTGGGCACTGTGCTCGGTCATGCGGCTGCCCGCTGGCTTGGCATGCAGGATTCAGCCTTAGCTCATAAGTCCGCTCCATATCATTACACCTTTATGTTGGAACGGCTGCTCGATGAATGGGCTTACCAGGCACAGGTGCGAGGGGAAATTAACAAGTGGATCGATACGGAGCTTGGATTGAATCCGAACCATTTGGAGAATCAATACCTTATCGTGAATGAGAAGGTCCAGTTGCTTATGAAGGAGAAATTCGAACAGGTAAGAACAGTGCTGTTGCAGCAAATAAACCGCACGAACAGGGACGGCATCGGCGTTGCAGATTTCCATATGAAGGATGTCCGCTTGCCTTGGAATCGTACATTCGAGGTCTCTGTTGTCGCAGATTGCAAATTTAAGCAAGCTTAAATAAAGATGAATAATAAAAAAATGAATGTTGCAAGGGGTGTCCCATAAGCCATAAGCTGATGGGGGGCACCCCTTCTTTTTGTCCTTGGCATAGAAATAAGCTCTGCTAAACGGGAACAAGTTTTCGAACCAACAAAATCTTAGGATCTTAACTTTTGCAGCTTGAAATGGGCAAATAAGCCTTGATGTAGCTGGGTGAAACAAAGAAGTCGATCGGTGGAAGCGGCAGGGCGGGGCATAACTCGTGAAGGAATATTCGAAGGCTTATCGCGCTCGGTGACGGAAAGAGGAAGACCACCTGCTGAGCAGTTGGTCTCCTATGGGTGTATTGAGTAGGCTTCCCTACTAAGACTTAACGCGATTTAAGCTAAAGTTGAGGCCGTTCGCGCTTCCGGAATTGAACCACATCAACAGATTGGCTCCCGGCGAGACTGAACTGTGACTGATGTCCAGGAATATCCCGCTTCCTGCGTTGATCAGGTTGTATTTCGTGCCGTTCTGGACGATCCACCAGCGCTGGGCCGGGGTATCGTTGCTATCTTTCTGTGCTACCGGGTTGCTTAGAACATTGACGCCGTTCTTATTCTCCATGACCTTTCCGGTAAGGTAGTTGGTTATTTTGTAAGATCCGTCGCTCTGCCGCTGGAACAGGAAGATCTGCTCCTTGGATCTGTTCGTTCCCTTCGTAGCGGTTTTGAACTGCGTGCCGTTGTTCGAGTCAGAGATGCTGATATTGGTTGCGTTTGTGTTGTTCGTGATGAAGTAATAGGCGTCCAGTATTTTCACGGGAACGATCGGCCTCCATACCGCGTATAAGGTGATGCTGGAGTTTGCGGTATAGCTCTGATTCGGAGTGTATACCCTAGTCGTTCCTGCGCTGTCGGTATCCCACCCGTTAAAGTAGTAGCCTTTTCGGGTCGGGATCTCCTTAGACAGATTCAGATTGACGCCGCTAACCTTCATCTGCGGTACAGGCGCGCCCATGCCGCCGCCAACGTCATAGCGTATGGACAATCCCGCCGGATTCAAGCTGAAGTTGAGGCCGTTTGCACTACCGGAGTTGAACCACATCAACAGATTGGCTCCCAGCGAGACTGAACTGTGGCTGATGTCCAAGAATATGCCGCTTCCTGCGTTAATCAGGTTGTATTTCGTGCCGTTCTGGACGATCCACCAGCGCTGCGCCGTGGTATCGTTGCTGTCGTTCTGGGCCACCGGGTTGCTCAGCACATTGACGTCGTTCTTGTTTTCCATCACCTTTCCGGTGAGGGAATTCGTGATCTTATAAGTTCCGTCGCTCTGCCGCTGGAACAGGAAGATCTGCTCCTTGGAGCTCAGTGTTCCCTTCGCGGCGGTTTTGAACTGCGTGCCGTTGTTCGAGTCGGCGATACTGATATTGGTTGCGTCCGTGTTGTTCGTAATGAAATAGTAGCCGTCCTCTACCGCGGCAGGAACGATCGGCTTCCATACCGCGTACAAGGTAATACTAACGTCTGCCGTATAGCTCTGATTAGGAGTATACACCCTGGTCGTTCCCGCACTGTCGGTATCCCACCCGTCAAAGTAGTAGCCCTCTCGGGTCGGGATCTCCCGTGACAGATTCAGATCGACGCCGCTCACCTTCATCTGCGGTATAGGTGCGCCTGTGCCGCCGTTAGCATCGTACCGTACGGACAACCCTGCCGGATTCAACGCGAAGTTGAGGCCGTTCGCGCTTCCGGAGTTGAACCACATCAACAGATTGGCCCCCGGCGAGACTGAACTGTGACTGATGTCCAGGAAGATCCCGCTTCCTGCGTTAATCAGGTTGTATTTCGTGCCGTTTTGGACGATCCACCATTGCTGAGCTGCGGTGTCGTTGCTTTCGTTCTGGGCTACCGGATTAGCCAAAACATTGACGCCATCTTTGTTTTCCATCACCTTTCCGGTAAGGGAATTCGTAATCTTATAAGATCCGTCGCTCTGCCGCTGGAACAGGAAGATCTGCTCCTTGGAACTGATCGTTCCCTTTGCGGCGGTTTTGAATTGCGTGCCGTTGTTCGAATCGGCTATGCTGATATTGGTTGCGTCCGTGTTGTTCGTGATGAAATAGTAGCCGTCCGCTACCGACGCAGGAACGATCGGCTTCCATACCGCGTACAAGGTAATACTGGCGTCTGCCGTATAGCTCTGATTAGGAGTATAGACCCTGGTCGTTCCCGCGCTGTCTATATCCCACCCGTCAAAGTAGTAGCCCTCTCGGGTCGGGATCTCCCGTGACAGATTCAGATCGACGCCGCTAACCTTCATCTGCGGTATAGGCGCGCCCGAGCCGCCGTTAGCATCGTACCGTACGGACAACCCTGCCGGATTCAACGCGAAGTTGAGGCCGTTCACGCTTCCGGAGTTGAACCACATCAACAGATTGGCTCCCGGCGAGACTGAACTGTGACTGATGTCCAGGAAGATCCCGCTTCCTGCGTTGATCAGGTTGTATTTCGTGCCGTTCTGGACGATCCACCAGCGCTGCGCCGTGGTATCGTTGCTGTCGTTCTGGGCCACCGGGTTGCTCAGCGCATTGACGCCGTCCTTGTTCTCCATGACCTTTCCGGTAAGGGAATTGGTAACTTTGTAAGATCCGTCGCTCTGCCGCTGGAACAGGAAGATCTGCTCCTTGGAGCTGATCGTTCCCTTCGCGGCGGTTTTGAATTGCGTGCCGTTGTTCGAATCGGCTATGCTGATATTGGTTGCGTCCGTGTTGTTCGTGATGAAATAGTAGCCGTCCGCTACCGACGCAGGAACGATCGGCTTCCATACCGCGTACAAGGTAATACTGGCGTCTGCCGTATAGCTCTGATTAGGAGTATAGACCCTGGTCGTTCCCGTACTGTCGGTATTCCACCCGTCAAAGTAGTAGCCCTCTCGGGTCGGGATCTCCCGTGACAGATTCAGATCGACGCCGCTCACCTTCATCTGCGACGCCGGCGCGCCTGTGCCGACGCCCACATCGTAGAAAATCTGATGAGTATTGAACTTTAAGTCAACAATTACCGGATAATGATCGGAAGCGTTGATTGAACTATCGTTTACGTATACCCTATGAGTCAGGGCAGTCAGGCCGTTTGGACTATAGAAAACCAAATCTTCATTGACGCCGTTTGTTTGTCCGCTTCCAATCGTTTGGTATGTGCCATACCCCGGGGTATGTTTGACCTGAGCATTATCGGTTGCCTCTAGATAACCGTTTTGAATGACAAAGTTATAGGGCTGATTCGGTTTCCAGAAATACCAGTCTCCGCTAAGGATAACAGGGATTTCTCCGTACTTCACCAACAATTCATTTACTCTATTGATCGTTTGCTCGGCAAAGAAAGTAAATTTCCCTCCCGGCATGTGCTGAGGGCCATAATGGTTATTCGAGACGAGGAAGACGTGGCCAGTAGCCAGTTCCCTGAACAATCCCCATGTAAGGTGGTGAAAGTATACCAGTTCCCCGTCGTAAAGCCTATAACCCGAGTCTATGACCTCATATTTGTCGGTACGGTATGCGATGGGAGTCTCATGATAGGACCCTAATCTCGGATCATTCAGTGCCGATAAGTCGTACGCGTTCTCAAAAGGCGCTTTATCAATCGTATAATAATCTTTAATTAGATCAACAATTCGATAAGATATATCATTCAAGAATTCATTAAAGGTAATTATGTCCGGCAAAGTCGCAAGGTAAATATCCGCCTGAAGCTCAGCGCGTTGCTGGAATGAATAGCCGTTTACGAATTCCGGAGAATGAAAGAAGATATTGCTCTGCAAGACTTTCAGATCCGTATCGAAGGGAGACAATGCAAACGCCTCCGTCTTGCAATCGCCAGACAGATTGAGGCCATTTCCTATCGCCAGGCCGCTCAGCCCCATTATATACGCTTCGAACGCATCTTCCGCCTTGTCACCCGACATCTTGCCCTGGCTTACGATCAGCAACTTATCTCCGGCGGGCTTAACGGTATAGTAGACATTAGGCCTGTCATACTCCGTGTAAACGTCGCGGCTGGCCTGTCTTGATGTGCTGCCTACTAAAATTTCATAGTTGCTTTCAGGCATGGTATCAGGAACGACCTCTAAATTGGCACCTGTTTTATTCAGGAGCATGTCGCGCACGTTGATTGCCGACTCCTTTGAATAAACCAGCTTCGAGTTGTAGACGATTTTATACTCCGTAATTGGATTGCCGTTAATGGTATAGTCTGAAGTTCCGCTGTCCCATACGTCTTCTTCCACGCTGTCCTGCATAATATGACCGGCGTATACCTTTATGTTTTTAATGGCGGACTTTACTGTACTCGGAGTCGTGGCATCGGCAAAGACATCTTGAATAGCTAAGGCAAGAACATCGCTGGTATACCCGGATTCAAGATGTCTCTGCAGCGGTTTGCCCACATCTCCACTAAGTAGATTAACTCCGTTGATGTAAACGGTGATCTTATAACCGTCGATTTCGATAGCCACATTCGTGTAGCCATTGTCGACATATATGCTGCCATTCTGCTTCATAGCGTCGGAATACTCGACATAAGACGAATAACCGTTAGGATTCTGGCCGTACAATAAGTTCCCTTTGCCCTCGGGATTGTCCTCAAAGCCGGCCGAGCTCATGTATGAACCGTTGGTGCTAATGCGAAGTCCGGTGCCCGCGTCTACAGGCATTTTATTTTGATAGGTTACAGTATATTTGGAACGGGAATTAAGGGAAAGGTTAGTATAGCCTCCGTATAAAGCTTGGTTTGCAACATAGTGTCCGTATAACGTTTGGCCTACGACGCTTTGATTCAATGTCGATATCGTCGCGCCTTCATGCGCGTCATAAGAGTAGGTCGCCATGTTCTCGGAGGATTGGTGAGAGATACCCGGCGTATATATCGTGCCCTGCGCTCCGGTTGCAGGCTGCGTTAAATCGGACAGCTCAAGCAGCAGCTCGCCGTTAGCCTCGGGCGTTAGTCCACCGCGAACCAACAAGCCATCGTATACTTTTACGTCATTGAGGCTCACGGAAACGTCGGTGCCGAATGTAAACAGGATCATCGATAAATTCTCGGTTCCGAAGTCCAGAACCGGAGTGGCACCGACAAATTTATAAATGCCGCCCGATCTGATATAGCATGAGATGACGCCTGTTTCGCCATCCACTTCATATTTAAAGTATTGAGTCGCTCTTCCATCCTGATCGATCACAGTATCCCTTGGGGGATAGGTAACGAAACGATACCCTTCAGGACCCTGTTCGCGACTGCCAATTTGATAGCGTGCCACATACATCTGTCTGGAGCCGAAGGTGCTAAAACCATAAGATAAGGCGCCGTTACCGTTCAGGTTTTGTGAATCGTTAAAGGCATGGACGCCCGCGCTTCCCGAAGCTTCATCTGTACTTCGGATTATCGAGAACTCCACTGTATAGCTGTTGTTCGCGAGAGGTAGATTCGGAATTTCACCGCCCCAGAAATAGCCTGATCCAGCGGCGCCGGTAATCGTCACCGCAGAACCGTCCTGTGAAACATCTACATCAGGAGTTCGTAAGTCGGCTTTACTCTTAAATCCCCAGATCGGATCATTGAAATTGGCCTGGTACAGCAATTGTCCTTCCTGAGATTCGAGAGCCTTCGTAGATGCAGGTATAGACGGGAATAGAGATATAGTCAAAAACATCGTGAGCAAAATGGAGATTAACTTATTATTCATAATAAACCCCTCCTCACAAAGTAATTTCGAGGCAGATTCTGTTCAAAACTCAAGCAATACACGCCGGGAAGGGCGGCCCTGGTTTCGGGTGCTGTCATATACGGAGGCGGTTATGCCGTTGGATCCCACCTCAACTACCCAATAACAGGTGCGGGTCCGCCCGTCCACCACCGACCGCAAAGTGTGATAACCAATGCCGTTCTTGACGCTCTTACGCCCGGAGTGCATATGTCCCTGAAGCACGACCAGGGGTTTGTTGCAGTTTTCCAGTATGCGGCGCACCTCGGCAGCGTTTCTGATGACATGGGGGTCCTCGAAGTCATCCAGCAGGGCGTGCACCATCAACACCACGATATTCGGCTTTGCTGTCGCCAAATCGGCCTCAAGCCAGTCCAGTTGAGGACGGGGCACGTAGCATTCGTCCCATTGAGTCGCTTCCGGTCGGTAGTGCATGCCCTGGGCGTTGAAGTTGCAGTCCAGCGCTATGAAATGCACACCTTTGTGGTCAAAGGAATACCAGGTTTGTCCGCCCGGCATTTTCCACAGCTCGGCCAGTTCGGCGCTAGGCACCGAGTCTACGTCGTGGTTGCCCAGTAAATAATACATGGGACCGCGAAATTCTCGCATGACCGGCATGATGGCGGCCAATGCCTCTCGGCCTTTGTCCGGCCGGTCGGGCCAGTCGATGAGGTCTCCCAGATGTATGCAAAAATCTACTGACATGGCGTTAAACGCGTCAATACATTGTCGCGTTTTTCCCAAAGCATTCCGGTAATACCGTCCCATCCGCATGGGGCGGTCTGCATATTGTATGTCTGCGAAAAGACCAAAGCTGAATGGTTTCATCGCATTGCTCCTCCGATCGTTGGGGTGTGACCGAGCCGCTTGCAACGATAAAACGCAGCCCCGGATTTCCGGGGCTGGGTTCCGTCATTGGAAATTGTATAGCAGCCCGCTCGTATTGGTGTTCAGCCCTTGTGAAGACAGGTGCGAGGTATCGCCGATACACACCAGCCTCGGGTTGACCCGATGCTTATCATACTGCTCCATGAGCACCGTGGACACTGAGGTAGGCGGCAACCATACAGAGCGCCAGAGAGCTGCCACCGGTATATCCATGATCATCGACAACAGAGCCAGTCCAGCCCCATGGTGACAGAATATCGCCACATCGTTGCCCAAGTGCGGAATATCGGTCGTCCAGCCCTCGTCGGTCATCTGAATGTGAGACTGCCGCAGCCATTCGATCCAGCCGTTGCGCAATTCCCGGAATCTGTTTGCGGTTTGGGGCTGGGGGAACAGATCGCTGTGAGTCCCTTGGTTATCTTTCACTCCCTCGGCCCGGCGCAGCTGATGTCCCGGCAGATTCCAAATCACCACCGGATCTGGCAGCGCGCTTGAGAGGGGGCTGGATTTTAATTCACCCATCTCTCTTATCCATTCCAAGGTTTGCACTGGCAATCCTTTTATCTCGGCGGTATACCGAGCCGTTGCCTGGGCCCGCCCCATAGGAGACGAAAAGATGCGCACCAGCGGCAGGCGCTCCATGCGCACAGCCAGCGCCTGAGCTTCAATTTTGCCCAAGTCTGTCAAGTCATCATTTAGGTAATCAGGGTCACCATGTCGAATAATATGCAGTCTCATGTTTAGTCGGCCAATAAGGCTTGAGCATCTTTCTGTGCCTGTTGGAGCGCAGCGGCGATGTCGGCGTTGTTCAGATAGATCTCATCAAAGACGTTATTGATCAGGGTGTTCATTTCACTTGAATTTTTTCGGACCCGATAAACCTTCTCCAGGGTTGGAGCGAGCTTTGATAACTGCTCATACTGGGGCTTCTCTTCGAACAAGGTCTTAAGTACAGGCTCTTCGTAGGCTAATTTATTCACTGCGAAATACCCGCTGACGGCCATCCACTCCGCGGCAGCTTCCGGACCGGTCAAGTATTTCACGAACTCCCAGCTGGCGTTGATCTCTTCCTGAGGATGCTTGTTCAGGATAATTAAGCCTCCGCCGCCCATGACGTTAACCGATTCTTTGCCGTCTTTAGCGGGAACTGGAGCAACGCCAAAGTTGAAATCAGCAGTGTTCACAATATTACCCAAAGAGCCACTGGTGTTTAGGATGACAGCGGAAGTCCCCGCTATGAAATTCTCAGCTACGCCGCCGTAGCTTTTGTTCATTTTGACCAATCCGTCGTCTTGCAGTCCTTTGAAAAACTCTACTTGTTCAATGTGTTCGGGACTGTCGAGGTTCATGTTATCCAAGTCCTTATTGATGTAGCCGCCGTTGGAGCGGACCAAAGCCTGACCCATCCACCCATCATCCATAAACTCAAACGGGATAAGCTTGGAATCATGGGCCTTGATAGCCTGGGTAACCGTTTCTAATTCGCTCCATGTAGTTGGAGGGCTTTCAGGGTCTAGGCCAGCGTCCGCCAGAACCTCTTTGTTATACAGCATAATGCTTGAGCTGATCTGGTACGGCATGGAGTGCTGAAAACTATTATTGGTAGGATCGACGAAAGCAGGGAAGAAATTCGGTATATAATCGTCCTTGAAACTGGAAGGTTCCTTGGCGATCATGTCATTAATATTCACCAACGCGCCCATTTCGAGAAGCTTGTGCGAATCACTGGCGAGAACTACATGAGGGGCATTGCCGCCGTTGACGGCCGTTAACGTTTTTTCCATCGTTGCTGCGTAATCGCCTGTGAAGGTGAAGTTCACGTGGATGTCGGATTGCGACTCATTGTAATCATTCACAATCTTCTCCATTGCAACGGCCAAGGGGCCCGAAGCCTGGATAGGGAAATAATAGGACAACTCAATCGCCTCTCCGTTACTAGCGGATGAGGAGGCTTGCGGGGCGGTGCTGGCAGACGACTGAGCGTCCGGTGTTGTGGACGTATTGCCGCTGCAACCCGCCAGGAAAACGAGGATGAGGGACACCGCAGTACAAAGCATTGCGGACCTATTGTTGCTTCTGTTCCTGTTCTTCATGATAAATTAATTCCTCCATTTCAATTTTTTATCACACACATCAAACGTGCATAATACAAAGTTAAAGCATTGCGGAGCTAGTGCTAGGTGGCAGGGGGTTACTTAATGCCCGAGGTAACGAAGCTATTCACCAGTTGTCGCTGGAAAAACACCATGGCTAACAAGAGGGGCATGATCACCAAGATCGCCGCAGCCATGGTCAGCCCCCATTCCGAGGCGCTTTCTGCCTGAGTCCCAAAGTAGGCCATGCCTACGGCAAGGGTGCGCTTCTCCACCGATTCGGTAATAACCATGGGCCAGAAGTAGCTGTCCCATTGATACACCAGCGATGTGATTGAAAACGCGATGATGCGGGATTTGATCATAGGAATGCCAACCACCAGCATATATTTGAAATCGCCACAGCCGTCGATACGGGCACTGTCTTTCAACTCTTTGGGGATCTCCAGAAATGCACCGCGGAATATAATGATACAAACAGCCGAGGCAAAGCTAGGGAGAGCGATGCCCAGCAGGGTGTTATACAGGTTCATCCCGTTGATGATGAGGTAAGTGGGCAGCAACAAGCTTTCTCCGGAAACCAGCAGCCGCGCCAGAACGAACAGGAAGAAAAAATGCTTGAACCTGAACTTAAAGCTGGAGAAGGCGTATGCAGCCGGAATGCCGATACAAAGCTGGGCAACCAGGATTCCCAGCGCCACCACGATGGTATTTTTATAAAAAACACCCCAAGGCGCGCGACGAAGCACTTCTTTCATATTCTCCACAAACATGAACTCCGACGGGATGATGGCAAGCGGGTTCTTCAGCACGTCCAACTGACCTTTCATGCTGCTGATGATAATCCATGCCAAAGGGAACAGAAATATAAGACTGGCCATTACAATAATGGCGTTAATAACTACCATAGACACAATTTTCTTGCGTTTGGCGACTGCGTTGCTTTTGTCCAGGCTAAGCTTTGCTGCTTCAACGCTCATAACTTACGCTCCTCTCGCCATACCGCAGATAAATGATGGTAAAGGCAATCAATACCGCGAGAAACATCGTGCTCACCGCACTGCCGTAGCCAATGCGTCTGTTAACAATACCTTCCTGATAGATGTAGTACATCAGCACATTGGAAGAATTGCCCGGCCCCCCCTGTGTCATGATGGCGACGAGATCCATCGACTGAAAGCTGCTAGTAATAGACAGAAGACAGACCACAAACAGTGTGGGCATTAGCATGGGCAGCGTGATCCGGAAATAGAGCTTGACCCGGTTGCTTGATTCAAGTGCCGCAGCTTCATAATAATCTTGCGAAATATTCTGCATTCCCGCGAGAATTAGCAAAAAGCTGAACCCAAGCGATTTCCATACCGATACGATGATAAGCGACAGCAGAGCGTAATCAAAGCTATCCAGCCAAGGTATACGTTGATCCAGCAGCAGGTTAATGGCGCCGCGGTAAGGGTGATACATGTACATCCACACCATTGCAGCGACCGCTATGGGCAACACAAAGGGGTAGAAGGCCGACATCCGGAACAATGTGCGGAATTTAACGAGCTTGCTGTTGGCTATCGCTGCAAATAATAAGCCCAGTGTTATGGTGAGAGTGACCTGAGATAGCCCATAAATGCCGGTGTTCCCAACAATGCGCCAGAAGTTCCTATCCTCATTAATAGCGTCATAGTTTTCAAAACCGATAAATTGCATTTGGGTGAAATCGACGTTCGTATCCATAAAGGATAAATATACGGTTCGCAGCATGGGATAAATGCTGAACGTACCAAAAATGACTACCATGGGCAAAATATAGAGATACGGTTTAACATCCCATTTGCTCAATGAACCTTTTAACAATAGCTTTCCTCCGTTCCCAATGAATTGATGGTTTGCGCAAAATGAAACATCCATTATTAGAACCATCAAACTTGCCGATAAATGGGTAATACTGTCCTTTCAATTAGGTGAGTTTTCGCATACATTCTTAAAAGTTATCCAATTATTTCATGCTAGCCCTGAAATGTAAGCGCTGCTATAAAATTGTACTAAGTTTTTGTAAATCAAGTGAATTCGATCTTTCTTTCTGTTAATTTTGTCTTATCGTCCTCAATCACCTCGATTATGAAATATCATTGAAAACTTAGAGTGAATTGTGCGTAAGGTTAAATGACATTTGCAAATACTTATAACAACGTCACTTATTCCTTCTAAATCATATCGCACTTGATCTGGATAGGAAATGTCAACAGGTAGTCTATTTTTATCATTTTGTAGTCTGTTTAATAATTCGTTTAAGGAGTGCTTGGAACATGCAGGAAACGCCTTTAGAGTTTATCGATATTTGGTATTACAAACCCGATGGATTTGCCGAGCTGGGCGGAGTATGGCCCATTCGTATTGGAACTAATATTGCAAAGCCTAATTATCGGAATGGACCACGTCAGACTCCCTATTGCAATATTCATTTCATCCATGAAGGACATGTCAAACTTATCTATAACGGAGGGCAAGTCGTTTTGGGCAAAGGGGATATGTTTTGTAAATTTCCGAACACGATATATACCTATCGAATTGCGAATCCAGAGCATCCTCTTCGAATGACATGGATTACTTTCGACGGCCTTCAGGCAAGGGAAATATTGTTGATGACTGGCTTTGCAGATGAACAGCCCTTCCAGAGGGGAACGGTGGATAAAGATATGGAGTTGTTGCTGCAGCAAATGTTTCAACGGTGCAAAGGAGACAGCCGCAAACAACTGATGACGATGTACAGCCTTATGTATCGTATATTCAGTAAGCTGCTGCCCGACGCTCGTTCGAGCGATGCTGAGACGCCAAGCGATTGGGTAAGCAAGAGCCTGGATTTCATCCATGCCTTTTATACGGAAAAAATCACAGTTGATGATGTGGCGAGGTATGTAGGTCTGCACCGAACATATATGTCGAAAATCTTTACAAGGGAAGTCGGGATGCCGCCTTCCGAGTACTTAATAAAGACAAGGCTCGAACAAGGCAAGAAACTGTTGCTGGAGAGTGCGTTGTCCGTGACCGAAATTGCCTTATCCGTCGGCTATCCCGATATCTATTCCTACACCCGCGCATTTACGCGCCAATTCGGCAGTTCTCCGAATGCAATTCGCAAAGAGGAGAAAGCTTGAAGCTTGAATATACAACTCAACTTTCATAGCTTGAAAGCCTTGGAATTCTTTTTGCAGGCGCAGCAACAATTTGGACTTTCAGTTCTTTAAGAGCTGCTTTGCCGGATGGGATCCCAACGTCTCGGCATTCTCCGAGGGTGGTTATCCGGTGTTGAAGGGCATATGGGTCTCCCAGTAAGAGGATGCAGCACCGCCTGTCATGTCGGGAGCGAATGTAGAAGCAGATGCGCTCAACCGGTTAGTGCTGGACTTTGACGAGGCGGTTCAAATGACGGATGTCTCGGGACTGACCGGCAAAGTGGATGGGATTTCGGTGCCCATCACTTCCGGAAACGAATAACTTCGAATTCGTTCCTTCGAGCATGGGGGAGCGATCGTGCAGGGCAAGTCGGCTTCGGCATTCGCCCGGGATCAGAAGATTATGCGGACGGAATTCGCGGCGCTGCTGGTGCGTTCGCTTGGATTTATCTATTTCCCTTGACCTCGAATATCCAGTTAAAGTATATTCATTGTGACTAAAGTATGAAGGGGAACAAGTGAAGATTGAATCATATACTGGATTACGATGAGGAGGCTATTCATATGGGGACAAGCAATCCTGTAACGATAACGGTAGAAGCTATCGTTCAAGCACCGATCGAGCAAGTATGGACATTCTGGACGGAGCCGGAGCACATTACGAATTGGTGTGCAGCATCCGATGACTGGCATGCGCCAAGAGCCGAGAATGATTTGAGAGCAGGTGGGAAATTTGTCACAAGAATGGAGGCGAAGGACGGCAGCTTCGGTTTCGATTTTGGCGGCATTTATGATGAAGTGAGGGCGAACGAATTTATTTCGTATACGATGGAAGATGGAAGAAAAGTTGCAATTACTTTTGTTAGTCAGGGCAATGACACGAAGGTGGTTGAAGTTTTCGACGCGGAGACGGCCAACTCCGTGGAAATGCAAGAAGCGGGCTGGCAGGCGATCTTGAATAATTTTAAAGCGTATAGCGAAGCGTCGAAGGGAAGTTAGAAGAGTCTACAGGAGCGGATGTAGCGGTTGTCACTGCGCTTAATCGGCTCAGAATGGGTGAGTATGCAGGACTGAGAGATTGGAGAAGTTACCGCTACGGCTGCTGCTCTGGCGGTAAGCCATTATGCGAGACCAGCTATTAAGGGAGACGTGCCCGAGAGGCCTAAGCGTCTCCCTGTTTACCACAATATAGTTTATAAATTTCGAATTGAATACCCGAAGCTATTGGAATGACTCGTGCGTGTCTGCATTGTATGCAGCCAACACTAGAGTGGCGAAATCTCGAGCGAGCTTGTCCCCAGTGCCTTACACCGGAGCGTCGTAAAGGTGTATACGAGCAGGAATAAAGTAGTAAATGTACGCCGTAAAGGCGTATTTCTCATTGACCAGGCACGACTGCCGCTTCATGTTCATCAAGGGGATAAAAACCGCGCTGAAGCTGATGAATCGTATAGCCGAAGTCCATCTGCAAATGCGGATAGTCCTTAAAGCTCTTCCAATCCCCGCCCCAGCTGAACCCCAGCCCTTTCGCAACCGCTACGACCTCCAACCAGTCTGCATGCTTGTTCTGGTTCCCGTCGTATTCCAGATCCCAGATCAGCTTCCCTTTCTTCGTCTTCAGTGCAAAATCGATGGCAAGGCCATAATTGTGATACGATTCTCCACCCTTCGCATGCGTCACGATCGGTCCGTCGGCTGAGCGCCCTTGCTGGAATAAAGTGTTCTGCTCGTGATGGCTGCGGAACCCATCAGTAATGACGACATGAATGCCGAGCGCCGTACATTCTTTCACCAATTGCTCGCTCAGTTCATGCACGACAGGATGCAAGCCGATAATAGACGGCGGCTTCTGCTTCGCCCACGGCAGCAGCCTTTCTACTTCTTCATAGCGGTTAACGAGCAAGGCCGCTAGTGTGAATAGAATGAGCAGTATCAGCAGCGCGTTCCGGCTCCGACGCTGGCGAGGCGACGGCGGCGGTGTGTGAGATGGTGGTGCGTGCGGCGGTGTATGCAGCTGTGGCGAATAGGGGGACATAGGCATCTCCTTGCTAAGCGGACGAGTAGGTGTCGCTAGTCTTCTTCGTTCCCATTATTATATGACGATAGAATGCTATATTCCAGCCCAAAGATTTGCAGCTCTAGCCGAGGAATTCTGGCCTATGGCCAGCTTCAAATACGGCGTACCGTCTCTCCTTCATAGAACCCGCCTTGAAGCAAAATGTGCTCGTAGGGCAGATAAGGGTTGGCAAGCCGCCACAGCATACGCTCGGCGCCGCGAATGCCTGCTTCCCGTATGAGTAGCTTGGGTCGTGTCAGTTGCGGTAAAAATTCGTTGCGCGTATGCTCCAAGCTAACTAAAGAATAGTCATGCGGGATCTGCTTGCCGTTCATGCTGCAGGCATGATATACCCATGCGACTTGCTGATTGGCGCCATTCAGTATCGCCGTCACTTCACGCCTGGCCAGCTTCTCCGAGATATCCGCCATCCACTCTTCCTTCCGTTGGAATCTGCCCGTGACATGCTCGCTACTGTCCGTCACGATACCCGCCTCCTTCAGAGCAGCTACGAATGATTGCCATCGCAGCTTGAGGCCCCTGTAACGATCAATGGAGCCTACGTATAAAATCTCCCGATGGCCGTGCGACAGCAGGTAGCGAACCGACTGGTGAATGGAAGTTCCTACGTCCCATACAACACTGTCTACTTCTGCCGCAGGAAGCGGGAAGTTAAGCATGACACGTGGGACGGGCAGTTGCAACAGCTTCTGCTCTAAATGCGATTCTATCAGCGGCGGTACGAATACACCGTCCGCATGTCTCAGATGATGCCTCTCCGCCCACTCCTCGAACGATTCTTCCAGGTCGTGTTCAAATGCATGAGGCAGCAATACGGTTTCGATTGTATGGCCATGCTCAGACAGCTTTTCCTGCAAGCCCCCCAGCAGCAGCTGATTCATATCGGAGGATAAGGCCCCGCTTGTAATGACCAACTTGAAGTTTCTCTGCTTGTGCGGGAATAACGGAATGTTCTCCATTACGAGCGTACGCTCCTGATCCTTCGTGCGGTAGCCTGCCTTCCTGGCGGCTTGCAGCACAGCTTCACGCGTTTCCTCCGACATACCCGGCAGTCCGCGAAGCGCTTTGGATACTGTATGAACAGACAAGTGAAGCTGCTCTGCCAGATCTTGCAGAGTGACTGATTTTTTGCGCGGCATCGTTCTGCTCCTTCTATGTGAATGTAATTACTTCAATTTATAGCACAAGAAACAAGTAAAATGAAACAAAAGTATAACTAAATTTAAATTTCTTTATTCGATATAATGTAAGCGAAAACTGCAAATAGCATATTTTCTGAGAGGTGGAATGCAGGTTATGACAGACTTTCGGAATTTGAAGTATTACGTGGAGACGCCTCCGCTTGACGCTCCTGTCTCCGTAGAAGCGGATCTGTGCATCTATGGCGGCTCCTCCGCCGGCATTGCTGCCGCCGTACAGGCGCGCCGGATGGGATTGCGTGTCGTCATTGCGGAGTTCGGCAATCATCTGGGCGGCTTGACGACCGGCGGGTTAGGCGCTACTGACATTGGCAATAAGGCGGCAATCGGAGGCATTTCCCGCGAGTTTTACAGTACGCTGGGCACTCATTATGGGACAGAGACGGACGGCGGTACACAGTGGACATTCGAGCCGAGCGTTGCAGGGCAAGTGTATCAGAGATGGCTTGAGGAGAATGAAATTGAGGTTTATTGTCAGAGGCGCCTGAAGCAGGTGGGCAAAGGCAGCGATGGGCGGATCAAGGAGCTGATCATGGAGAATGGTGATATATTCAGGGCCGCCATGTTCATTGACGCGACATACGAAGGGGACCTGATGGCCATGGCCGGTGTTTCCTATCATGTGGGGCGTGAAGCCAACTCCGTCTATCAAGAGACGTTGAACGGTGTTCACTACGGCCACCCGCATCATCGCTTCGAGACGTGGATCGATCCGTATCGGATTCCCGGCAAGCCGGACAGCGGATTGCTGCCGGGCGTAACGGATGCTCCATTGCTGAAGCAAGGAGAAGGGGATGCCAGTGTTCAAGCTTACAATTTCCGTATCTGCTTGACGAACATGCCGGAAAATCGCCTTCCATTCCCTCAGCCGCCGGGTTACGATCCTGATGAGTTTCAGCTGCTGGCCAGATATATTCAGTCCGGCATATGGGATGCGATGCAGCTCCATAAGATGATGCCGCGCGGCAAGAGCGACCTGAACAATCGCGGAGCGGTGTCCACCGATTATATCGGAGGCAATCACAAGTGGCCTGAAGCTTCTTATAAGGAAAGAGAAAAAATCTTCCAGGAGCACTTCCGTTACAATCTGGGCATGCTCTACTTCCTGGCCAATGATGAGAGCATACCTAAAGCGATTCGTAATGAAGTAAGCGAGTGGGGGTTGCCTGCGGACGAATATCCGGCAACGGGACACTGGACGCCTCAGCTCTATATCCGGGAGGCGCGTCGTATGATCTCCGATGTCGTGATGACGGAGCAGCACTGCCGCAGGCTTACTATCGTTGAAGACCCGATTGGTTTGGCGGCATATGGAATTGATTCGCATCACTGTCGCAGAGTGGTGATCGACGGACGTTGCGTCAATGAAGGGAATGTGGAAATTCATACGCCGGCTCCATTCCCTGTGTCTTACCGCTCAATCGTGCCGAAGCGCGGGGAGTGCGCTAACTTGCTGGTACCAGTCTGTTTGTCTTCCTCCCATATTGCCTTCGGGTCTATACGCATGGAGCCGGTCTTCATGATACTGGGCCAGTCTGCCGCAACGGCTGCTGCGCTTGCGCTTGAGGCGGACATCCCTGTACAGGACGTCGATTACAAGCCGTTAAGAGAGAGACTGCTTGCGGACGGACAAATTTTGGATTGGGCATAGAAACACTATCGGCATTTTCAAAAAGAAGGTCATTCGATTGCACAGACTTAGCTCGCCGACGCCATTAACATAGTACTGGGTCGACGCCACTATGAGAGTGTCTGAAAGGAAATCGGCTCTATATCGATCATATTGTGAGTGTTCAGCTGCAGCCGTAATGGCTGCAGCTGTTTTTTCAGTGGTGGTTTAAGTTTAAAATAAATAATCCCTTGATTATATAAGTATATATTTATATAATGATTAAGAGCACAAGGAGGTGTACCGATACATGATGGTTTCAGTAGAGGTAATGGCGGAACAGTTTAAGTTATTGGGTGATAAAACTCGATTGAAAATCGTCGCATTAGTATCTCAACAACAAATGTGCGTATGTCATTTAGTGGAGATATTGCAAACGACTCAGCCGAATATTAGCCAGCATCTTCGTAAATTAAAAGACGCAGGTTTAGTGGCTGAAGAGCGAAGAGGACAGTGGATTTATTACTCCCTTTCGATTGAAGATAAACCTCACTTAAAAGAGGTGCTACAGTATTTGCCGCAGCCAGGGGAAGAAGAACAGAAAAAAATAAACGCGACGTTGTGTGAATAAGGGTGTGGATGAAATGAGTCAAGGAAACACGAAGAAACTCTCCTTTCTGGATCGCTATCTCACCTTTTGGATATTTGGAGCAATGGGCATTGGGTTAGGATTAGGTTACCTGGTTCCTGATTTCTCTGAAGTGCTTTCCAGCATGCAAATTGGAACAACTTCGGTGCCGCTGGCCATCGGTCTAATCGTAATGATGTATCCGCCGCTTGCAAAGGTGAAGTATGAAAAGCTCGGACGGGTGTTTAAGGATTGGAAGGTACTCATTCTGTCCTTAGTGCAGAACTGGATTATCGGTCCGGTTTTGATGTTCGTTCTAGCCATTCTATTCCTTAGCGATATGCCTGAATATATGATCGGACTGATCATGATTGGACTGGCAAGATGCATTGCCATGGTTTTGGTGTGGAGCGACCTTGCAAAGGGAGACCCTGAATATACAGCAGGTCTTGTTGCATTCAATTCCATCTTTCAGATCTTTTTTTATTCTGTGTTTACGTATGTGTTTATTACGGTATTGCCAGGTTGGTTTGGGCTTGAAGGCGCTGTTGTCGATGTCTCCATGGGACAGATTGCTGAGAGCGTGCTGATTTACTTGGGGATTCCGTTTGCAGCAGGGCTACTTACACGCGTGATTGGGATCAAACTGAAGGGGCAGAAGTGGTATGAACAAGTGTTAATACCGAAGATTAGTCCCCTTGCCCTTATGGCATTGTTATTTACAATTGTGTTGATGTTTACGCTTAAAGCAGAAATGGTTGTGGAGTTGCCGTTCGATGTGGTGCGTATAGCGATTCCGATGATCATTTATTTTGTCATTATGTTCTTGGTATCCTTCTTCTTATCGAAAAAGTCGGGCACCTCTTATCCAGTCGCTTCATCGCTATCCTTTACGGCTGCAAGCAATAACTTCGAATTAGCGATAGCTGTAGCCATTGGCGTATTTGGTCTGGATTCAGGGGTCGCATTTGCCGCGGTGATAGGACCGCTTGTTGAAGTGCCGGTGTTGATTGGGCTTGTCAATGTATCGCTTTGGATTAAGCGGAAGTATTTTGAGCCCGCAATAATGAAATAAAGGCTGGGAGAGATTAAGAATGAGTAAACCTTTGATTTATTTCCTATGTACAGGAAACTCTTGTCGGAGCCAAATGGCGGATGGATGGTTGAAAGCTCTTGGCAGCGACCGGTATGAAGTGAAAAGTGCGGGGTTAGAAGCGCATGGCTTAAACCCAAGAGCGGTTCAAGTGATGAGTGAAGCAGGGGTTGATATATCGGGCCATACATCTGATGTGATCGATGCTGAAATCCTTAATCGTGCTGATTATGTCATAACCCTCTGCGGGCATGCGGATGAGCACTGTCCTGTGATCTCGAATCCAAATGTGATAAAGTGGCATTGGGGATTTCATGATCCAGCGAAAGCGGTTGGAACTGAAGAGGAAGTCATGTCTCAATTTCGTGAAGTACGCGATGCCATCAAATTCAGAATCCAACATTTCCTGAATGAAGGGAAATAATCAACTTTAAAAAAACCGACCTTGTGGTCGGTTTTTACATAGGGCATGAGGAGTTCGTAACATGAAAGGCACAACGGATTTAACCCATGGGAAGATTGTTCCAACTTTGATGAAGCTAACCCTTCCGATCATTGCAACCAACTTCATCTCTACAACCTATGGGCTTGTCGATATGATGTGGGTGGGCCGGCTGGGAAGCGGCCCTGTTGCTGCCATAGGGACAGCGAGCTTTTTTATTCAACTTGCTGTTGCATTGTCTACGATGATTATGATCGGTACGGGCATTAAGGTGTCCCATTGTATAGGGGCGGGCGAGGGTGATAAAGCGAAGATCTATATTAAGAACGGATTCATCATGTCTGTACTATTAGCTCTTCTTTATATGGCATTCATTTTTTTGACGAAGGATCAACTTATTGGTTTTTTTGATTTAGGCAGTGCTGAAGTTGAGCTGATGGCAAAGCAGTTCTTACTGATTTCCATTACGGGCACGATCTTTTCGGTTGTGAATACGTTGTACTTAACCGTATTGAATGCGATGGGAAACAGCAAACAACCGTTTCATATTTTTACAGTTGGTCTTGTGCTTAATATCATTCTCGACCCTTTGCTCATTTTTGGCGTTGGACGATTTGAAGGTTTTGGGGTTGCAGGGGCAGCTCTTGCAACTTTGACAGCAAACCTTCTTGTGACGGTATTATTTGTTATTCAAACTAGACATTCCGAGTTGATTGTGAAATCATCCGTATGGAATGGTCGTCTTATGAAAGAAGTCATCCATATGGGGCTTCCGATCACGATTCAGCGGCTTACCTTTACATTGATTTCTATCATCATTGCGAAGATTATCGTGCGCTTTGGCGCGGATGCCATTGCGGTTCAAAAGGTCGGTATTCAGATTGAATCCATCTCCTATATGACCATTGGCGGACTGCAAGGCGCGATTGCTGCTTTCTTTGGACAAAATTATGGAGCTCGTCGATTGGATCGTATCCAGCAGGGTTACCGCCAAGCTTTGCTACTGACTTCGGGGTTTGGTATTTTTATATCGCTCCTGTTCATTCTCTTTCCCGAGCAATTGTTTTCCGTATTTTTGTCTGATGAGACGAGTTTAGCTTTAGGTACGGATTATATGAGAATTATTGGATATTCCCAGTTGTTTATGTGCATGGAGCTTATGACAGTCGGTGCTTTTAACGGAATTGGAAAAACACATATCCCGCCGATATTCAGTATTGTCTTAACGGCATTGCGGATACCGTTGGCACTCATCCTGTCTGAACCGTTTGGCTTAAACGGGGTGTGGATGTCGATTGCGCTAAGCAGTGTGTTCAAAGGGCTTATTCTCGTCTTCTGGTTTAGGAGATCGCTGAGACACATGAAGCTTCAGCCAACCCGGGGTTAACATCAGTGAGAAGGAAGGTTCAACCTATGGATTTGTTAAATCGTGAATTTATACAACAACTAATGGACAAGTCGTTACATAACGATTTGTTTCTCGGTCACTTTGGCTTGGAAAAAGAGAATGCCAGGGTGGATCATGAGGGGAAATTGGCGCTGACTCCACATCCTGAAGCGTTTGGGAGCAAGACAGAAAATCCCTATATTCAAACCGATTTTTCGGAGAGTCAGATTGAGATGATTACCCCTTCCTTTGGCTCCATTGAAGAGACCTATCGGTTCATGGAAGCTCTTCAGGATATTGTCTCTTTAGAACTGAAAGGGGAATACTTGTGGCCGAGCAGCAATCCGCCGATATTGCCCGAAGATGAACAAATCCCAATTGCCAGGATGAATGATCCCTTAGCGGTTAAGTATCGCCATGAATTAGCGGATAAGTATGGTCGTAAAAAACAGCTGCTGAGCGGGATTCATTATAATTTCTCGTTTGATGAACGATTCTTGCGAAAGCTGCACGAAACGTTCGGACATGGTGAAGACTATAAAGATTACAAGGATTCGATTTATTTTAAAATCACGCGCAATTTGCTTCGTTACCGTTGGTTGCTCATTTATTTGACTGGAGCTAGCCCGGTCTTTGATAAGACCTATATCGAAAAGTGTGTATCAATGGGGAAATCGGACGATAAGATGAGCTACTATTTCCTAAACATGAATTCGCTTCGGAATAGCGCATGTGGCTATCGGAATGAAAAGCCGCTCTATGTATCCTATGATTCAGCTCGTGACTATGTACAGGATTTGAATGCGTTGATTCAACAGGAAGAGTTGTTGAGCGCAAGGGAATTCTACAGCCCCGTCCGGTTGAAAACAGCGAAAGGTTTGAACCCATTGCAAGAACTTGCAGAGGATGGTGTGGCTTACTTAGAACTGCGCATGATTGATCTCAATCCCCTGCATAAGATTGGGATCAGCAAAGATACGATGTATTTTATTCATCTGTTCATTCTCTTCATGCTGCTCAAAAAGGATGAGACTTTCGGTACGGAGGAGCAGAAAATCGCGGACCTCAATCACGATCAGGCGATCGTAGAGGGCATTGAGGGGAGTTTAAATGATTCCCAGGACTGTCGCGGCACGATGAAGGAGATGGCTTTGACTTGTATTCGTGAGATGCAAGAGATGGTTCGTCTCTTGCATCCTCAAGGGGAAGAGCTATTGCTTATTCTGAATAGAGAGAAAGAGAAGATTCTTCATCCCGAGCTAGGATTTGCGTTCCGGATTAAGTCGGATATACAGAAGTCCACATATATGAAGTATCATCTGGCCAAAGCCAAAGCGTATGCTGAGGAGAGCGTGAAAAGCGGGTATCGTTTTGCGGGATACGAAGATCTCGAGCTATCGACGCAATTGCTTCTGAAAGCAGCAGTGAAACGAGGCATTACGTTCAAACTGATCGACCGGGATGAGAATTTTGTGGTGCTTACGAAAGGGAATCACAAGGAATATATAAAACAGGCGACGAAGACCTCGCTTGATTCCTATAGCACGGTATTGATCATGGAGAATAAGATTGTGACCAAAGAAGTCCTGAAAGAACGGGGCATTCGCGTCCCTGATGGGGATGCATTTCGAAGCCTTAAAGAGGCCATTGCGGCTTATGAGAAGTATGATGATAAAGCCATTGTCATTAAACCGAAGTCCACGAACTTTGGGCTGGGCATCACTATCTTTAACCGTGGGTTCTCGAAAGAGGACTATCAAAAAGCATTTGAGATGGCGTTTGAGCATGATAGGACGGTTCTGCTTGAGGAGTTTATGACAGGCAAAGAGTATCGTTTTCTGGTCATGGGGGATGAGGTCGCAGGTGTATTGCATCGAGTCCCGGCCAATGTCGTCGGTGACGGAGTCCATACGATCGAGCAGCTGGTCCATGAAAAGAATAAAGATCCGCTTCGGGGGTTTGGCTATAAGACGCCTTTAGAAAATATCCAGCTAGGTGATGCTGAAGAAATGTTTTTGAAAAATCACAATCATCATTGGGGAGAAGTCCCTTCACTAGGTCAAATCATTTACCTGAGGGAAAATTCCAATATTAGCACAGGCGGAGACAGCCTTGACTATACCGATGATATGCCAGCGAGCTATAAGGCATTGGCGGTTGAATCAGCTAAAGCGGCAGGAGCTACTTTCTGCGGAGTAGACATGATGATCGATGATCTAACATCTGAAGCGTCCGATTTCAATTACAGCGTTATAGAGATCAACTTCAATCCGGCTATTCATATTCACTGCTATCCCTACAAAGGGAAAAATCGAAAGGCGGATGAAAAGCTGCTGGACTTGCTGTTTGGTGAAGTTAACAATTAGTTAGAAGGAGCCGATTCCATTCTTGTTGGATTCGGCTCTTTTCTTTCTTCTAACATGCAATTAATGGTTTACAGAAGCAAAATGTTCCATTATAATAACAAAAAGCATACAGTATATATACAGTAGATGGAAAGGTGAAATCAACGTTTGTTAGGTTTAGTACAGTAAAATGTAAACTTGACAGGGGGTGAAGGGTTTCATGAAGCTGCTGACTTTGTATTATGATGAGCCGATTGTGCTTAAACGCGCTGTAGATATAGCCTTGCCGGATCAGCTCCAACAGGATACCGCGCTGTTTTACATACATGGCGGTGGCTGGGGAGGCGGAGCGCGGGATATCTTCCATTATCAACTGGAATATTTCTCGCAGCAGGGATTTCTATGCGCATCAGCAGGCTATCGGCTCGCACCGGCAGCGAAGATGAACGAGCAGCTAACGGACGCATCTGCCGGCTATCAACGCTTCTGGCAGTATATTCATGAACAGGAACTGCCCATTCGACAAGTGATCGTCATCGGAAGCTCAGCAGGCGCCCATCTGGCAGCACTGCTATGCTTGCGACAAGATTTGCCTCACAACATGCCTCAACTCCATCGATCTGCGGCAGCGCAGCACACACCACCAAGCAGCGTATCACCGAGCAGCACAACAGCAAGCAGTACATCATCAAGCAGTGCACCAGCAAGAAGTACGTTATCAAGCTCTGCCGCATCCACAGATTCATCGCATCAAGCAGCCGAGAAAACCCTATCGCATCAGGCCTTGCTCGACGGATTCACCGCGCCGCCTCCCGCAGCCTGCATTTTCCTCAATGGACCTGGAACACTGGAGCCGTGGCCGAATATGAACGGGGATATTCGCCGCAGTATTGAAAGCGCTTTAGGGATGTCCTACGACGACTATGACGCCAACCCCGAGAAGTTCCGCGAGGTGTCGCCGCTCAGCTTGGTCGGCCCTCATGTCCCGGATATGTGGTTCATCGTGGTCGGCCTGGAGCAATTCTTCCCTCACGAGCATGTGTACGAGCTAAGCGAAAGAGTAAGGGAAGTACATTCTAAATCGGAGGTGGTGCTTATAGCGGAAGCGGAGCATGGATTCCTGTACGGCGTCCATAGCCGGCAGCAGAAGCAAGGCTTGCAAGTGATGAAGCAATGGATCAGTCAATACACCAAGAAACTGCACGAGATAACATCCCATTCATAAAGAGAGGATGATTGACATGCGTTTCAATTTATTGACAAGCACTTATTCACAAAAGGGGAAGTATAGCAAGGGAATGCTGGCAAGCCTGATGGCGGCCATAATGGCTGTAATCATGTTGTGGCCGCCGCAGCTTGCCGCGGCGGAAGCTGCCGTCGGTCATGGCCAGCTTGAGCTGGTCGAAGACGGGGAGGCGCAAGCCGTTGTCATCGTCGATGAAGAGGCGGACGAACAGACGACAGCAGCGGCGCAGAAGCTCGTCGACTACATTCAGCAGGCGACAGGCGCAGAGCTGCCGCTTATGACATTGTACGACCTGAAAGCCAGCGGACAATCGCTGAACGGCGATGCCCGGATTTATGTTGGTCCCGGCGAACAATGGCAGTCGCCTCATCTGCAGCAGCAATTGGAAGGGCTTGATGACGACGGCTTCGTAATCCAGACGAGAGGAAACAAAGTATTCATTACTGGCCCTACGGCATGGGGGACGGAATTCGGAGTCAATGATTTCCTGGAGCGGTACGTTGGCGTCCGCTGGCTTATTCCGGGCCCGGACGGCACGCATGTTCCCGAGCTCGAGGATCTTGAAGTGCCGCGCAACGAGCTTATTCGCGAGGAGCCGGCAGCCTTCTCCCGCCTGTTCAGCCCGTTACAGAAGCCGACCGGCTCCGCAGGGGAGCTGCAGCATGAATGGGCACGCAACAACCGGATGCATTCCCGAATTGAATTCCATCATAATCTTCATAACTTGTTCCCGGTAGAAGAGTACGGGGAGACTCATCCGGAATTTTATCCTGGCGGACAGGTGCCTATTAGCGATGTGGCATGGCAGCCATGCTTCACGGCCGATGGCATTGTGGAGGAAGGGATCTCCAATATTATTACTTACTTCAATGAGAACCCTGATGCGTCATCTTATTCGCTGGGCGTGAATGACAGCGGCGGTTACTGCGAGTCCAATCCCGCCCATCCGGACTTTCCCGATGAACTGAATTCGGTCGGCGTTCAGAATATCTCGAATATTTATTACAACTGGGTCAATCAGGTCGTGGAAGGCGTACTGGAGGTTCATCCGGACAAGTGGTTCGGACTGCTTGCTTACTCCAATGTGTTCGATCCGCCGACGGAAGTGACGCTGCATGAGAGAGTTGTTCCGTTCATTACGGATGACCGCTACGCCTGGGTGGACAGCGGAATCGAGCAAGCGTCCAAGGCTGTCGTGGAGGGATGGAGCGAGAAGGCTACCAGCCTCGGATTCTATGAATATATGTACGGCTCCCCTTATGCGACGCCTCGCGTATATCTGGAGCAGATGGCGGACAATTACCGTTATGGACGCGATCAAGGCGTAGTCGCCCATTATGCGGAGCTGTATCCGAACTGGGGCGAGGGACCGAAGCCGTATATCTCCTTGAAGCTGCAATGGAATCCGGATCTGGACGAGGAGCAGCTGGCTGAAGATTGGTACGAAGCGATGGTAGGCGAGGAAGCGGCGCCTTATCTGCAGCAGTACTATGAGCAGTGGGAGGAGATTTGGACAGAACGCGTACCTACTTCGACATGGTTCAGAAGCTGGGCGGACGCCACGACGCGAGCGAATTACTTGTCGTTCCATGATGCGAGCTATCTGACCGTCATGACAGCGGACGATGTGGCTGAGAGCAGAGCGCTGCTGGAGAATATGCAGTCGCTGACAGAGACGGACGCCCAAGCGGCCCGTGCCGAGCTGCTCATGAAGACGTTCCAATACTACGAAGCCAGTGTGCTAAGTTATCCGTCGGCCGTAGATATACCGCAGCCGCAGACGGAGCAGGAAGCGCTGGCGCTGCTGGAAGATGGACTTGTCCGCATGGCTAATGCGGTAGAGCGAATGAACATTATAGCAGAGCATATGAACGACCCCATCCTGAAGCATCTGCTCACGGCGGAGCGGTTCGGTCTTGTCTGGTCGGGACTCAGCGATCTGATGATGTCCTACTTGTCGGAATGGATTGCAGGAGAGGATGAGAACGGGGCGGTCACTGCTGAAGTACAGAACATTATGGCGACGACGGAGCTGGATGTCGTGCGCCACAATCTGGAGCTGCTGCTTGCCGTGGCCAAGGGACAGGCGACCGACATGGCCAATTCTTCCTTCGAGGACGGAGACGCCCCTTGGTGGTTCTGGATTAAAGCACAAGGCGCACTGGAGCGAAGCGAGCTGTATGCGCGCACGGGGCAGTACTCTATTGTAGCCGATGGACTGGCAAGAGGAGGTCCAGTGCAGCCAGTGCCGGTATCGGGCGGTCCGTATGGCGTGGCCTTGCATTATTACACGCCGGAAGGAACTGTCAACAATGCCTCGATTCAGCTGACCTTGAACTTGAAGGATGAGAATGGCGGGGCTGTCACCACGCTTCGCGCAGCGTCACTTCCGGTCAGTACAGTGCCGAGCGGCCAGTGGGGCATGATGCAGCACGTATTCCATATTCCTGCCGTATACAATGGCAAGACTGTCGCCCAGGCGCAGTTCGTCGCCACCATTAACGGGGTGGAAGAGGGCAATCAGCTGTATATCGATGATATTGTGAGCGTACCGTTGCAGCCGTAGGCCGGCATAAAAAAAGGAGGTCGTTCGAAAATGAGAAAAAGAAACCTTACTACGCTATTTACGATTGTATGCATGCTTGCGGTTCTGCTGTCCGCATGCGCAGGCAACGGAGGAAGCAACGCTCCTAAAGAAAGCTCTCCCGCCAGCACGAATTCCGGCGGAAAGACGAATGCGGATAGCACGAGCAAGCCGGAAGAGGACGTGTATCCGGAGAACGGACTGCCGAAAAACGAGAAGGTTACGCTAAAAGTCGGCTTCGCCAATCAAGGGATGGGCAAAGAATGGTTCGACGCGGCTGTGGAATCGTTCGAGAAGAAATTCCCCAATGTGAAGCTGGATATTACCTCTTCCCCTGATATTGCAAAGATTACGTCGACCAAGATCGCGGCTGGCGACGACGACATGTTCGATATGTTCTCCGGCGGGATTCCGGGCGGGAACGCAGCATTGAACAGTCTGGTAGACGCAGGGAAGCTGGAGCCGGTCGAGCATCTATGGGACCGGGAGCTGTATGACAAGTCCGGCACTACCTTGAAGGATATCTCGCTGGAAGGGCAATTCGAAGGAACGACGCGCATATTAGGCCAGACTTATTCCTTGCCGATTGCGGGCACAGGCGCGGGACTGTTCTTCGACAAGAAGCTGTTCGAAGAGAAGGGCTGGAACAACAATCCGAAGACGTGGACGGAATTTACGGATCTGCTGGCGGCTATTAAAGCGGATGGCCTAATTCCCATCACCTATCCCGGCGTATATCCCGGCTATATATCCAATGCATTCGGTCCCTGGTCACTGTTCCATATTGCGATGGTCAACGACAATCAGGATGCATTCACGAAGCAATTCCGGGAATATGCGAATCCTTATTATACCTCGGATGAGATGATTGAGATGTGGAACCGCGTCTATGAGCTGGGCAAGAAGGGCTACTTCCCGAAAGGAGTCTCGGCGCTCAATCATACGCAATCGCAGATGCAGGTGTTGCAGAGACAGGCGGCACTGGCATCCAACGGCAGCTGGATCGGCAATGAGATGAAGAACGCGACGCCGGAAGGTTTCGAGTGGGGCTTTATGGCGGTGCCGTTCGGCGAGGAGCCGGATCAAACCTTCGTCATCCGCAATTCCACGGGCAACGGCTTTCATATTTGGGCGAATAAGCCGGAGTTGAACAAGAAATGGGCGATGGAATTCAGCCTGTGGCTGTGGAATATGGATGTACAGGAACTGATTGCGGAGAAGGGCGGCATGCTGCCGGTGCGCAAGGACTTCACGGAAGATGCGGCACGGGCCGACAAGCTGCAGAATGCTCCGAAAGCGATGTTCGAATTCATTGACAACAACAAGGTGTTGATGGAAAGCGGCTTCCATACCGTCACTTTGACGGACCCTGCTTTCCAGCAGGCGACTAAGCTCTATACAGATTCCATCAATGAGATTGCCGAAGGCACGAAGGACCCTGTGCCGATGCTGGAGGAAGCCGAGAAGCTGATGGAGAAGGCGCGTCAGGCGCAAAAATAAGATGGATTCAAGCAAGCACCCCCTGCTGGAATAGCAGGGGGTGCTTTGCATTGCAATTTATAAAGCATGTTGCAAAAGTATATATTGGAATCGCTTAAGTGCATGGGGGCTCCGGAATGCGAAAGGTATAGTATAGTTGTACTATAAAAGAGGAGGTCTTATGTGAATGAAACAATTGAAAGGGTTTTCGAAACTGGTGTTTATTGTGCTGCTCGTAGTAAGCCTGTCCGCATGCTCAGGCAATGAAGGCGAGGATCCTGCTTCCGAGACTGCTCCCGGCAGCAGTCATTCCCGCAATTCAGATAACCATGAAAATGTTCAGCTGGAGGAGGACGTATACGCGGAGAACGGATTGCCCAGGCACGAAGAGGTGACATTGAAGATCGGCTTTGCCAATCAGGGCATGGGCAAGGAATGGTTCGACTTGGCTGTTGATACATTTAAACAGAAATTCCCGAATGTATCTTTCGACATTACTTCATCGCCAGATATTGCAAAAATGACTTCTACTAGAATAGCTGCGGGCGATGAAGGGATGTTCGATATGTTCTCCGGAGGGATTCCTGGCGGCGATGGCGCATTGATTAGCTTGGTCGCTGCGGGAAAGTTGGAGCCGGTAGAGCATTTGTGGGAGCGGGAGCTATATGACAAGTCAGGCGTTACGATTAAAGATATTTCTTTGAACGGACAGTTCGAAGCAACGAAGAGGCTTCTGGGCAAAACCTATTCTTTGCCAATTGCGGGAACAGGAGCTGGTTTGTTTTTCAACAAACAATTATTTGAAGAAAAAGGATGGAATATGAATCCGGTCACATGGACGGAATTTTTGGACTTATTGGCTGCCATTAAAGCTGATGGCATCATTCCCATTACTTATCCGGGCGTTTATCCCAACTATATATATAATGCTTTCGGTCCATGGTCGCAGTTTCATCTCGCATTGCTAAGCGATAACTTGGAGCCGTTCGTGCAACAATTCCGGACATACAGCAAGCCTTATTATACATCTGACGAATCCATTGATTTGTGGTCCCGCATCTATGAGCTGGGTAAGAAGGGCTATTTCCCGAAAGGGGTGTCGGCGCTCAATCATACACAATCACAAATGCAAGTGCTGCAAGGAAAGGCTGCATTAGCATCGAATGGCAGCTGGATCGGGAATGAGATGAAAAATGCGACGCCTGAAGATTTCGAATGGGGATATATGGCCATTCCTTTCGGAGAGGATCCCGATCAAACCTTCGTCATTCGCAATTCTACCGGCAACGGCTTTCACATCTGGGCGAACAAGCCGGAGCTGACCAAGAAGTGGGCGATGGAGTTCAGCCTGTGGTTCTGGAACATGGATATACAGACCGTCATTGCGGAAAAGGGCGGCATGCTGCCCGTACGCAAGGATTTCACGGAAGACCCGGAGCGTGCCAGCAAGCTGCAGGATGCTCCGAAAGCCATGTTTCAATTCATCGACAACAACAAGGTCATGATGGATAGCGGCTATCACACGGTCACCTTGACAGACCCTGCATTCCAGCAGGCCAAAAAACTTGTGACGGATGCAACGAATGAAATTGCCGAAGGCAACAAGGACCCGCTGCCGATGCTCCAGCAGGCGGAGGAATTGATGGAGAAGGCGCGTCAGGCGCAACAATAAGTGCGACTCAAGCAAGCGCCCCTGCTGGAATAGCGGGGGCGCTTGGCGTTGCAATAAATGAAGCATGTTGCAAATGTATATACCGGAATCGGTTAAGTGCATGGGGCATCGCGCTGGCTGCATGTATAGTGAAGAGGTGGAAAGCAAATTGCAGGGAAGCGGAGGGAATGGAAGTGGTCGATTTCAGTCAATTGAAGTATTACATGCCAGAGAAGAGCGAGCGGCTTGAGAGGGCGGTTGAAGCAGATCTGTGCATATACGGCGCGACGCCGGCGGCGATTACCGCTGCGGTACAGGCGGCAGGTATGGGGACGTCTGTCGTGATAGCCGAGGCCGGCTATCATCTGGGAGGCACGACGGCGGGAGGCTTGGGCAAGACGGACTTCGGAGTGAAGGACACCATTGGCGGGCTTGCGAGGCAATTTTACCGGGAGATGGGGGAGAAGTATGGCGGTGGCGAAGAGGATGGAGCCGTGTTCCTGTTCGAGCCGTCGGCAGCGACAGAAGTGTTCCAGCGTTGGCTGGATCGTGCGGGCGTGAAGATATATTACGGTCAATATTTGCGCTCAGTGACGAAGCGGGGAGCCCGAATAACGGAGCTTGTGATGGAGAACGGCAACGTATTCCGCGGCAAAATGTTCATTGACGCAACGTACGAAGGCGATCTGATGGCTCGCTCCGGCGTGGCTTATCATGTAGGCAGGGAAGCGAACAGCGTCTACCAGGAAACTTACAACGGTATACAGTTCGGCTCGCCGACCCATCGCTTCAATGCCTGGATTGACCCGTATGTCTTACCGGGCAAGCCGGACAGCGGACTGCTTCCCGGGGTGTCGGACGAAGCGCCAGGCGTACAAGGTCAAGGAGACAAGTCTGTTCAGGCCTATAACTTCCGCATCTGTCTGACGAATATACCCGATAATCGGTTGCCGTTCCCTGAGCCGCCCGGCTATAATCCGAAGCGATTCGCCTTATTGGAGCGCTACTTGCGCGCAGGCGTATGGGATGCCGTATCGCTGAACAGCATGTTGCAGCAAGGGAAGACGGATCTGAACAATCACGGGGCGGTCAGCACGGACCATATCGGCGCCAATCATGCCTGGCCGGAAGCGGATTTTAAGACGAGGGAAGCGATCTTTCAGGATCATGTGAATTATAATCTGGGCATGCTTTATTTCCTCAGCTATGACGACAGCGTACCTTCTTATATTAGAGAAGAGATGAGTCAGTGGGGACTGGCGGGCGACGAGTTCATGAAAACGGCGAATTGGCCGCATCAATTGTACATTCGGGAAGGGCGCCGTATGATCTCTGAAGTCGTTATTAACGAGAATCACTGCCGTCATTATGTCAGAGAGCATGACGCTGTAGCGATCGCATCCTACAAGATGGACTCCCATAACTGCAGAAGACTGGTCATTGACGGATGCTGCGTGAATGAAGGCAATGTTGAAGTGATGACGGCAGGTCCGTATCCGATCTCATACCGGGCCATAGTGCCTAAGGGGGAGCAATGCACGAACTTGCTTGTCCCTGTCTGCCTTTCCGCATCCCATATTGCTTACGGCTCGCTAAGACTGGAACCGGTTTTTCTGATGCTGGGCCAATCCGCAGGCACGGCAGCTGTGCTTGCCATGGAGAATGATTGCGATATTCAGAGTGTGGATTACGATGCGCTCAAGCGAAGGCTGGTGCAAGACGGGCAATTGCTTTAAGTGAAGCGACACAGAAGAACCTGATAACTTCTCACGGTGTTAACGGGCTATACGTCTTCCGGTATTGGGACGGGCTCATGCGGATTATCTTGGTGAACATGCGGCTGAAGTAAAAGCCGTTATCGTAGCCGCATAATTGTGCGATATGCTCAATCGTATAATCGGTCTGACGCAGCAGCTTTTGTCCGTTCTCGATTCTGCATCTGGTCAAATATTGAGACGGTGTCACGCCGAAGCATCGATTGAATCTGCGGGCGAAGTGTACCGGATGCAGGTGGAATCGTGCAGCTACATCGCGGATGAACAGTGCCTCATGCAGATGAGCTTTTAGCCATTGCTGCGCTTCCGCCATGAGCGGATCGCCGATGCTGCGCGATTGGGCAGCGCCTGTCGCCTCTTGCTTAATGGAGAGCCACAGATCGTTCATCAGATGTGTTCGCCACAGAGCGCTGTCCCGGTCATGAAGATGATCGACCGCATGCAGACTGCGCAGTGTGCTGCGAAGCCGCTCTTGATCTGTAAGCGTTATCTTATATGCGAATAGTTCACGTAGTTGCTCGGCCATATCGCTCTCATGCTGGATGCTTGTGCGGGCATAGTCGAACTTGACGTAATGTGAACTTAACGGATCGACCATTTCGCGGTGAAGCATCGTATGAGGCGGACAGACAAGAAGATCTCCGGAGCCGGCCTCGCCAGCGCAGCTGTTGATGCGGAATTGGAAGCGGCCGGCTTCCGGTGCGAACAATGTCCAGTTCATGCTACTGGAGGAACGAAGCATGAATGCGCGCTTATCCTTCATATATTGTTGATCTCTAACGACGATAGGATAGTCCATTGGGGTTCCTCCGGTAGAGTTGATTGAGACGTATCGTTATCATCCAGTATACAAGCACCATGTAGGAGTAACAACCCAAATCTCGTACAGGAGGCTGTGAAAATGACGGATGAAATCAGAAATACCGGGGACTATGCAGAAGAAAATGAAAGCGCTACAAAAAAAGAGGGCATGATTAGCAGAAGAAAGCTTCTTGCATCGATTGGGATGATGGGAGCCGCTTACGCAGCGGGCAATCTGCTTCAAGGATCAGTAATGGCTTCGCCTGGGAGCAATAAAGACACATCTGTAACGGACAGCGTATATGGAAACGATATGCGGACTAATGCAATAGGGGAAAGACAACCGTGGATTGAAGCGTTGAATAACGGGGAGATCCTTATAACGACAACGATTGCTGAGCTGAGGATGGTAACGGAGGCACGTGAGCATTTGGTTTTCTATGTAACCGATTCAGGCAGAGAGGGATGTTTTTATTACGACCCGACAGACCTTCTGTCAGCAGATGATAACGGCATCACGATTGTAGCGTCGGCGGGGGCAAGGTTCAAAAGAATGTTCAGCGGCAGCTTGAATATACGATGGTTTGGCGCCAAAGGGGACGATGCGGCGGATGATACAGCTGCGATACAGCAAGCGATTAATACGGCTCAATTAAAAGGGCATGGCGTATACGTGCCTTCTGGTCATTATTTGGTATCCGCTCCCATTATGATCGCTTCGGATGGTGCTCCTATTCGCATGGCAGGTGACGGTGTTTATTTGTCCCTCTTCAAGCCTCATCCCCAGTTCACGGAGAACGCTCCGCTTGAGGTCGTGTTCAAGTTTACGGATTCAAGAGTGGCGAACCGCTTTGAATTCACAGAGTTTGGCATAGTTAGTGGAACAATTCATGACCCTAAGCGAATGAAATATGGTCTGTATGCGGCGAAGCTGTCCCATACGTTGTTCCGCAAGCTTTGCATTCAAGGGACGCAATTAGCGGCGCTGGGCATTGGTTACGGATGGTGCAATGATGTGGAAACCTGCGAGCTTTCCTTCAATAGCGGAGACGGTCTGTTGTTCACAGCCGGACAGGTGAATGCTCTGAATGTCATCAATACCAAAATATTCGGAAATGGCGGTATCGGCATTCATATGGCGCATGAAAGCTTGGAGGCCAGAATACAGGGCTGTACGATTGAGAAAAATGAGCAATGCGGCATTTATGTGAAGAAGGGAGCTTTTAATCTCGGCATACATAATTGCTACTTCGAGAATAATGGCGCAAGCGGGCTTGCATTTACGAACCCGGCGATAAGCCTGAAGGCTTGCATCATCCTGAACGGCAATGTATCGGCAGCCGAGCCAGAAGCCATTCAAGGGCGTTATCCGTCGCGCAATGTGACCGTCTCGGATAACTTTGTCTCCGTGAAGCAAGAAGAGGTTTTTGTGGCGGGGTACGCGGCGGAGATAGGACTGGAAATAAGGAAGAATACATTCATATATTCTGGTCCGAACAGGAACTTCACTGTACTTAGAACGGGAACCAACAAGACCGGTCTGGGAACAAATATAAACGGCATTACGATGCGGGACAACGACGTCACCTCTTCCTACCGGCCTTACCTGAATATCGTTCCATTGCAAGTAGACGATATGGTACTGGCCGACATGCCTACCTTTCATAACGCAGATATCCGTTATACTCCAAAAGTAAATTATGCGCCGGCGCTTGAGCAATTTCAGAAGGTGAGAGATTTCGGGATGCCGGGGACGTTCGCAGCAGCGGATCACAGCTACAGGATGCATAGCGTTTATTCCTACACGGGGGCAAGAACGCCGGACCAATGGGGATTTTACATCCAAGCGGAGGACTATCCGGAATTAGCAGGCAAGTATTTGTATTTCGGTATGTATATCAAGCAGTCGCATTCCGGCATGAATGCGCAATTATTTATAACAGGAAACGGTGCCAATACGCAAGGGTATGCTAACAGCACGGACTGGCGCATCATATCCAGCGTCTTCCGCATGCCGGACAGCGGTTCGATCAAGTTGTCGGTAGGCATGATTGCCGATCAGGCTTCCAAGCAATTGTATATTGCCCATCCTGTCCTTAGTGAAGTGGGAGCTCCCTTCGAGCACTATTAATGAAGTATTGGGCCTATGTTCAATTAAGTTCAACATAGGCCGCCTTAAGAGGAGCTTCTCTTCAGGGGACTGAAGCCTCCAGCTCCTCCTCCAGCTTGCTCGCTAGCTCATTCTTGTCCAGCAAGCCCGACCAGTACAGTTGAAGCGTGCTCTTGAGGCTCTTGAACTGATTGGCGGTCAAGTTCAGATCGCGGTGGAAGTGATAGGTCGGCATAATATCCTTGAACAAATAGTAGCTCTCCGGCCTGTTCAGCGTCTCATCCACGTTCTCCGGCTTCCACTCGGCGATCGGCTTCATGCTGGGAATACTAAGCGTCCTCTCGCGCAACAAGCGCTGTGCCTTCTCCGATGCCAGGTAATCCACCAGCATGCCCGCAGCTTCCTTCTGATCGGACTTCGCATTGATGGCCATGCCGATGGATATAAGCAAGGTGGCCGGCTTGTTGATGTACGGCAGCGGGCAAATATCGTAGTTCAGGTCCGAATCCTTGAATTCGTTCAAGCTTAAGTAATTGATGAGCGTCAGAGACAGCTTCTCTTGCAGGAACAGCTGAATGGCATCGTCGCTATTCTCCGACATGAAGTTGGGGAACGCCTTCCGATTGTGAATGAGCTCCCCGCACAGCTCGATGCTGTCCATCAGCTTCGTTCCGTTCAAGCGATAGCGCCCCTCTTCTTCCCTTCGGAACGTCATGCCGCTCTGCAGCAAGAAGACCGGCCAGCGGTTCTCGGACAGCAGATGGAAGTACAATCCGTGACGCTCCGGCGGCTTCGCGAGCTTCTCTGCTGCTCTGGCTACATCGTCCCAAGTCCAGCTGCTGTCGGGCTCCAGCAGATCGGCTTCGCGGAAGTGATCCTTGTTGTAGCACAGAATAACGGGAGTGAAGACGAGCGGCTGCACATAGGTTTTCTTCTTTAGCGTGAATGCTTCCGTCAGGAAAGGATAATGCTTGGCGTTGGGCGCAAGCGGCTCCAGCAAGTGAGTGCTCTCGTGCTCGGCGAACTCCTGAAAGTTAATATGGTTGATGGACATGACGTCGATCAGCCCATTCTCCAAATACTGCCTGGCTGTATTCAAGTAGTCGAACGATGTCGAGGTGGAGAAGGTAATCGTCTTCACCCGAATGCCGGGATTGTCTTGATGAAAGCTGTCCAGCACATGCTGCAAATCCAAATCGCGCTCAATGGACGGGCTGACTCCCAGCGTAATCGTGACTTTGCTCTGCCGGGCAGCTTCCGTGACCATCGCGCCGATGCGGTGTTTCTTTATGATGTAGCCTTCCTCTACCAGTTGGTCAAGCCCTCTGCGTATAGACTTGTTGCTGAGTTCGTATTGCTCTACGAGAGCAGTCTCGGAAGGGAGGAAATCTCCTGCCGCATAACGACCGGTGACGATATCATTGCGCAGTTGCCGTACCATCTGATCCAGCTTGGCCTGGAAGCTTTTTCGAGTCGGTCTGTTCTTCATTACATATCCCTCATTCATCGTCATCTGTACTGTATAGTTGCTATATAAAAATATAGTCGAAGTAAATAAGCCTGTCAAATAAAAGTTAAGGATGGGTAAATGTATAACGCAATGCTTATAAGAAGAAAGGAGCCAATTTTAAAGCAAATAAAGAGGAAATAGTTGACAGCTCAATCGGCAATTATTACAATCACTATATAAAGTATTTATAAAGTTGAATTAGGGTTAAAGCTTCTTTATATCTATTTTAGTACAGTAACTTATAAACTAGCAAGAAAACGCTTACGGTTTATGATTCTTATTATAACGCAATGGGGAGGGTCACAGGTGGAGAAAAATGCAGTTTTACAGCAAGATGTTTCGTTAAAAAGAGGAAGCTGGATATTCAGGGAAAAAGCGCAGAAGCGGCTGTTCGTCTTATTGGCGGTCGGTCCATGTTTAGCAGGGTATTTATTATTTACGCTATATCCCAACATACTGTCGATTTATTACTCGTTATTAGATTGGGATGGGCTTACGGATGCGACTTTTGTCGGGCTCAGCAATTATAAGCATATGCTTGTCGATCCCTTTGTATGGAAAGCGCTTTACCACAATTTTCTGCTCATGATATTCGTCCCGGCGGCAACGACGATGCTTGCCCTGTTTTTGGCTCATCTGCTTATTAGCAAAAGGTATCGTGAGAATGCGTTCTACAAGGTACTATTCTTTTTTCCCAATGTGCTTGCGACGGTAGTCGTGACTTTGCTCTGGGCGTTCATCTACGACGGCAGCTATGGACTGCTTAACGGCGTGCTGGAAGTGTTCGGCATTGATACGGGTAATTTCTATTGGCTCGGGGATAAGCGTACGGCGCTCTGGGCTCTAATTCCGCCAATGGTGTGGGGCGGAGTCGGTCTGTACACGATTATCTATATGAATGCGATGCGATCCATACCTGAATCCCTATACGAGTCAGCGATACTGGAGGGAGCCAAGCCGATGACGCGGCTGTTCAAAATTACGATCCCGCTCATTATGCCGATCGTTCGGGTCGGTGCGCTGTTCCTTTCTTTGGGCACGATTAAGGGCTTCGAGCTCGTTCTGATCCTGACCAATGGCGGTCCATCGGGATCTACGGATGTCATCGGGTTATATATGTTCAACCTGGCCTTCGGCGAGGAGATCCACAGTTATGGCTATGCATCCGCTATCGGCATGTTGCTGTTCGTCATTCTGGTCGGCGCAAAGCTGATGATTGATAAGTTTATGCCTAATCGGGGTTATGAATTTTAGAAGATTGTTAAAGGGGAGAGCATGCTATGGAGCATAGAGCAACATTTGTTGATGGGATATGGAGATTGCTGCTATTCTTATGGGCGCTTACGATACTGTTTCCGCTGGCGTGGATCGTATATGTGTCTTTGAAGTCGAATCCCGAGTTTTTTCAGAATATATGGTCGCTGCCTAAGAAGCTGCTGTGGAGCAACTATGCCAATGCATGGCATTCCTACGGGCTTGGGAAGGCGATGATCAATACGGTTTATTATGTCGGGGTAAGTCTCGTGCTGGGAACGTTCTTAACGACTCTGAACGCTTACGCGTTAACACGGGTGCAGTTCAGAGGGCGGGCATTCGTATGGTCGCTCATTATGCTGTCGTTGTTCCTGCCGGGCATTAATGCGCTTGTCCCGCAGTACGTTCTCATGAAGCAGCTGGATCTGACGAACAGTCTGACGGGCCTCATTATTCTGGACAGCTTCGGGGAGAGCGTGTTCTTCCTGCTGCTGCTAGGCGGCTTCATGCAGTCGCTGCCCAAGGAACTGGAGGAAAGCGCGAAGATCGACGGGGCTTCCTTGTTCGGCGTATTCTGGCGAATCATCGTGCCGCTCTCTACTCCCGGCATCGTGACGGTCGCGATCTTCAAGTTTCTGTCGCTCTACAACAACTTCCTGCATCCCTTCATTTACTTGGGCGACCCGGATAAATATACGATTGCCGTCAATATGTATCACGCCAACATTCAGATGCAATATACCGCCGACTGGGTCACGCTGTTCGCCGGCGTTATCGTCGCCATGCTTCCATCGATTCTGATGTATGTCTTCTTCCAGCGCAAGATTGTGGAAGGCGCGACGCTCGGCGCGGTGAAAGGGTAGGATGGGAGCTGCGGTGCTGGCATGCGATGCGAAGCGTGCGTGCGCGGTGCTGCAAGCGATGCAGCATAGGCTGGAGCGAGCGACTGCGCTCCCAGCTCCTTCGGCACTATTGCTGCTGCCGCTTCTTCGCTTCCTCACGGAATAAGGCGCGCAGCTCCAGGTAGAGTCCGCTCTCATCCATCAGATCCGCCCAATAGTGCTTCAATATCGTCTTCAGACGGGCGAATGATCCATCCGACAGATGGAGAGCGGAGTGCAGCCGCGACGATGACAACGTCTCGCGGAACAGTGCGAATCGGGAAGGGATATTCAGCTCTGGCAGCTTGGCTCCTTCGAAAGCGTGCTGAACGGCGATAGGGGGCGCTTCCGCCACCTTCTTCGTCGCGGGCAGGCTCAATGTGCGCTGGCGTATAAGCTGCTGCGCTCGGGGAGAGCTGAGATAGTCCAATAACAGCTCAGCGGACGCCTTCCCGCTTGACCGCTTGTTCATGGCAGCGCCGATCACGACCGTAACCGACTTCGGCTCGAACAGGAAGGGGAGCGGCGATATGTCGTAATCCAGCTCCGTATCCCGGAAGTCGTTCAAGGACATGTAGGTCGTCAGAATCATGGACACCTTTCCTTCTCTGAACAGCTCATTCACATCATCACTGCTCTCGGAGAGCATATTGGGAAAGACGTGATGATTGGATATGAGTGTCTTGCACATGCGGCAGCTTGCTATGACTTCGTTGTCCGCCCGTTCGTACCACTCTTCGTCGGCAAGGAAGTTCACTCCGCTCTGAAGCGGAAAGATCGGCCAGCGATTATCCGATAGCAGGTGGAAGTACATGCCGTGCCGCTGACCGGGACTCGCCAATGCTGCGGCATGCCGCAGCGCGTCGTTCCAAGTCCAGCTGCCATCCGGCTCCGGGACGCCGCATTCCGCGAAGTGAGTGCGATTGTAGACGAGAACAAGAGGCGAGAACACAAGCGGCCTGGCATATAACGCACCGTTGCTTCGGAATGCTTCCTTGGTTAACGGATAGACGTCTTCGGACTCCTTTTGGGGCTGAAGCGCAGCTATTTCTCCATCCTCTATCAGTCTTTGGAAATCCCGATTGTTCACCGTAAATAAATCGATCATCTCATGCTCCATGTAGGCAGAGATCGATTGAATATAGTCTTTCGTAGATTGGAGAGGGAGGCACTTCACTCTAACACGGGGATGCAGGGCTTGAAAGTCGTCTACCAATGTCGATAACGCAATGTCTCTCTCAATGGTCGAGTTGTAGCCGAGAGATACCGTTTCGATCGTACCGGCTTGCAGCACTTGACTCCCGACGCGGTCTATTTTTTGGATGAGACCTTCGGATACGAGCTGATCTAGCCCTTTACGGATCGATTTGTTGCTTAACAGGAATTGATCGGCGAGCAGTTTTTCTCCCGGAAGATAGTCTCCGGCGCGATAATGACCGTTCAAAATATCCGATCGAAGCGTTTGGACCATATGATCCAGTCGATGCTGAAAGCTTTTGCGACTTGGTTTCGATGCGTGCGGCAAGGGAAGTCACCCTCCAATATAAGATAGGATAGATATACATCAGTTCGGCGTTGAAGATTCAACTTATACAGCAATTATTTGGTTGACAAAGGGTATTGAGAGGTATTAGTGTAAGTTGTAACCAATATACATCAATATATACACCAGATCAAGGATGAGATGAAGAGATTCCACCTGAGATGTACATCAGAATGTTTGATGCAAAGGTTGAAACATACGGGGCAATCCGTGTGACCGATCCAAATCAATCGGAGTGGAAAGGATGAGATGGCATTGAGTAGAATGGCAGAAAATAAGGGGAATATGTTCCGCGCGGGCATTATCGGCTGCGGCAGTCTTGGACGCACGCATGCACAGTGCATTGCGCAGCTGGAGGGAATGGAGCTCGTCGCTTATTGCGATGTGTATCAGGAGAGCGCCCGGGAGCTTCTGGATGAGTTCGGCGGGGAATATGCGACAAGTGATGCAGATCGCTTCTTCAACGACCCCGATATCGATGTTGTCTATATTACAACGATGCACGATACCCATGCGGACTTCTGCATTCGCGCCTTGGAGAGCGGCAAGCATGTGCTTGTGGAGAAGCCGCTGGCGATGAGCGTGGAGGATTGCGTGCGAATTGGAGAGGCCGTGAAGAAGACGGGGAAAACACTGTTCACGGCATTCAAAATGAGGTACTACGAGCTGCTGTGGAAGGCGAAAGAGCTGATCCCTTCTCCCATTCTGGTGACGATGCAAATGATGGATGACCGCTGGGGGGACGACATATGGCCGAATGATCCCGTAAAGGGCGGCGGCAATGTGATCAGCCAAGGCTGCCATTCCACGGATATTCTTCGCTTTGTAGCTGGAGGCGATCCTGTGGAGGTGTATGCTGTCGGGGGCAATTACTACCAGCCTTCAGGGGTGGTCGATAATTTGACGGCTGTCTATCGCTTCGATAACGGCGCGGGCGGGAACCTGGTGCAAGGTGATTGCGGATGCCCGCCGGTGACGAGCAAGTTCTTCATGCAAGTATTCGCCGAGGGCAAGAGCATTACCATCTCGGACCGGTTGACGACATTGACCTACAGAGAGGCTGGCGCGGAGCCGCAAGTGTTCCTTGGAACGGAGTCGGGATTCCTGGAGGAGAACAAGGCGTTCCTTCGCTGTCTGCAGGAGGGAACTCCCGCCACGATCGACCATGTGGACGGCTTGTATGCGACGTTGATGGTGCTGCAGGCGATCGCTTCGCTGAAGAGCGGGCAGCCGGAGCCGATCAAGTCCATCGTAGAGCAGAGCCTGTCGTTGCAGAAGGAAGGAGTCTAACCCATGAAGCTGGTGCAAGGGAGGCACGCCATCCAGCGCGAGCCGCTGCTGTCCCCATTCGGATTCAAGGGCGCTTATTTGACGGAGCTGTGGCAGTCCGTCGCCGGCTTACGGGATGAGCAGGGACGATTCGGCCTTGGGGTAGGTGTCCAGAGCGTACTGTGGTCGGATGCGGAACTATTCGTGAGATTTGGCGAGGCAGAGGGAAATGCGCTGATGGCGAATATGACGAAGCATGCGATCGGACTGAGCGAGGGCTTGTCATGCGATTCGCCGTTCCAGCTGCTGAATGCGCTCTATCCGCCCGTGTTGGCGTATGGGAAGGAACAAGCGGATCATGATGCAATGAGAAGCACCTTTGCACTCAATGCTCTGGTGGCGGTGGATCAAGCGGCGTGGAGTCTGTTCATGCAGGAGGAAGGCCATACGTTTGATGATTGGCTGAAGCAGCATTACGGCGCTATTCTCAATGAGCGCCAGGAGCAGCTGGCCAATGTGCCGCTCATTCCTTACGGCATGACGGAGGAGGGCATTGACGACATGCTTCGCGAGGGATACGGTCTGCTGAAAGTGAAAATAGGCGCCGATCCGGCCGGCGACGGCGATCGCGAGCGGATGTTGGAGTGGGATATGACACGATTGAAGAGCATTCATGAGCTGGCTTCCCGCTATGAGACGCCATATACGCACAGCGGCAAGATAGCTTATTACTTGGATGCCAATGGACGCTATGAGAACAAGGAGCAGCTGGAGCGCTTCATCGCCTATGCAGACCGCATTGGAGCGCTAGACGGGATTGTCCTGTTCGAGGAACCGTTCCCGGAGCAGGTGGAGACTGACTTGTCCGATCTGCCCGTCCGATTCGCGGCGGATGAGAGCGTTCATGAGGAAGCGGATGCGCGCGCCCGCATTGACATGGGGTATGGCGCTTTCGCCCTGAAGCCGGTAGCCAAGACGATGAGCATGAGCCTGAACATCGCGAAGCTGGCGCAGGAGGCAGGCGCAGCTTGCTTCTGTGCAGACCTGACGGCGAATCCCATGCTGACGGATTGGAACAAGAACCTGGCCTGCCGGCTTCCCTTGCTGCCAGAGCTGAAGGTAGGCATATTGGAATCGAACGGTCATCAGAATTATCGCAACTGGGAGACGATGAAGGGGTACCATCCCCGAGCGGGGGCTCCCTGGCTGGACAATAAGAGGGGCGTTTTCCGCCTGGATGAATCGTTCTACGCTGCGAGCGGAGGAGCGCTGGAGAGCAGTCCGCATTATGAATCTCTATTAATGGAAGGAAGATGAGGATAATGAAGTCGTTAACGATTGGTCTTGTTGATCTGGATACTTCCCATCCCGGAAGCTTCGTGCCTATTCTGCGCGACATGGGGCATCGCGTCACCGCCGTCTATGACACCGGAGAGGTGAATCCGCCCGGCTACGCTGCCCGATTCGCACAAGAGCATAGCATTGAGACCGCATGCGAGTCGCTGGACCAAATGGCGGAGCAAGTGGATGCGGTGTTCATCAGCAGCTGCAATTGGGATGTGCATGTCGACCGCGCCCGGCCTTTCATCGAGGCGGGAGTGGCAGTCTTTATCGATAAGCCCATGGCGGGCAACCGCAGGGATTTGATGCAATTGGTGGAATGGGAGAAGCAAGGCGCGACCATTACGGGAGGTTCTTCGCTTCGATACGTGCCGGAGGTGCGGGAATGGGCCGGCAAAATTGCGGCGGAGGATTGGGTATACGCCATGGCGGGCTGCGCTGTCGACGAGTTCAATTACGGTATTCATGCTTATACAATGCTTCAAGGTCTGCTGGGAGCGGGTATCCATGAAGTGCGGCATATCGGCACGACGGGACAGCATCAGATTGAGCTGACATGGCGCGACGGACGGCGCGGATTGCTGAACGTCGGCAAGACGAAGAGGTATCTGCCCTTCTATGCGAACGTCGTCGCCCAGCAGGAGGTCGGATATTTCCAGGTGGATTCGTCCCGCATATATTCTTCCATGCTGGAGGCTGTCTGCCCGTACTTAGCAGGAGAGGCGCCGGCGCCTATGGCGATGGAGCAGCTGGCAGAAGTTGAACTCTCAGCAATTGCCGCAAAAATTTCCATAGAAAAAGAAGGGAAACCGGTCAAGCTGGAAGAAGTCCCTATGGAGTACGCTGGCTACGACGGCAAGTCGTTCGCGAGCTACTACAAGGAAATGAAGTATCCATCGCTAAAAGCAGGAAAATCATGAGGTGATGGGTGTCCGACATCTTAAGAGGAAGGGAGGTTGAGAGAGATGGACATCAACAAGCTGGAAACGCCTGTCGTTCTTGTCGATCTGGAACGGCTGGATCGTAATCTGAGGCGTGCCGCCGACTCCGCGAAATCAGCCGGAGTAAAGCTTCGCCCCCACTTCAAGACGCATAAAAGCGTGGCGATTGCCAAGAAGCAGATAGAATATGGTGCCTGCGGCATGACGGTTGCGAAAATCGGCGAGGCGGAAATATTGGCTCGTGCAGGCATCAGGGATATTCTGATTGCCTTCCCGATTGTGGGAGAGACCAAGCTGCACAGGGTAGCAGAGCTGATCAAGAGCGGTGTGGCCATTACACTGAGTGTCGATAGTGTCGAGGTGGCGAGAGGAATCTCGCAGCTGGGCGAAAGTCTGGGCACAGCCATACCGCTTTACGTGGATGTGAATACCGGTCTGAACCGCTGCGGTCATGAGCCCGGCGCAGAGACGGCGGAGCTGGTGAAGCGCATAGCGGAACTGAAGGGGATTTCCGTTCAAGGGCTGATGACGCACGGCGGTCATTCCTACGGGCAGGCGACAGAGGAAGGGCTGAAGCAGGTGGCGGCAGAGGAAGTCGGCGGTCTATTGCGCTCCAAGGAGCTGCTGGAGCAAGCAGGCATCCATGTCCCCGAGATCAGCGTAGGCTCTACTCCGACATCGAAGTATATTGCGCTGCAGCACGGCGCGACGGAGACTCGACCCGGTGCATACGTATATGGCGACGGGGTCCAATTGTCTACTTCCATTATTGGCAAGGACGAACTGGCGATGACAGTAATGACGACAGTGGTAAGCACACCGCGGGACGGCACGGTCATCGTCGACGGAGGCTCCAAGACGTTCAGCTCCGATGTGAATCCTCATCGTCCAGGCTATGGGATATGGAAGGACAATGCGGAGGTGTACTTGGAGAGGCTGAGCGAGGAGCACGGCATTGTAAGAGTGCCTCCCGGCATGTCATTCGCTATCGGGGATAAGCTGGAGTTCATACCGAACCACTGCTGTACCGTATCCAATCTGCACAATGAGCTGCAAGGCGTGCGGTACGGCCAGGCGGCAGAGGTCATTCATGTCGATGCGCGGGGACAGATCCGGTAAGCGGGGAAAAGGAGGAGCGGCATGTCAGCAGTCAATGACGCGCAAGCAGCGGATCGTCTGTCCCGGCGGCAGGAGTGGTCGCGGCAGATTGAGAGCTGGGTGCGCAGCAATCAGGAGGAAGCGTTCAGGCTGGCATCAGAGCTTGTGCGCATACCGAGCGTGAATCATCCGCCGAAGGGGAACGAAGGGGATTATCAGCGTTTCTTTGCGGAGTGGATGGTGGATGCAGGCGCTATCGTGGACAGCTATGAGCTGTCGGAGGTGGCCGGCTTGACGGAGCATCGCGCTTATATGCCAGGGCGCGATTATGAGAACCGTCCCAATGTGGCGGGTTGTTTTTTCGGCAAAGGAGAGGGACGTTCACTGCTGTTCTCCGGTCATGCGGATACTGTGTATGAAGGAGATGAGAAGTGGTCCCATTCGCCGTTCTCTGGAACGGTGGCGGATGGCAAGCTGTATGGCAGAGGCTCCTATGATATGAAGGGCGGTATGGCTGCAGCGCTTATGGCGGTGAAATGTCTGTCCGATCTGGGGCTGCCTGTCGCGGGCAAAGTCTATATTGAAAGCGTTGTCGACGAAGAGCATGGCGGCGCCAACGGAAGCTTGGCCGCAAGATTGCGAGGGCCGCAAGCGGATATGGCGATCATTCCGGAGCCGTCCAATCTGAAGCTGTATCCCGCGCATATCGGAGGCGGCATATGGCGTGCGGTGTTCCAAGGGAAGAGCGGCATCGGATTCGCCGGCGAGGAGCTCGTAAGCGCATTGGAAGCGGCATTGGAATTCGCCAATATGCTTCGAGACTTCGGCGCATACCGCAAGCAGCATATGACAGTGCCGCATTGGTGGGAGGGCGGCCGGCTACCGGAAGTGACCTTGCTCACGATGTTCTCCGGCGACATTAACCGGCTTATCCAAGAGAAGCTTCCCGCAAGCGGAGCGTTGACGTTCTGGATCGAAGGCTTCCCGGGCACGACGGGTGAAGAGATCATGAGCGAGCTGCAGGCATTCTATGACGCACGCCGTGATCAATATCCGCTGCTGGATAAATGCTGGCCGGAGATTACGCCGCTTATTCGCTATCTGGAAGGCAGCGAGATGGAGCGAAGTGCGAAGTCGGACGAGTTCCTGAAGCTCGTCGGCAAGCTGGGAGAGAGTGTGCGCCAGCAAGCGATACCGGTGGAAGGCTCGCCGTTCGCCTGCGATGCGTTCATGTTCAATCTGTATAGCGATACGCCGGCGCTCGTACTGGGTCCGGGCGGAGCGAACGCCCATGCGGCGGATGAATATATGGATCTGGTATCCTATACGCAGTTGATTCAGTGGTATGCGGAGATTATTGTAGATTGGTGCGGTGTACAGGGAGGCGAAGCGCATGCGGCTGAAGGGTAAAGCGGCTATCGTAACCGGCAGCTCGCATGGCATCGGCAGGGCTATCGCGCTGCGCTTCGCGAGCGAAGGTGCGAAGGTCGCCATTGCCGATCTGGAGAAGGACGCGCTTGAGGAAGTGAAGGCGTTGATCGAGCAAGCAGGCGGGGAAGTGCTGAGCATCGGAGTCGATGTTCGGAGCACGGCTCAAATCGATGAGCTGATCGAAGGGGTCGAACAGCGCTGGGGCGGCATCGATGTACTGGTGAATTGCGCCGGCATTTGCTCACCGGCACCGTTCCTGGAGATGACGGAAGCGGATTGGGATCGGCATATGGACATTAATTTGAAGGGCGCATTCCTCGTCTCGCAGCGGGCGGCCAGAGTGATGGTGCGCAATGGGATACGCGGCGCCATTATTCAGATGTCCAGCGTCAACGGGATGGCGGCTGAGGGCGACCAAGCCCATTACAACGCAAGCAAAGGCGGCTTGAATCTGCTGATGATGTCTATGGCGCTGGATCTTGCCTCACATGGCATCAGGGTCAACTCGCTGTGTCCCGGCATGATCGCAACCAGGCTGACCAAGCCGATTGTAGACAACCCGGAGCTTCACCGCGAATATGTGAAGTCGATTCCGATGGGGATGATCGGTCAGCCGGAGGATATTGCCGACGCTGCACTGTTCTTGGCTAGCTCGGAATCGCGCTACATGACTGGCCAATGCCTCGTCGTCGACGGCGGGCAGTTGATGAAGCTATCTTAATGGATAGACTGATGGTATGCTGAATGGTAAGTGTGGTATATGAATGGTAGATAGGGCGTAAATGTGGTAGATAGATATCGTAGATAGTTCGTAGATAAATGTGGTATATGGATGGTATAAGACGCGAGTTCTTTTTTTGGATTAAGTCATCTGATGAGCTGATGATTTTACGGAAGATATACACTTATCGTTGCCTATTTTGAAGACTGACTCTTAACGGGTCAGTTTCTTTTTTTTGTTGCTTAGGAAATGATGCACTAGTCTGAGATGTGTGTGCAGGAGCGGATATATCGGTTGTCACAGAGGTTAATTGGCTTAGAATGAGCGAATTTGCAGGCTAACGGTTGTGCTCGCGCTTATGGAACCCGGAAAGTGCGATATCGGATGCCCCTGCGTGAAATAGGCTCTGTGGCCACCGTTAAAAGTAAAATTGGAGAGGCGGTAAGCTCAATGGCAACCGTTAGAGCATTGAACGAAGCGTCCGGAGAACGAACTGCAAAGCTAGTCACCGTCAGGGAGTTTTGTTCTATTGTCGTACGCAATTCCCTCCATATTCACTTTCCGCGCAAAAGTCGGTTCGGAAAATACTAATCGATTTTGCGTTTATTACCAATGATGGGACTTGTATACTATATATATTCATGTGTAATGCCTAGTAGTTCGATGGATTATCTATTAATTAATAATTTTACCGTCATTTTGATTGATAGTATGATTCATGCATAAAGGGAATAGGAGCGTATCGCATGACAAGAATGAGTAGGAGAAAGCGGATTAAATGGATTTCCAAAGTAACCGTATCTATGGCATTTAGCGCTTTAGTTGCACTGCGTTTTATCGAAAGCAAGTCTAATGGATTTTGGAACAGTTCGGACAGCAGGGACTAGGAGGAATAGTGTGGCGAAACAAATGTTAAAAATCTTGAAATCTTTATTTATTAAGATATCTGAAGAGATAATATGAGAACACTTTGTTAATGGATTTAGGAAGTTGTGTGGGATTACGGTGAATTGGAAAGTATCGAAACTAACAGTCTCTCTAGACACCGTTTAAGAGACTGTTTGTTTATAGAGTAATTGTAAAGAAACAGAGTATTTTATATATCTCTACTTGATCAATTGTTTGCGTCTTTTCTTTATTACATATTTTATTAAGTCTATGACAATGAATAAGATTAGTATTAAAACAGATTGAATCAGAGGTTTGATAAGACTGGAATCATCATAAATCAAATAAGCAGCCACAAAGTTGATTATGAAAATAGCAATGTAAGTGATCAAAATCGCCAATTTATTCACCCTAGAACCAAGGCTCTATAATTGAGGATTCTCGTTCATCAGTAGAGACATTTCCACCAGTACCATCAGAATTGGCTGTAACTCTTATTTCTTTTTTTATTTCATAGTCTCCAATGAATGTGCCGTTGTGGTCGAAAAAACCTTCTCCTAATTCGCGATAATAATATTTAATAAAAGTGTATAAATCCTCAGTCTCATCATTTATAAAATAATAAACAGCGTACCCCCCTACTGCTACTGCAAGAACCTCTCTCCAGGGCCCGTATATATTTTTTTGCCCAAGCAGCAAAAGCTGCTGAAAATGCTGCTTTAGTGGCTGCTGTGAATTTTTTTGAATGTGTTTGATCATATACTATCAGTTCTGAGTTTGATTCGGCTGCTGAAGCTAGTGGAATACTGGCTACCATCAAACTAATCACAAGCAGAAATTGAACTGCTTTTTTGTTTGTTTGAACTATAGAAGATAATTACTTCATCGTTCATCATTAAAGGATGGTGGTAAGAACTTTGGCTGTTTATTTGTCGATTTCTAGCAGTTTCGCATCTACCAGTTGACAGGAAAGTTGTTCCTTTTTATACTGTGTATATAGATATAAACAGTATATACACATGCATGACGTACATATCTATACTATAAGATCCTTGTATGGATCTATGACGAAGGAGAGCGGAGAAGGATGAAGAGAAAAATTTCGGCTTTATTGTTGACAATTGTAATGGTATTGACGTTTACTACTGGAGCGCAAGCGCAGCTGACGGAAGAAAAGCTGAAAGTATGGCTCAACGGAGTGGAGCTTGAAGAAGGTGATGGCTCGGCGCTCGTGCGAGAAGAAGTGGCCTATGTCCCGATCAGGCTTTATCTGGAAGGGTTAGGTTTCGAGATCGCATGGGACAGTGAGACGAGAACGGCAACTGCCAGTATGGATGATGTATCCATTGCCTTCCCTATTGATACCGCACAAGTCGTTGTCAATGGACAAGAGGTGGAACTCGGCAGCGCGTTGTTTATTCAATCCGGTACGGCTTATGCACCTGCCGAATTCATGGCATTGGTAACCGGACATAAGCTGGAGCTGAAGACGGAAGAAGGAGTTCTTTATTTTGTCCTCGAGACACCTAGCCACGGCTTTATGTGGAAGGTACAGAAGGGAGAAGCAGAGGTATACCTGCTTGGCTCCATCCACCTGGGCGACGAGGACATGTATCCACTGCGTCCCGTGATCGAGGAGGCATTCGCCAATTCCGATATTCTGGTTACGGAGATCGATATGACGAAGATCAATACAGAAGAGGTTGCCGCATTGAACGCAGAACTTAGCGAATACAGCGACGGCACCATTTTGTCTGATCATATTTCCGAAGATACGTATGCCAAGCTGCAAGAACTGCTGGAACAGCTCGAAATTCCGGTTACAACGTTCGATCCGTTCAAGCCATGGGCGATTCAGACCGGTCTTGAAGCAGTCAAAATGCAAATGGAAGGCTATAATGCGGCATTCGGCATTGATCAGTATTTCACAGGTCAGGCAGTAGTTCGGGAAATGCCGATTCAAGAGCTTGAATCAATTGAGTCGCAACTCACAATGTTGAGCGGATTTTCCGAGGAATTGTCAGAATCCATGCTTCTGCAATCCATCAATCACTTCTTCGACGAAGAAGCCAGCGTTAGCGTCTTGCTTGATATGTGGAAGAATGGAGACAGCGAAACGTTGCTGAAGCTGGTGAACGACATGAAGCTGGTCGAAGAGTACTATCAAGCTATGCTGGTGGATCGGAATGAAGTAATGACGGACAAGGTCATCTCCTACCTGAATGATGAAGAGCAGCAGGATTACTTCGTTATCGCAGGTGCACTGCATATGCTGGGTGAGCACGGCATCGTGACGATGCTGGAGGAGCAAGGCTATGAGGTTATCGAGCAGTAAGCAGGTATAAGGCAATACACAAGATAGTATTTCTTTACTGTAATGAATGACATGATTGACCGCGTGCTTCATAGCCGCGGTTTTTGTCTATAACAGGAAGGCCTCATGATTGCGGAGCGAGGACGGTTGCGATAGTTGTTAACGCAGCAGCTTGTAGATATGGTCAACGGACTGCATAGCGTAAGTCCGCGATTCGACCTTCCCGTTCTGCAGCACAACAAGGCAAGGGATGCTGGAAATTTGCCATAACTCGCGATAGCGGGGAGCGAAGTTGATATTGATTTTATAGATAGGATAAGTGACATTCGCCGCTTGGACAACTTCCAGCATTCGCTCCGCCACTTTACAGGTGCCGCAGAGGGGAGTTGAGAATAGGATAGCTGCTTTGCCGATATCCACTTGACTAAGCTGCTCACATTTTTCTTCGTTAATTTCTTGTAATGACATGACCTCGATTCCTTTCTTGCCGATCGAACGGATTAGATTAGATTTGAATACATTAGTTGATCAATTGACCATTATCATAACATAATCTCATTGAATCGTGTGCGGATTCAGATAATCTGTAGTTAACAAGTACAGGCATAGTGACAGCGGTGCAAAAAGGTGGCTACAGCAAACGAAAAAAAAATTTTAAAAAAAGCGAAACTTTTTTGAGAGCGCAACGTTAGAAATAGTTAAGCAACGTGATCGTTTAATCTCATATAACGTAAAAAACTCCAAAGGGGAGTAGCTTATACGATAAAGTCGTCATTTCGGGAAATGTCATTTCCCCGGCTTTATTGGCAACGTCGACATGACGACATTGTTAGCAAGACCTTTGCCAGTTGTTTTGGCAAAGGTCTTTTTGCGTTTAAAGGGGGACGAGGCAGCGTTGTATAGAAACGGGGGGAATGTTGAATGGATTTCGGATTATTATTGGAATACGGTTGGGTGCTAATCGTATTAATTGCGCTGGAGGGGCTGCTGGCTGCGGATAATGCGCTGGTGCTGGCGATTATGGTTAAGCATCTACCCGATGAGCAAAGAAAAAAGGCGCTGTTTTACGGTCTGGCAGGTGCCTTTGTCTTCCGCTTCGCATCGCTGTTCGCGATCTCGTTCCTGGTCGATATATGGCAAGTGCAAGCGATTGGCGCCATCTATCTGCTATTCATCGCAGCGAATCATATCTTCCGCAAGCTAATTATCAAGAAGGGTGAGGAAGAGGCCGGCGTCAAGAAGAGCGATGCGAAGAAGGGAAGCAGCTTTTGGATGACGGTATTCAAGGTTGAAGTAGCGGATATCGCCTTCGCCGTAGACTCCATACTTGCAGCCGTAGCGCTGGCAGTAGCACTTCCGACGACGAACCTGCCGAATATCGGCGGTATGGACGGCGGTCACTTCATCGTGATCTTCCTGGGTGGATTCATCGGATTGCTCATTATGCGGTTCGCGGCCACTGTATTCGTAAAGCTGCTGGAGCGTAAGCCTGGACTGGAGATAGCGGCATTCTTCATCGTTGGCTGGGTTGGCGTGAAGCTTGGCGTGCATACACTGGCGCATCCGTCCCTGCATGTCATTCCGCACGACTTTGCGGAGTCGACGGGGTGGAAAGTGACCTTCTATGCCGTGCTTGTCATCATCGCGGTATGCGGCTGGATATTCTCCAGCGATAAGGAAAAGGAAGCCGCGAAGGAGTACAATAGAGCCACGCCTATGTAATGAGGAGAGATGAATGTGGCGCAGCTGTATTACAAGTATGGCACGATGAATAGCGGCAAGTCCTTCGAGATTATAAAGGTCGCTCACAATTATGAGGAGCAAGGCAAGCCGGTACTTATTTTTTCTCCTGCAGTAAGCGCGAGAGAGAGCGCGCAGCAGATCGGGTCTCGTGCAGGCTTTCAGCGGAAGGCGATTCCCGTATATGACGAGACCGATCTGTTCCGCAGCGTCAGCTCCCGCATCGCCGAAGCCGGGGTGAAGAGCATCTATTGCGTGCTGGTAGATGAAGCGCAATTTCTCAGCAAGCGGCATGTGCTGCAGCTAACTCGCGTTGTGGACGAGCTTACCATACCCGTTATGGCATTCGGTTTGAAGAATGACTTCCAGAATCGCTTGTTCGAAGGCAGCTACTACTTGCTGGCACAGGCTGACAAAATAGAAGAAATCAAGACGATCTGCTGGTATTGCGACCGTAAAGCGACGATGGTGCTTCGCTACCGCGACGGTGTGCCGGTCAATACCGGCGACCAGATCCAGATCGGCGGCAACGAGGATTACAAGCCGGTGTGCAGGCGCTGTTATAACGCAGCATTCCAGGCGTAATCTTCTGCACATACCTATCAATAAGTTATATAAAGGTTGAATGAAAAGACCTCGCAGCTCCTGCCATCTCGGAGTGCGGGGTCTTTTATATGAGCTGCATGCTTGTACAGCTTCCGATAATTGAATCGTAATGGTTTGGTTTGTCGGAAGGAGAGAAGGAGACGGGCTGCATCGCCTAGAAATGGTAACGCACAGTATTATTCTGGAGGAGAGAGTGCCATGAATGCAAAAGCCGTGTTCCACAATCACAACAACTGCTTGGACGATATATACATAGCGGAGGCCGCTTCATTCCTGCAGTTGGATAGCCAGATCGCTGAGGCATTCCGTGATGCGGCGGCGATCGTACGTGAAGATGCGACGCTGCTAGCGATAGTTGCAGCTGTTGCGCAGAGGCTTGAAGCGGCACCGATGGAGGACTTTGACCGCATTTCCGACTATATTGGTGAGCAACTGCGTAAGCACAGTCAGCATGCTAACCATATGATGGGCAGCAAGGATGGCATGCTCGCTGCTTTGCTGCTCCTTCAAATGATGCCATGGACCTATCGGTATTATCGCAAGCTGACCATTCCTGACGCTATCTTCGTGCATACGATGAGCGATCTTTCGATATGGATGGTTCATCATTATCGTGAGCACGGAGAATGGGGCGTCAGCAATCTGGGCTGGCTGTTCAATCATCTCGGGGGCAGGCTGTTCCGGCTGGGACGATTGCAATTCAAGCTAAGCCGATTCCCGTATGCCGCTGTTGTGTTCCGTCATATGCACGATGGCCGCCTGTTGGCATTGTCCGAAGGCGGTGTGAGTTATCGCATGGATGGCCGGGTAGATGGCACGAACGGCATTTATGAAGAGGATCGGTTCAAGCGTATTGCCCGGTTCCAGGCAGAGGATGAAGGCTTCACCGGTCTTCCGATCAACGGAGAAGGACTGGCGCACGACGAAGAAGCATACTTGTCGGCCAGTGAGTGGAAGCCGGTGCTGCGCCGGGGCGATTGCGCACTGGAAGTGCATATTGCGGAGGGAAGCAAGCTGGATCATGAGTTGTGCCGAGCGTCCATGGAAGAGGCCATTTCGTTCTATAGCACGTATTTCCCGGAGCAGCCGTTCCACGTGTTCGTCTGCACCTCTTGGCTGCTAGACGCGCAATTGCAGGCGATATTGCCAGCCCAATCCAACATAGTCAAGTTCCAGAGAGACTTTCACCTGCTGCCCGTGAAGTCTGACGAGAGGGAGACGTATGAAAGGGTGTTCGGAAGCGGTACGCTGGATATAACGAAGGATCAAGGGGATACGAGTTTAAGGAGAGCGATTATTGCCCATGTCGAGAGCGGACGTCGATTGCATGGCGGAGGAGGATTTATTCTCCGTGATGAGCTGGGCTCTTATGCGAAGTGAGGGGAACGACAGGTACAACGCTTGATGCACTCCTATGTTCCGTCGCTATCGATAGCAGGTCAGTCGGAGGGCTGACCTGTTTTCCTGTGGACGAATGTTATAGCGGTACAGACTCTGAGGAACCTTTTCTTTACAATTATCGTCTTGAGGGGAAAGGAGTGAGTGACATGTACAGGAAAATGTTCATGATCAGCGCGATAGTGGGGACGTTAGTGCTGCAAGGATGCACAGTGCCAGCAGTATCTGAAGGAGGAAAGGGAGAGAGTACTGGGATAAAGGGGATGAATGCGACGGAAGTGTCACTCGCCGGCGACAATGTGCTAAGTACGGAAGTTGACGTGACTTCGCGCCAGTGTATTGAATCAGTGACGACGGATTTTATATATCGCTTATGTGTCGAACGGGAAGTCTATAAGGAAGGAGAAAGTGTGCCGGTCATCGGGGAGTTGGAGTATAAGGGAGACAAGGAATCGGTCACGATTGCCCATGCGGCTTCGCCCTTTTATTACGATGTGCGGGATACTGCTAATACTTACGGCTTTGTGTTCGTGATGGCCCAGCCGCTTCTGCACACGACTCTGCGTCCGGGTGAGCCATTGCTTCATGTATATTCGGGCGTACAGGCATATGCGAAGGGCGAAGAGAATAATCCGATAGGTGTATGGACGGAAGCGCCGTTTCCTGCAGGTGAATATGAGATTAGGGGGGAAGCGGAATTTGAGCTGAAGAGAAGCGCCGATGAGGATGATGAAGAGGAATATAAGATAGCGAGCGGCGGGAAGTTGACAATTATAGTGGAGGAATAGTTGGAGAAATAGTTAGAGGGATATCTGGAGGGATAGCTCGAGAAATAGCTCGAGAAATAGTTGGAGGGATAGCTGGAGAAATAGCTAGAGAAATAGCTGGAAGGATAGATTCATAGTAGAATGATAATGGAAATGGAATGAGGCACGCGAAAGTGATGATCGACTGAAAGGGGAAGGACATAATGTTGGAACGGAAGTCGGCTCTTGATCTGGAAAATCATGCGATGCTGCTCATAAACAGCTATCGGCATTGGACGGGTAAGGCGCTGATTCCGCTGGAATTCGGGAGAAGCGCGTTGGAGCAGCTAGACAGCTCGAAGCTTATTGTCTTGTCGCATGGCACCGAGGACGATCCCATATTGAATTACGGGAATAACGTGACGCTGAAGTTATGGGAGTTGGAGTGGGATGTGTTCACAAGGACGCCTTCACGGTTGACGGCGGAGCCGATGGAGCGGGAGGAGAGAGCTCAATTCATGGCGCGTGTGACAAGTGACGGATATGTCGATAATTATACGGGAATACGCGTATCCAGTATAGGAAAGCGGTTCTATATAAAGCGCGCGACTGTCTGGAATGTTGTTGATTCGGAAGGAATATACAGAGGACAAGCGGCCGCCTTCGCTGACTATGAGTATGTGAGCAAGTAGGCGCTGGGACATATTGACTGGCGATGGAATAACATGTGATGGGCTGGCTGAAAGGAAGCTGCAAAACTGCCTTTGTATGAATAATCGTACAAAAGGCAGCAGATGAGGCTCGTGCGGACGTGATTTGTACGAAAAATCGTACAAAATGCAGCAGATGAGGCCGATGAAGACGTGATTTGTACGAAAAATCGTACAGAAGGCAGCAAATGAGGCTCGTGCGGACGTGATTTGTACGAAAAATCGTACAAAAGGGAGCAAATGAGGCTCGTGCGGACGTGATTTGTACGAAAAATCGTACAAAAGGCAGCAAATGAGGCTCGTGCGGACGTGATTTGTACGAAACATCGTACAAAAGGCGGCAAATGATGCCCGAGCGGACGTGATTTGTATGAAAAATCGTACAAAAGGGAGCAAATGAGGCTCGTGCGGACGTGATTTGTACGAAAAATCGTACAAAAGGGAGCAAATGAGGCTCGTGCGGACGTGATTTGTACGAAAAAACGTACAAAAGGCGGCAGATGATGCCCGAGGGGACGTGATTTGTATGAAAAATCGTACAAAAGGCAGCAAATGAGGCTCGTGCGGACGTGATTTGTACGAAAAATTGTACAGAAGGCGGTTAAGTTAGATAAGTGAGTGCAGTGGCGAGGGACCAACTTGTCAAGTGAGTGAAGCAGCACATATTCGAAACTGCTATGAGTTGGCTATAAATGTGATTTGCTTCGGAGTGGCTTTGGAGCGACATAAGCGACATAAGCGACATAAGCGACTATGGAGATGGGAGGTGTGAATGTGACGATTGAGATTGGACTGGCCGGCTGGGGCGATCATGACGATCTGTATGAGACCGGCACCAAGCCGGGAGACAAGCTGAAGGTGTATGGCGAACACTTCCCGGTGGTGGAGGTAGACAGCACATTCTACGCGATTCAATCTCGAGACCGATTCGCCAAGTGGGTGGAGAATACGAGAGACTCACTGCAATTCGTAGTGAAGGCGTATGGCGGGATGACCGGCCATCAACGAGGCGGCTCCGGCAAGCAAGAGAACGGCGATATGGCGGAAGCGTTCAAGCGTATGCTGGAGCCAGCCATACACAGCGGGAGATTGACAGCCGTATTGTTCCAGTATCCGCCCTGGTTCGATTGCAACAGTCATCATGTCAAGCTGCTGAAGTATACGAAGCAAAGGATGGAAGGCATTCCGTGTGCACTGGAGTTCCGCCATCAGAGCTGGTTCCATGGAGAGATGCGGGAACGGACGCTCGCGTTCATGGAAGAGGAAGGATGGATACATAGCGTGTGCGATGAGCCGCAGGCGGGAACGGGGAGCATCCCGACCGTGTTGCAAGCGACGACCCCAGATGTGACGATCCTGCGTATGCACGGTCGCAATGTCTCAGGATGGAATGCGGCAAGTGCGCCGAATTGGCGCGAGGTCCGCTACTTGTATCGGTACAACGAAGCCGAGCTGATGGAGTGGCGAGACAAGCTGATCGAGCTGGAGCAGCAGTGCAGGCGGGTATGCGTTATCTTCAACAATAATTCCGGTGGAGATGCGGCCCGCAATGCCAAGGAAATGATGCAGCTGCTGGGACAGAAGCGTCCGGACGGCAGCGATCCGATTCCAGAGCCGTCACCACCGGATGTGGAACAGTTGGAGCTGTTCTGATCACACCTCAGTACTTGAGTTTCAGCAGACTGCGCTCCTCTACGAAAGTAGCCGTGTTGAACAGCAGCAGTGCGTCTGTAATGCCGTTATCCTTCATATAGCTACTGAAGCTCCCGTTATAAAATCGAATATCCAGCATATGAATTTCCTTGGCATGATGGACAAGGAAGGGCAGCATGCTGTGCGCATAGGAGTCTTTGATGATGAGCAATTTGTCTATGTCGGCTTCCGTCGCAGCAAGCTTACTTGTAACCTGCATGACGGCATGCACGCCGCCTTGGAAAAAGGCATATTGATCTTTTTTATTCAAAAATTCTTCATCATATAAGCTATTAGCGACAGTGTCTGTATCCCTAATGTATATTTCTGAAGACACAGGAACGATAGGCGTATATTTCTGAATGTAATCCGGCTTTACGCCGCGGAACTGCCCCTTCGTATGATAGCTTCCGAGGAATGTGTCGCTGACGATTTCAATGTTGAATGCTTCCTGCGGCAGTGGCTCCCAGCCCATAGCTTGGGCGTAAGCCTGATAAGCAAGATAGGCGCCGTATGTTGTCCAGTGATGATCGGTTCGATAATATATGGGTTCAGTATCGTAGGCAGCAGGGCTAAGTATGTCAAAGCCATTCAAGTATAATAATGCTTCGTTCAGTTGTTCGCCGATCTCCTCATTCACCTCACGCTGTGAATAAGCGGGAGCCAGTGCGGGCAATCGTTCCGGATACATGCCTATCGCATTCGGAGCAAGCAGGAGTGATATATTGGCGTCGGAATGGACAGTGACGAACTGATTCAATGCATCTGTATAGGCTTTCACTTGCGCCCAGTCCGGCTCATTGAATTTTTCGAACAAGTAACCGTCTTTGCCTAAATAGATCCCGTTGTTCTCCTTTTGCAGCCGGAGCTGCTCAAGGAATGACTTGGCGGACACCCACTTGTCGCGAAGCGGGAAGTGATCGGACAAATAAGTTTCCGTATCCTCTGCGAACCGCTTCGATAGGATATGATCCCAGTTAAGGGTGGGAGCCTGCTGCAAAGGGCGGTTTTCCAGCTCGGAGAAGGCATGCTTCGGCAGTAAGAAAAACATTAAGCCGAATAGGCCGAGCGTGCCAACGAATCCCCAAATATAGATGCGATTAATGCTCATAACGGCGATTCTCCTCCTAAAACCGGAAATAAAGGAATGGATTGAATGTAGCGTCCACGAGATAAGCGACAGATGCTAGCAACAGCATCGCGTGCCAGCCGAGTCCCAGTATTGGATGGATACGGATATCATGACGCTGCGCAATCTCGCGTATGGGTAGGGAAGCGGCAATGAGCAATACTAGCAGAATGGTGTTCGTGTATAGCAAATAGAGCGATTCACCATTCCAGAGCGGAGCCCCATTGCCGCCGAGTAAAGCCATAAAGTAAGCCATCCCTCTCGACAGTTCATCAAATGCGAACAATACCCATCCCATCAAAATGAGGAATAAGGCATAGCTGTGTCTGAGCCAGCGCGGTATTCGCTTCAGCAGGCGAAGCACAATCCATTTCTCTGCCATCAGAATGACGCCAAAATATAAGCCCCACACTAAAAAGTTCCAACTGGCTCCATGCCAAATGCCCGTCAGCATCCAGACAATCAGAATATTGCGAAGCTGTATGAGCAGTCCTCGCCTGTTCCCGCCCAGCGGTATGTATACGTAATCTCTGAACCAGCTGCTTAGGGAAATATGCCAGCGACGCCAAAAGTCAGTAATGCTCTGCGCGATGTAAGGCTTATTGAAATTCTCATTGAAACGAAAGCCGAACATCATGCCCAGCCCGATCGCCATATCGGAATAACCGCTGAAATCGAAGTAGATTTGAAAGGCAAATGCCAGGATGCCTATCCATGCGGTCAATGCGGGCATCGTATCTGCACTGTGACTGGATACGGTCTGCCATAGCAAGCCTATATTGTTGGCCAGAAGCACTTTCTTGGCTAATCCGGTGATAAACCGGCGTATGCCTTCGGCGAACAAAGCATTGTTCATGACGCGATCGCGGAGTTGATTCGCGATTGCGCCGTATTGAACGATAGGACCTGCAACGAGCTGTGGAAACAAGGAAACATAAGTCGCGAAGTCCAGCCAATTGCGTTGAGCTTTGGTTTTGCCGCGATAGACGTCGATGATGTAAGACATCGATTGGAAGGTATAGAATGATATCCCGATTGGAAGCGGCAGATCTGACGGCGGGATCGTCGTACCCAGCCATGCATTCAAGTTAGCTATGAGGAAATCTGCATATTTGAAAAATCCCAGCACAGCCAAGTTGACGAAGACCGAGAGCGCCACCACCCATTTTCGCCACAATCTTCCGATTGTCGCTCTCTCCATCAGCAATCCGAAGAAATAATCCGCGAACGTCGAGAACAACATCAGTAAAATATAGACAGGCTCCCCCCACGCGTAGAAAATCAGACTGGCAATAAGCAAAATCACGTTTTTGACACGGCGGGGAGCCGAATAATAGACAATGATCACAGACGGCAAAAAAAGAAATAAAAAGAGTAGGCTGCTAAATACCATATCCGCAGATTACTTGACTAGTGCGTGAAATTGTTCCACCATTTTATCGGCTTCTTCTGAAATGACAAACAACACATAATTTCCTTTTGTTTCTACTTTATAGTTTTTTGCGTTCTCATATTGATCCTGCAAATAGGTTTCGAACTGCTTTTGCACGTTTTCAGCCCGTTTTTCTATGCCTTCAACGACAGCTTGGATATCCGCCTCATTCTTCACCTTCAGAAGTGCGAGCTCGTTTGTTTTCACATTCATCATAGGGATCTTAATCGTATAGTCTTCCAGAAGGGCAGGATCTATATGATAGAAATCCTTTACTTGCTCTCCTTCCAGGGAAATTTGAGCAGGCTGCTCCACTTGGGCCAATATGGCATCAATCACTTCTTGAGTGGTGGAGGCTTCTGCTGCACTGTCACCTGTTGTATTGTCGCTATCATTGCTCGTGTTGCTATCGGTCTGGTTGTTTCCCTCGGCCTGGTTGTTGCCAGCGTTTCCTTCGCCGGGTTCCAAATTCGCGTTCGTGTTGGCACCGTTATTACTGTTGGAATTTGTCTGATCGGCACCGCAAGCCGCCAGTGCAACACCCATTGCTACAATCATAAGCATATTCAATATTCTCTTCTTCATCGTTGTTCATCTCCCTGATGTAATTAAGTTTGGCCGAAACTCAGTACTATTAACGTGCAGGGTTCCATTTATGTTGCAGTATGTGTTAGTATGGTAAAAAAATACGGCGGTCATGCAGCGGTGCACCTTGCACCTATATAATCATTCTACGGGGGCGGTCGGACTTCTTCGAGCTTCCCTAATAGAAGTTTTCTCGATTAGCAATTCAATTTCACATCAAACGATGATAAAATGCTAACAAGAGCTATTCCGCATAATGGCGGTGGCAAGTAGGAGGATCGATTTATGGACTATATCAGCACGCGAGGCAAAGTTGGCAATATTGGATTTATCGATGCGTTCATGATGGGGCTGGGCAACGATGGCGGCTTGCTCGTGCCAAATGAAATTCCTGTCATATCGACGGAGACGTTGCAGCAGTGGGAGCAGCTCAGTTACCAAGAGCTGGTTATGGCGATATTCTCCTATTATACGAATGGCGAAATTCCCGAAGAAGACCTGAAGCAGATGGTGGAAGCCAGTTATTCCACATTCCGTCATGATGAAGTGACGCCTGTTCGCAAGCTGTACGAAGGCACGTACTTGCTGGAGTTGTTCCACGGGCCGACGTTCGCATTCAAGGATATCGCCCTGCAATTCATGGGGCAGCTGTATTCGTATGTCGCAACCAAATACAACAAGAAAATTCATATTCTCGGCGCGACGTCAGGGGATACCGGCGCTTCCGCCATTGAAGGCGTAAGGGGCAAAGAGGGCATTAAAATATGCATTCTGCATCCTCATGGCAAGGTCAGCAAGGTGCAGGAGCTGCAAATGACAACTGTACAGGACGACAATGTGCTGAACCTGTCCGTTGACGGCAACTTTGACGATTGCCAGCGCATGATTAAGGAATTGTTCGCCGATCTGGACTTCAAGTCCGCCAATCAATTGGCTGCGATCAATTCCATTAACTTCGTCCGCATTATGGCGCAGACGGTGTATTATTTCTATGCTTACTTCCGCGTGAAGCAGGAGACGTCTGTCGAGCGCGTTAACTTCAGCGTGCCGACGGGCAACTTCGGCGACATATTTGCCGGTTACTTGGCCAAGCGAATGGGCCTGCCGATCAACAAGCTTATATTGGCCACGAACGAGAACAATATTCTGGAGAGATTCGTGCAGGAAGGTGTGTATATGCCTGGCGAATTCTGCAGCACTTACAGTCCGTCTATGGACATTCAGGTGGCGAGCAACTTCGAGCGTTATTTATATTACGTATTGAATGAGGACGCCGCGCAAGTTCGCAAGCTGATGGAGCACTTCAAGACGGAAGGCGAGATCGTCCTGCCGCCGGAATTGCTTAGCAAGGTGCAGGCCGACTTCTCCGCTCACGGCGTGATGGGTCAGGAATGCCTGGATACGATATCGGATTACAAAACCAAAGCGGATTATCTGCTGGACCCGCACACAGCATGCGGTGTAGCTGCTGTGGAGAAATGCGCCGGGACAGGCGAAGTGACGGTGTCGCTGGCGACAGCTCATCCGGCGAAGTTCGATGAAGCGATCCGGTTGTGCGGTATCGAACAGCAATTCCCGGAGCAGATCGCCATCCTGTTCAACAAGCAGCAGCGGCAGAAGCGAATTGATGCGGAGTTATCCGTGGTGGCGGATGAGTTAGTTAAGTTTTACAATTCCTGATCGGAAGAGAAGCTGTCCCGTCTACGGCGGGGCGGTTTTTTTATACCTCTGGCAACGCAGTTCTTCCCGGTTCTGAACTCGGGAGCAGGCATCAAACGATCATACATATGAGGAGGGTATACGTGACTATGCAAAGACAGAGAACGTCTGTTAAGTCAGGGGCGATACATCGAGCGGCGACAAAAAGCCGCAAGCTGTTGCTTATCCCCTTGTGCTTCTTTGTCATTAGCGCATTATCCAGCTGTGAAGGAAGTATATCAGGCAATCTGGAACAGCAAGCGGAGCTGCAGGGCAGTTCTTCTCAGGGAGAGTCTTCCGATACACTGTCAACTGTTGCACGGACCGCTGCTTCTTCCGTGAATAGCGCCGTATCGTTTGTCGTCTTCAATGCCAACCGTACTTTCCCGGAGGGGTTGAACGACAACAGCAATCCTTATCTGGCTTACATCGAGCAGCATACAGGGATTGATATTACCATTATCGCGCCCCCCTACAGCAGCTATCAAGAGAAGCTGAATTTGATCATGGCATCGGATGCCCACCCCGACTTGATTAATACGAGTGATCCCGCATGGGTATCGCGATTCGTCGAGGAGGGAGCGCTTATGCCCCTCGGAGGATTGCTGGAGCAATACGGCAGCGAACTATTGGAAGCGTTTCCTCCAGAAGCGTGGGATGGGGTGACATTCAATGGTGATATCTATGCCGTTCCCAGTCTTACCGAAGTATCGGGCAATGAAGTGATGTATGCGCGGAAGGATTGGCTGGATGCGCTGGGACTTGATCCTCCTGTCACTTTGGAGGATTACTACGAAGTCATGCGGGCATTCACTTACGATGATCCCGACGGCAATGGCCGTGACGACACATGGGGCATTACGATTATGCCCGCCGGCTTGTCGCGGACCGCTCCGTTCTTCGGGGCGTTCGGCGTACCGCGCAGCGTCAACGGTATTATGCAGTGGAAGGAAGTGGATGGTGAGCTTGTCTATAGCGGTATTCTACCAGAGACGGAGGAAGCGCTGAGCTTTTTGGCCATGCTGTACGGAGACGGGATATTGGATCGGGAATTCATCTTGAACAAGAACAGCACCTTCGTTAATAAAATCGTCAATGGTCGCGTCGGGATGTTCTCGGCCAATTGGTTCGACACGCGAGGACCGATACTGGACAACATGCTGAAGGACCCCGACGCGCAGTGGATCAGACTTCCTTATCCCGTAGGCAAGGATGGACTGTCGGGTACTGCTGAACGCGATCTGCTGCAATCGTATAGCGTTATTCCCGCTGGAAGCGGGAATGCGAAAGAGGTCATTCAGGTGCTTGCCTTTATTGCCGGGAAAGGCTATCGGGATTTGAAGCTTGGCTTTCAGGGCGAGGTATGGCACTTGGATAACGGCGTCATGGTAACGGATGAAGGGAAGCATAACGAGCATATCTACCGCGGAACGCTGCATGCGATCGCCGATCCTAATGATCCTGCCGTACGCAAGGAGCGGCTGGACTCGCTAGGGAAGCAATATGAGATGAACGACAATGTGGAGTATGTGCTGGCGCATGTGCTGCGAAGCGACTTTCGCGGACCGCCGACCCCCTCTATGGGAAGATACGGGACGAAGCTGCAGAAGCTGGAGGACGAGGCGTTCACTCAGATTATTATGGGGATCAGTCAGGGCAATGCGTTCGATGAGTTCGTCAAGCAGTGGATTAGAGAGGGCGGCTGGGAAATATCCAATGAAGTGAACGCATGGTTCAGAGACAGCAAGGCGTGGGAGGGACTGGGGCCGTGACGGTATTGTACGGGAAGCTTCGCCATATGTATCAGGAGCGCGTTCAGTTTCGCCTGACGATCTATTTTCTGTTTATTCTCATCCCACTTGTCGGGGTCAGTTTGTTCGCGAATTTCAGATCAACAGATATTTTGGAAGGGCAGACCGATGAGCGGACGTTGAACAGCCTTCAGTCCGCGCTGAGCAATATCGATCTGGTGCTGCAGGATTTGGACAATCTATCAGCTCTTATCTCTTCAGATCATAGCATAGAGCCCGTGCTTCATGAAGCCGCCGACATTCTACTGCCGAGCGAGTTGTATGGGTTCTACAACATTATCGACAGATTAACTAACATAACAGCGATTAACGGCTATCTGAAGGAAATATCGATTCTTCATACACCTTCAAGCTTCTTGTTATCTACCCAGCACGGCGGGCGGAAGCTGGATTATCGGGAAGAGTCATGGTTCGCCGAAGTGGAGCAGGCGGGAGGGAAAACGGTGCTGTATGCGCCGATGAGACAAGGAGAACCTTCTCCATTATTCGGTTACGGGACTGTCAGCTTCATGCGCATTATGGATGTGCACAAGCTGTATAGCGCTTCCAATGTGCTCATTCTGACGATCTCGCGGGATAAGCTGCTTGGCATGATCGAGCAGCTCCAGGTAACTCCGGATACCTCTATCTATCTGTACTCACCCGATGGAAGATTGCTTGCAGGCACAAACGAGCTTTATGTGGAGGACGAGTGGAGACACTTGGAAGGCAGGAAGGCGGCTGGAGTGGAGGCTGGCATGCTGGTATGGCGAATGCAATCGGCGCAATCTGGCTGGTCGCTGGTCATGATGCAGCCCGAGGGCGAATTGTATAAGGAATCGCGGCAGCTGTCCCAATTCACGAATATTATTATTTTGCTCAGCGTGGTGCTGGCATTTTTAATCTCACTCGTTGTCTATAAGAGCATTGCCGCACCGCTGTCCAGCTTGCTGCACGGAATGAAGCAGATGAGGCTTCGCAAGTTCGGCACACGTCTGACCAATGCGAGGAAGGATGAATTCGGCGCATTGACGGAAGCGTTCAACGGCATGATTGCCGACCAGCAGCGGCTGATACAGGATATTTACGAGCATCAGCTGCAGCTTAGCAAGACAGAGCTAAAATTTCTGCATTCACAGATTAACCCTCATTTTCTGTATAACACGTTGGATTCCATCTATTGGACCGCTAAAAATTATGAAGCAGACGAAATTAGCGAGATGGTGTTGAATTTGTCTAAGTTTTTCAGACTCAATCTGAGCAAGGGACGAGAAACGTTCACGGTATCCGAGACGCTGGAACATCTGATGTATTATCTGCGCGTCCAGCAGTTCCGATTCATGGACCAGTTCACGGTGCGCTTCGATATCGCGGAGGAGACGAAGGATATTCACGTGCTGAAGCTGCTGCTGCAGCCCATCGTGGAGAATGCGATATTGCACGGATTGGAGAAGCGTGGATCGGGCGGTGAATTGGTCATCACGAGCACGCTGGAGGACGGCATGCTCTGCTTGACGGTTCAGGATAACGGTGCAGGCATAGATGAGGATCGACTGACATACATGAAGAGGGAGCTGAAGCGGCTGGAGAGCAGGGAGCAGCTGGTGGCGATTACGGAGCAGCAGCATAAGGAGCTGTTCGGACTGCGCAATGTGCTGGGCCGCTTGAAGCTGTATTATGGGGACTCGGCCATGCTGTACATTGAGAGTGTGGCAGGAGAGGGGACGATGGTTGCAATGCGCTTCCCGTTGGAACGCGAGACGGAAGCGTCGGCTTGAGTGGTGCGCCGAGCTCCATAATGAGGCATATGAGTCGATTAGTGTATGCAGCCTACACAGGAGCTCCAAAGTGGGGCATACGTGAACAGTATGAAATATACGTCAAACGAGCTAATACCGGGTTATCTCCCCGCATTAGCTCGTTTTTATTTTGAAGCCGAATTTTGAAGCCTATAGAAATATGTGATTGCAGGGGGAAGTCATCAAGTTACCAATGAAAGTCATCATCCCCGTCTAGTGAGCTGTAAGCGATTCCAGCTACAATGACAAGGAACAACACCGAACCTGCAACAGAAATCGCAAAAGAAGGGGCTGGTAAATATGAGGAGGATATGGTGTATGGCGTTGATATGCAGCTTAGTGCTTGCTCTGTGGCCGTCATCGGCAATACAAGTGTCTGCTCAGAACGGCGAAGCTGGTACGGGAGGATCTGCGTCGAGCGGATCGACGACGGAATCGAACGATAACCTAGCAGCCGCGGCGGAAGACCTTATTGAAGTGGAAGCGGAGCCAACCGATATTACGATAGAATTGAACGGTCCGCGCCATGCTATCGCTTATGTCGATCAGGACTTGTCGGGCAAGAGCGACTATGTAGCGCTGATCTCGCACTTATACGGGAATTCGTATACCGTTCCCAAGTATTATGTCGCCGTCGTGATGGATCATCAGAACAAGGTTGTACAAGTGGTGAATCCGTCCGTGAATGGATTGCCGCCGGCATGGGAGCCGGCGCCGGTGGATGTCGTTATTCCGGAGGGCGGCTTCCTCCTGCTGGCGCACGATGATTCTTATGCGTCGAAGGGCTTCAAGAAGTACCTGGCGGAGAACTTCCAGCTGGGCGATGTGATCAAGCTGCGCAAGAACGGCGACGTCGTGCCTCTGGCCGAGATTATCAGCAGCGGCCCGCGCCCTAGCGTGAAGGTGGATCAGCAGTCGATGTTCACTGTGAACGAGCAGAACTTCACGCTTAGCGGCGGCGTCACGCATATGCAGCCGGGCGATACCCTTACCGTGTACGGCGTTCCCGTAACGCTCGGCGAGTCGGGACTATTCGAAGCGGCATTGACGCTTCAAGAGGGCGTGAATTACGTCGACACCGTACTGACGAGGGACGGAGAAGAGCTGGCGCGGACATCGACGGTCGTGTATTACAAGCCTGGACCGATCGTAACAGACGAGGAAGTGCTGATGTGGGTGGAGCAGGGCCCTAATGCGAAGAAGTTCCAATCAAGCGAGGATGTCTATAACATGCTCGTCAAGGCGGCGGATGCCGGCATAACGGGAATCCTTCTTGATGTGAAGGGCTATGAGGGCTTCGTCTCTTACAAGAAGAACGATCTGACAGGGCGGCCTTATGTGAGCGAGATGACCGACCCCAACCGTGTCGGAGTGAATCCGGAGCTGGATCTGCTAGAGGAGTTCGTCAAGCATAGCCGTGCTCTAGGCTTGACGATTCACGCGGCGGTGAATGTATTCGCGGAAGGCTCGATGCACGAGAATGCGGTACTGGATGCGTATCCGGAGTGGGAGGAGAAGGTGTACCGTCCAGAGGACGGTGGGCAGATCGTGCCGATTCGCCAAAGTGCAGCCGCCAATAAAATCGTTGCCTTCGTCAACCCGGCGAATGAAGACGTTAGAGATTATCAGCTGGCTACATTCGAAGAAATCATAAAAAACTACGACGTGGACGGCATTAACCTTGACCGTGGACGGTATGACAATTACTTCGCGGATTTCAGCGAAGAGACAAGAGGGCAGTTCGAGGCGTACTTGGAGGAGAGAGGCAAGGAACTGGAAGCTTGGCCGGACGATGTGTATAAGCTTGTATACGACAGCGAAGGACGTGCAACCCGGGTCGAGGGTCAGTATTATCTGGACTGGTGGGCGTTCCGCTCCGGCGTCATCAAGAGCTTCACGGACGAGGTGCGGCAGCTGGCGGACGAATACAGCGAGGAGAAGGGCAAGCCGATTCAGGTATCCGCATACGTCGGCTCCTGGTACGATTCGCTGTATATGAACGGCATTAACTGGGCCAGCCCGGACTTCCGCTATGACCAGAGGCTTGGCTTCACAGAAGATCGCATCTACACAGACGACTATTACAACACAGGCTATATCGGCAATCTGGATTTCCTGATGATTGGAACTTACCAGAGCACGGAATCGGAGATTGAGCATTATATGACGCTTGGCAATATATTGACCCGGGGAGAAGTCCCGTTGTACGCCTCCATCGCGCTAAGCAATGTGCGAGAGCCGGAGCTGCAGCGCACCGTGTTCCAGGCTGCGAAGCAGAAGACGGACGGCATGATGCTGTTCGACTACTCGTTGGTCAACTTCGATACGGTGAAGGCGGCCTTGAATGACGAAGAATACGTGAAGTCGTACCAGCTGGGAATAAGTATGCCCGGCCAGCCGGATGGGTTCCTGGAAGGAGACTTCCTGAACATGAACCGGAATGAAGGCAATATTAATGTCTTCAGTAACGAATTCGGTCTGTCGACGGATACGAGCAAGTGGGGCGTAGAAATCGCGGTAGCCGGTACCGGGGAAGTGGTGCATACGGCGAACAAGGAGCAGGCGATGAACTGGAACTGGGCGAACGTCGATCCGAACGACAGCGATATCCCCGATGGAGGGTTCGTCATATCGGCGGCAGATCCGTCGGGCATGAGAGAGAAGCGGCAGCTTGTGGCCGGTCTGTATGCGATGGGAGATGAGGTGAGGGCGTCTCTGCTGGAAGGCTTCCGAGCTTATGACGGCATCACTGTCGATCATCATCAGCTTCAGCTTCAAGGCACAGTCACGGTACTGGGCTTCGGTGAATACGTGGAGGTGAAGATCAACGGAAAGAAGGCGAAGCTTAACGGCAATCGCGCGAATCCGCGCGCAGGCCAGACAGATCCAAGCGAGCCGATCCACTTCGCAGACAAGGTCAAGCTTGATCAAGGAGAGAATGCTATCGTCATCGAGATATATGTTGATGGCATGAAGACGAATGAGAAGACCATCCTTGTCACCTGCAATTAGGATGACTCATCAAGCAGAACTGCAGAAGCGACAACAGGGGAAGGGATGACACTGGCAATGATTTCAACTTATGCGAAAAGGCTTGGTCTTGATGTGCGCAGAGACTGGGATTTGTATCTCATGCTCATACCGGGGATATTGTTCCTGCTTCTCTTTAAATATACGCCGATGTACGGCATCGTCATCGCGTTCAAGGATTTCAATATATTCGATGGTCTGAAGGCTAGCCCGTGGGTAGGATGGATGAACTTCGAGCGGCTGTTCTCGTCACCGGACTTCGCTGTCGTATTCCGCAACACGCTGATTATCAGCTTCTATAAAATTGTATTTTTGTTCCCGTTACCGGTCGTGCTGGCCATACTGATGAACGAGATCAAGAACATGCTATTCAAGCGCAGTATTCAGACGGTTGTTTATTTGCCGCACTTCCTATCATGGGTTATCGTTAGCGGCTTGTTCATCGACCTGCTGTCTACGGACGGTGGTATCGTGAACCGCATTATTGTATCGCTTGGCGGCGAGCCGATCCGCTTCTTCATGGACACCGACGTATTCCGGTCCGTGCTGGTCACGTCTGCGGGATGGAAGGAGGTCGGCTGGAGCACGATTATCTACCTGGCCTCCATCGCTTCCATCGATCCACAGCTATATGAAGCAGCCAAGATCGACGGAGCGGGTAGATTCAGACAGATCATGCACATTACGCTGCCCGGCTTGATTCCCGTCATCATTCTGATGTTCATCCTTCGCTTGGGACACATTCTGGAGGCTGGCACAGAGCAAATTCTCGTCATGTACAATTCGCTCGTCTACTCCGTTGCCGACGTTATCGGGACGTATGTGTACCGGATCGGTCTCGGACAACAGGATTACAGCTTCTCTACCGCAGTGGGATTATTCGATTCTGTCGTGGGACTTATCCTCATATTGACGGGCAATTACTTAAGCCGAAAGTTCCTGCAGCGCGGGCTTTGGTAGAAGGGAGACAACGAAGATGACACACAAAACATCCTTATACGACAAGCTGTTCACCGCTAGCAACTATCTGTTCTTCGTGTTCCTGGGCGTGGTTACGCTGTTCCCGTTCCTCAATCTGATCGCCAAATCGCTAAGTAGCGAGGAGGCGGTCATCTCGGGACAGGTCGGGCTGCTTCCCGTCGATATTCAATTCGGCACGTACAACTTCGTTATAACCGACAGCATGTTCCTCGGAGCCTTCCGGAATTCCGTTATCGTAACGGTAGTCGGCACGCTGCTGGGCTTGCTTATGACGACGATGTCGGCGTATCCGCTATCACGGACGCGGCTTAGAGGACGCAAGTGGTTCATTCTGTTATTCGTCTTCACGATGTTGTTCAGCGGCGGACTGATTCCGACCTACTTACTGCTCAGCAACATTGGGCTGGTCAACAAGCTTCCTGTGTTGTTCCTGCCGGCAATGGTCAATGTTTTCAATTTACTCGTCATCAAAAGCTACTTCGAGAGCTTGCCGGACGCGCTTGAGGAATCCGCCAAAATTGACGGGGCGAGCAACTTCAGAATTTTTTACGGTATTATAATGCCGCTGTCCATGCCCGTTCTGGCCACGATCGCACTGTTCTTCGCCGTTCAGTTCTGGAACGACTTCTTCATGGCGATGGTGTACATCAGTAATCCGGAATTGAAGCCGCTGCAGTTGTACTTGAAGGAGCTTCTGGCATCCGCCAACAACATCTTCATGCGGACGGATATGATTGACGTCAACTCCGCGATGAACGCTTCGCCGCAAGCGATTCAGGCGGCAGCGATTATCGTCGCGACAATTCCGATCATTCTCGTCTATCCATTCCTGCAGAAGTATTTCGTAAAGGGGGTCATGCTTGGATCTGTGAAGGGGTAGTGGATCAAGCCAGAGAGAGAAGCAAGGACAGCCGGATGGCAGTGCATAGAGAGGGTTCAACCATCATTCCATCATTCAACAATGCCGAAGGGGAGGAAAACAGAGATGAAAAAATTGATATCGCTCATGATGATTATGGTGCTGGTTGTCGTAACGGCGGCCTGCAGCGGGTCAGATAGCGGCAAGGAAACGAATAAGGGGAGCGACAAGCCGCAAGCAACGAATAGCGGCGGCTCCAACAGCGGGGATAAAGAAAAGACGGACGAAGGTGCCAAAAACGTGCTGGATGGCGATAAGCCGACGCTGAGACAGCTGCAGCCGTTCAACCATTTCGATCCTAATAACGATTATGTCGCGAAGTTCTTGGAGGAGAAGACGGGTTACAAGGTCAAGTATGACATGCTGCCGGAAGAGATGTTCAACGAGAAGCTGAACCTGCTTATGGCGAACAAGGAGCCTTACGACTTCATGAAGCTGGGCAAGGACCAGTTCTACAATCTGGTGGAAGCGGGCGCGCTGGAGCCGCTGGATGAGCTGCTGGAACAGTACGGCGACAATCTGAAGGCGGGCATCAATGAAGAGACCTGGAAAGCGGCTACGGTAGACGGCAAAATCTATGGTGTTCCGGAAGGCGGGACGGGACTGTCCGCCAGCACCAATCTGGTCATTCGCAAGGACTGGCTGGATGAGCTTGGGCTGGAAATACCAACTAATCGCGACGAGCTGTACAATGTGTTGAAGACGATCAAAGAGAAGAAAAACGTTATACCGCTGTCCGGTTACAAGAGCATCTTCCCGGAAATTGCCACGACGTTCGATATTCCGACGCTGTCCAGCAACGCATTCGCATGGGGTGAGTTGAACGGCGAGCTGATCCAGCAGGCGCAGCATCCGAAGATGAAGGATTATCTGGCCTTCATGAACAAACTGTACGATGAGGGCTTGATCGATTCCGAATGGCCGATTAATACCGGTTCGAAGGTGATTGAGAAATTCACAAGCGGCAAGGCTGCGATAATGAGCGTCGCTTGGTGGAGCTCCCCGTCCATCGTGAGCGCGCTGGCGAAGAACTTCCCGGATGCGAAGCTTGAGACGCTTCCTTACTTGACGGGAGACAGCGGCAAGCCTTCCGTAGGCGCTGGGGCCGGCATCAGCTACTACATCGCCATTCCGAAGTGGGCGAAGAACAAAGAGCATGCGATGAATCTAATAAACATGAAGCTGGAAGAGAACCTGTTCAAGGAACTGGTCATTGGTGAAGAAGGCGTACACCACAAGGTGGAGGACGGCAAATACTATCCGATTCTGCCGAAGTTCAACGACGATCTGAACAATGCGAGCCACTTCCTGACAGGCACCGATCAGCGCGTCTATGAGGATTACTGGCAGGCGCGTGTGCGCAAGGACCCTGTGTTGCAAGGCTATTACGAGCAATTCCAGCAGCAAGCGGAAGGCAACTTCGTCGTAGATCCGATGTCCAAGGCGAAGCCGATCGAGAGTGTGTCCAAGTATACGCAATCGCTGATGCAGTTCTCCGAGGATACTTACATGAAGTATATCGGCGGATCAGATTCCCTTGACACGTTCGATTCCTATCTGGCACAATGGGAGGCGAATGGCGGCAAGGAGATGGTGGAAGACGCCAGAGAGTGGTATAACAGCCAGAAGTAATGGTCTAACATAAAGTTGAAGTAAGGGTATAAGAACCTTCTGCTGCCACTCCCTGGAGTGTAGTGGAAGGTTCTTCTGTCCGTGATGGAGGTGACGGCATGAAATTGATTATTGTAGAGGATGAGCCGCGCCTAAGACTGCACTTGGCTAACGATATCGGCTGGGAAGAGCACGGCATCGATGTGGTTGGCTTGGCAGCAAGCGCAGAGGAAGCGCTCGCGCTGGCGGAGCGCAAGCGACCGGACATTCTGCTGCTGGACGTGCAGATGAGCGGCATGTCTGGCATCCAGCTGGCGAAGGAAATACAGGCAAGCGGTCAATTGGTGAAAATGATCGTGCTTAGCGGCCACGACAACTTCGAATACGCCCAGTCCGCAATGACGTACGGGGTAAGCCAATATCTGCTTAAGCCCGCTGGCGACAGGGAGATTCTGGATGCGGTGCTGTCCGCGGCCGGGGAGCTTCGAGCCAAGCTGGATGAGCTGCACAACCATGCGGCGTTAAAGGAGAAGTGGAAGCAGCATCTGCCCTATCTGCAGGAGATGTTCCTTCGCAACTGGCTGCATGGGCAGTACTCGGCATGGGAGCTGGAGCGGCGCAGTGGGGACGTGCTGCTGGACATACAGCCGCAAGGCTATTACTGCGTGGCCATTGTGGATATAGATCCGCTGTCGGAGGACGAGGAGAGATTCAGCGGGAAGGATACATCCCTCTTGCAAGTATCTGTCAAGTCGATCGCCAGAGAATGCCTGGAGGAAGGCGAGGCATGGATGTTCACCGACTTCGACGGATCTACGGTGATCGTGTTCCATTCCATGGGGACGGAGGATCGCGAGGGCTTCCTTCATCATGTCAACGCCTCCATCGAGAAGCTGCTGAATATTGTGAGGCAGATATTCAAGCTGACAGCCAGTAGCGGGATCAGCGCCTGCACGAGTGAGCCGCTTGAGATGAACAAGCTGTATGAGCAAGCGCGGCAAGCGCTGCAGAAGCGACTCGTCTACGGCAACGGCATTGCGGCCACTTATCAGGAGCGATTCGAGCTGGAGGGGGAGAATGTCGCACGGCCGGAGCTGGAGCGCGAGCTGGAGATCGGACTGGAGAGGGGCAACGAGGAAGCTGCTCTGAAGGCGATGGATAAGTTGTGGACTGCTGTGATGGATGGCGCAGAGCATGTGGAGCAGGTCCGGGAATCGATTCTTTACTTCAACAGTCTGCTCGTACGGCTCATTCAGCAGCGAGGATGCTCTGTGAAGGAAGTAGCCGGAGAAGATTTTCCGTATATGCAGAACTTGCAGACGATTGCAACGAAGGAGCAGATGCGCGACTATCTCCATCGTCTGATTCACCGCTTCGTTCAACATCTGATGCAGAAGCGGGGAGCGGCGGGACATCGCACGGTAGAAGCGGTGCTCGTCATGATTGAAGAGAGTATCTACGAGGATCTGACACTTCATACCGTGTCAGAGAAGCTGTTCATTAATTCGTCCTACTTGAGCCGGCTGTTCAAGCAAGAGCAAGGGAAGCCGTTCTCGGCTTATGTGCTGGAGAGGAAGATGGAGCGGGCGAAGGTCGCGCTGCTTGGCGGGGCCAAGGTGTACGATGCGGCCAGCAGTGTAGGTTATCGGGACGTCAGCTACTTCACGAAGGTGTTCCGCAAGTATTGGGGCATGACGCCGGGCGAGATGGCCAAGACGTCGGGAGCATAGTCAGGGGGCGATGGTAAGATGCAACCGTTCACGAAAGCAGTCATTGACATTATCAAGGCCATCCCGCCGGGAAAGGTAATGACGTACGGGAGCGTGGCCGCCCTCGCGGGCAGCCCCCGTGCGGCTAGGCAGGTTGTACGCATTCTACATGCCATGAGCAAGAAGGAGGGCTTGCCATGGCACCGTATCGTCAATGCGAAGGGAGAGATCGCTCTGTCCAGCGACGAAGGGAGACTCCTTCAAAGTCTATATTTGCGCGATGAAGGTGTGGAGGTCAGCGAGGACGGAAGGCTCGAGCTGGCGCGTTATTTATATCGGCACTGTTAGACGGAGCCGCTTCGGATAAGCCTTGCCATGCAGCTTCTCTAATTCCCTCTTCGCAATTCGGACGGCGCCAGATGTTTATATTTTTTGAACGTCTTGCTGAAGTAATAGATATCATTGAAGCCGCACGCGCTGGCGATCTCGGAGACGGTCTGCGCAGTATTGCGTAATAAGTAATCCGCCTTGTTCAGCCGAATGGCCGTAATATATTCCGTTATCGTACGGCCGCTCAGCTCCTTGAATAACCGACTGAAGTGATAGCGGCTGAGCGATGCGATGGCGGCAAGCTCCTCCACGGGGAGCTCTTCCATATAATGCTGATCAATGTAGCGGAAGACCGGCTCGAACCGCTTGACATTCTTCATCCGCTCGTCGAATTCGTCCTTCGTCAGCACTGTCTCCACATGGCTGCGCAGCAGGAGTGTCAACAGCCGGTACAATTCAGACTTGATCGCCAGCTCGTAGCCAAAGCCATTCTCCTTCATCTCCTTCACAATCGTCAGCATGCAAGCATTGACGGCATCGTTGCTGCGAATATGATTGCGAATAATTAAGCGATTCTGAGCAATCGGGACGATGAACTTCGTCTCCGCCGCATCCGCGGACGAGCTGTGCAGAATAGAAGGATGCGCAATAAGCGCATAGTAGAACAAATCAGGAGACAGGCACATTCCTTGGTGGAGCTCATTACTGTTAATAACTACCATATCGCCAGGAACCGCTTGTATAACCGTGGAACCGCATGCCACTTCCATTGTTCCCGATACCACATACAGAAATTCCAGATGTTCGTGCCAATGCGGCGGGAATAGAAGCGAGTCAGGCTTCTTCCACTCTATCTGATGAAGCTTGATGGGGAAGTGAGGATCGGGCATATCCATCTTCTCCGGCAAAGATATATCGTTGTTCAATAACGAGTTGTCAGTATCGGCTTCCAAATACATACGCTCACCTCTTCAAAGCACAATTATACAAATAAACCGCACTGTGCTACATGGCTTTAACTTCTAGTCATATTATAATACGATAGAGTGGAGTGTAAAAGCTTCATTATAATATAGGATATAATGTATTGAAATTGGTAATTATTGAGAGGAGATTGGCTAATGAAACCAGTACAGATCGGCGTCATCGGCACAGGTTCTATATCAGCTATGCACTTGAACTCCTATGAAAAGAACGAGGAAGCTACGATTTATGCGGTATGCGACCTGAATGAGGAGAGGGCTCGCAAGACGGCGGAGAAATACGGCGCCGAGAAGGTGTACACTGATTATCGCGAACTGCTGGCAGATCCTAACATTGAAGCGGTCAGCATTTGTACATGGAATAATAGTCATGCGGAGATCAGCATCGCCGCTCTGGAGGCGGGCAAGCATGTGTTGGTGGAGAAGCCGCTGTGCCGCACCGTAGAGGAAGCGCTTAAAGTTCAGGAAGCGGTAGAGAAGTCGGGGAAAATACTTCAGGTGGGCTTTGTCCGCCGTTACGATACGAATGCCCAATTGCTGAAAGGGTTGGCGGACAAAGGCGAGTTCGGCGAAATCTATTATGCAAAGGCGCAAACGTTCAGACGTCTGGGCAACCCGGGCGGTTGGTTCTCTGACATCAAGCGTTCCGGTGGCGGCCCGCTGATCGATATCGGCGTGCATGTCATCGACCTGTGCTGGTACTTGATGGGGCGTCCGAAGCCGGTGAGCATCAGCGCGAATACGTATCGCAAGCTGGGCAACCGCTCCAATATTAAAGACCTGTCCTTCTATAAAGCGGCTGACTATGACGCAGAGAGAAATACGGTGGAAGATCTGGCGAATGCCATCATTCGCTTCGAGAACGGGGCTTCTCTGATGGTAGATGTTAGCTTTACTCTACATGCGAAGAAGGATGAGACGACCGTTCGCCTATTCGGCGAGAAGGGCGGCATTGAGGTTGAGCCAGAGACGCTGATCGTCTCAGAGATGAATGACCGCATTGTGAACATTTATCCGCAGACGGATCATAAATCTTTCGAATTCAACAGCGCGTTCCAGAATGAAATCAATCACTTCGTCGACAATGTGAAGAACGGCACGGAGCCGATCAGTCCGGTGCAAGACGGTGTGGAAATAATGAAAATACTGTGCGGCATCTACGAATCAGCAGCAAAAGGAGAGGAAGTTAAATTATGAAACTGGGAATAAGCACTTACAGCTTGTATAGAGCGTACCAAGCGGGAGAATTGACATTGCCGGGAACTGTCCGCGCCATTGCGGAGATGGGCGCCGATCATGCGGAGATCGTACCGCTGGGCGTTGTGCTGCCGGACGAGCCAGCATTGGTGGAAGAAATCCGCAATGCCGCTAGCGAAGCGGGCATTGAGCTGTCCAACTACGCGATCGGAGCGAACTTCGCCGACTTGAACGATGAAGAGTGGGAGAAGGAAATCGAGCGGGTGAAGAAGGAGGTTGACGTCTGCGCGGCTATGGGAATCAAGCGCATGCGTCACGATGTGGCCAGCTCCAAGGATCTGTCCATTATGAATTTCCTGAATCAGCTGCCTAGGCTGGCGGAGGCTTGCCGTCGCATCGCCGACTATGCGAAGCCGCTCGGCATTACGACCAGCGTGGAGAACCACGGCTTCTTCATTCAGCAAAGCGATCGCGTACAGGCGCTTGTGAATACAGTCGACAGAGAGAACTTCCGTACAACGCTGGATATCGGCAACTTCCTCTGCGCGGACGAGAATCCTGCAGTAGCCGTTGCCAGGAACGTCGGCATAGCCTCTATGGTGCATGTGAAGGACTTCTACTATCGTCCGTCCTACCGTAATCCGGGCGAAGGTTGGTTCAATACGTCGTCAGGCAATTGGCTGCGTGGCGCTGTCGTCGGACAAGGCGATATCGATATGCCGCATGTGCTTCGCATCGTGAAGGAGAGCGGATATGACGGTTATATCTCCATCGAGTTCGAAGGTATGGAGGAGTGTCGCAAAGGCACACAGATGGGCTTCAACTACGTGAAACAAATGTGGGAATCCATCTAAGTTCAATAAAAAAGGAGCGTGGCGTAACGTGCAAAAAACGATCATTACCAATAAAATCGGCGTTATTGTGGACAGCTTCCAGGTGGGCGTAAGAGAAGGATTGGTAAAAGCGAAGCAACTGGGAGCCGACGGCGTTCAAATCTATGCGGTCAAAGGGGAGATGGACCCCGATAATCTGACGGCTGCTCAGCGCAAGGAATTCAAAAGCTACATCGCATCGCTCGGCCTTGAAATCTCGGCACTTGTGGGCGATCTGGGCGGCCACGGCTTCCAGGATGCTTCGCAGAACCGAGCCAAGATCGACAAGTCGAAGCGGATCATGGAGCTGGGCATGGAGCTGGGCACCAACATCGTGACCACGCATATCGGGATCGTGCCGGACGACCGCAATGGAGCAGTCTATGCGGCGATGCAGGAAGCGTGTGAGGAATTGAGTCAGTTCGCCAGCGATATGGGCGCTTACTTCGCAATCGAGACGGGTCCTGAGACGTCCGCTCATCTGAAGGAATTCCTGGACACGCTGAGAACGAACGGCGTCTCCGTCAACTTCGACCCGGCCAATATGGTGATGGTGACAGGTGATGATCCCGTTCAAGGCGTCTATACGCTGAAGGACTACATCGTTCACACGCATGCGAAGGATGGCATCAAGCTGCGAGACATTGATCCCCGCGATGTATATGGCGCATACGGCTACAAAGTGGAGACGGACCATGAGAAGATCGCGGAGATGGCGGAGAAGGGCGAAGCGTTCCGCGAGGTTCCGCTCGGTGAAGGCGGCGTGGACTGGAACAACTACTTGAAGGCGCTGAATGATATTGGCTACAAGGGTTATTTGACAATCGAGCGCGAAGTGGGCACGAACCCAGAGGGTGACATCGGCCTGGCCGTGGAGTTCCTGAAGAGCTTTAGAGCATAGAGAATAGAGAATAGAGAAGGCGATCCGCATCGGTTGAGTTACCGGCTGCCGGATCGCCTTTGTTAAATTTAAATCACACTAAAAGTATAGGAATACATAGAACTTAAAGGTATAATAGGTTTTAGTGTATAATGATAGAGGCAGATTCCTTGCGGTGAAGGTATTGCGCCCGGAAGGAATCAATACTGATTAAGGAGTTACTGGATATGAGCAAAACATTGATCTTTGGACACAAAAATCCCGATACCGACACGATTACATCAGCTATCGCTTATGCGGAGCTTAAGAGCAAGCTGGGAGAGAACGTTGAAGCTGTACGTCTGGGCGAAGTAAGCGCGGAGACGCAATATGCTCTGGATTACTTTGGCTTCCAAGCACCACGCCTGGTTGAGCATGTGGCTGATGAAGCAGAGCAAGTTATCCTGGTCGACCATAACGAACGCCAGCAGAGTGCGAACGATATTGACAAGGTAAGAGTAGCTGAAGTTATCGACCATCACCGCATCGCTAACTTCGAGACTAGCGGACCACTCTACTTCCGCGCGGAGCCAGTGGGCTGCACAGCGACGATTCTGAACAAGCTGTACAAAGAGAATGGCGTAGCTATCCGCAAGGAAGTTGCAGGACTTATGCTGTCTGCTATCATCTCGGATTCCCTGCTGTTCAAATCGCCAACCTGCACCGATCAGGATGTTGCCGCAGCGAAGGAACTGGCAGCCATTGCAGGCGTTGACGCCGAGGCGTACGGTCTGGATATGTTGAAGGCGGGCGCGGACCTGAGCGACAAGACGATCGCCCAGCTGATCTCTCTGGATGCGAAGGAATTCTCCATGGGCAACTACAAAGTGGAAATCGCGCAAGTAAATGCGGTTGACACGAACGATGTCATCGGACGCGGCGCAGACCTGGAGAACGCGCTGAACGAGATCATTGCTGCGAAAGGCTTGGACTTGTTCCTGCTTGTCGTGACTGACATTCTGAACAACGATTCCATCGGCTTGGCGCTTGGCGGCAAGGCGGAGGCTGTTGAGAAGGCGTTCAACGTCACGCTTAGCGACAATAAGGCGCTGTTGAAAGGCGTCGTATCCCGCAAATCGCAAATCGTTCCGGTGCTTACTGAGACTTTGAGCGCGATGTAAGCAACAAATAAACCGTATGCAGCCGCAAGCTCCACTTTGGAGCTTGCGGCTTATTGGCGGTGCGCCACGCATGGCGCGTAGCTAGGCGGTGAAAGTCCGCTATGGGGGCTTGCAGTTGCCAACCATTAGCCAAGAGCAAGGGTGTCCATCGCGAGGTGGAA
>NZ_JBHTJZ010000020.1:0-118233 GCF_042675905.1 Paenibacillus chungangensis | reverse complement strand
GTAGCTGTTCCTTTGTAAACATTCCCATCGTGTTCTCCTGCCTCTCGTTGTCTACTTCTATAGTAGTCTGGTTTAGGAGTTTACACAATTTATTTTACAGTCCCTTCGATGCCTTCGAAAAATACAGGAAACATCCTATGAGGCATTAAGCAACTATCAAAATATTTCATGTTTGGCATACATGTAAACAACACGAGCAAGCGCTTGGGAACTTCTTCATTAACTTTTCGCCCAGCTGGCTTGTCCAACGTGTAGAAAACGCCGTTTTCTTTGATTAGATCTTTTCTCTTGAATAGTTCTTCTACAAATTCTCGTTTGTATAACTTTGATATATGATTGTCGTGGTAGTAATGTATATAGTCTTTTTTGAGTAATGATTTGTATATCTCGTATACTTTTGGATCTTTTCTTGCGATTTGTATTATATTTTGATCACTACCTGTATTGATTAAAATTCGTTTCTGATTTTTGAATTTTTCAGTATATAAATCATAAACTTTTTCATCTAACATCATGATCCTCCAGTAGATTTAATTGTTTGACTACATTATAGACTTAATTAAGAGAATAGAACAATAATAAACAAGAGGACCAAACTGCGACATAAGGGGCATCCTCACAATAGTGCTCTTACTTCTCAGTAGTAGTTAGTAAATACAAAAGTACCATGAATCTACAACACCCCCACCACAGGAGGGACTTCTTCTTTTTCTGTTCTGTCCTTCAGCAAAGCATTGAAAGCTACGGCAGAGCCTGCAGCAACTATAATTGCGGCAACCAAGGCAATGCGGTCTGCGTTTGAAGTCTGTGTTTTTGTTTGTGCTTTCCTTTTTTTTATAACGGCCTCCATTAATCATATTTCCAATAATGAATGAGGTTCCCACTTCGATACATTATATGTCTTCCTGGGTAATGGTGTAACCGGTGCACATCGTTCAACAAACGATTCAAAACGATCCTCTCAAATAAGAAAGGTCGGTCGGGCAACGTAGCGATCGGCCTTTTTGTGCTAGCTGCCCTCTCTGCATTACCTTCTCCAAGAAGTCGTTCTCGCCTGTCATATGCGATTCCTCACAATCCGTTCTGCATAGTGAAAAAAATCACAGACACTAACGCTCTCAACCCTTATTATTGGAAAACAGATGAGATGTGAAAGGAGTGGGTAGTGTGGAAGCAGTTGATTTAGCTAGATGGCAGTTCGGAATAACGACTATATATCACTTCCTGTTCGTGCCGCTGTCCATTGGCTTGGCTTATTTGATTGCAGTAATGCAGACCATGTATGTAGTGAAGAAGGATGATAAATTCAAGGAGATGGCGCAGTTCTGGGGGAAGATCTTCCTGCTCAACTTCGCGGTCGGCATCGTGACGGGCATTATGCAGGAATTCCAATTCGGTATGAACTGGGCCGACTATTCGCGGTTCGTAGGCGCTGTATTCGGCGGCCCGCTCGCCGTAGAGGCGCTCGTGTCGTTCTTCCTGGAGTCGACGTTCCTCGGCATATGGATATTCGGCTGGGATCGCCTGCCGAAGAAGGTGCATCTGGCCTGTATATGGCTGGTTGCGTTCGCAGCGACGCTGTCCGCCCTGTGGATTCTTAGCGCGAATTCCTTCATGCAGGAGCCTGTCGGCTATGAGATTGTGAACGGAAGAGCGGAGATGACTGACTTCTTCGCCCTGCTCGGCAACCCGCAGCTGTGGGTGGAGTTCCCGCACGTTATATTTGGTGCCTTATCGACCGGCGCACTGTTCGTGACGGGAATAAGTGCTTATCAGATCCTGCGCAAGCGACGTACGGATATGTTCAAGACTTCCTTCTCGATCGGCATTGTCGTCGCTCTGGTCTCGAGCTTGCTAACGGCGTTCGCAGGCCACGATCAGGCACAGCATCTGATGAGCTCGCAGCCGATGAAGATGGCCGCTTCCGAAGCGTTGTGGGAGACGAGCGGCGACAGCGCGCCATGGACGCTCATCGCTACGATTGATCCCGAGAAGCAGGAGAATGGCTTCCAGATTGACATTCCGTATGCGCTGAGCATTCTGGCCTATAACAAGCTGGAGGGCAAGGTGCCGGGTATGCTGGAGCTGCAGAAGGAATATGAGCAGAAGTATGGTCCTGGCGATTACATCCCACCTGTTCGCACGACGTTCTGGAGCTTCCGCATTATGGTAGGCGCAGGCATGCTTATGATTCTGCTCAGCCTCATCGGCACAGTTGCCGTGCTGCGCAACAAGCTGGACAATTACCGCCGTTACTTGAAGTGGATGACGCCGGCAATCGCGCTCCCCTTCATTGCCAATACCTCTGGCTGGATTATGACTGAAGTGGGACGCCAGCCGTGGATCGTGTTCGGATTGCAGAAGACGGAAGACGGCGTATCGCCGCTTGTGACACCGGGGATGGTTGCGACCTCTCTGATCGGTTTTACAGTTGTGTACGGCATATTGGCAGCAGTGTTTATTTATCTGGTCGTGCACACGGTTCGCAAGGATGGAAGCGCGGAGCCGAAGGTGGAGGCCGCACATTGAATGCATGTCATAAGGAGGGAGGAATAACCGATGTTTGAACTGGAGACGTTATGGTTCATTTTAATTACAGTATTGTTCGTTGGCTTTTTCTTTCTGGAAGGCTTCGACTTCGGCGTAGGTATGCTTACGCCGTTCCTGGGCAAGACGGATACGGAGCGCAGAGTGCTGATCAATACGATCGGCCCGTTCTGGGACGGCAACGAGGTATGGCTGATCACGGCAGGCGGAGCGATGTTCGCGGCCTTCCCGGAATGGTATGCGACACTGTTCAGCGGCTTCTATATGGCGCTGTTCCTCATGCTGCTGGCGTTGATCGGACGTGGTGTCGCCTTCGAGTTCCGAAGCAAGCTGGAGAATAAGAGATGGCGAGGCATCTGGGATGGAATCATCTGCGTAGGCAGTCTGCTGCCTCCATTGCTTTGGGGCGTGGCATTGGCGAATCTGATGAAGGGTGTGCCGGTCGATGCCAATAAAAACTATGTCGGAAGCTTCTGGGATCTCCTATCCGTCTATTCCTTGCTTGCAGGTGTGAGCATTGTGCTGCTGTTCTTGCTGCATGGCGCCTTGTTCCTTTCCTTGAAGACGGAAGGCGAGCTGCGGGAGCGCGCGCGCAAGGTAGCGCTTCGCATCGGCAAGTGGACGAGCGCGACGCTGCTGCTGTTCGTCGTGTTCAGTTACTTCGAGACGGATCTGTTCACGTCGAAGGGAATCAGTCCGGGCATGGTGCCGGTATTGGCGGGAATGGCCTTGCTGTCCGTTCACTTCTTTATTAAAGCGGGACGCGACGGCTGGGCATTCATTATGACCGGAGCGACGATTACACTGTCTACGATTACCGTATTTATGTCGATGTACCCGAACGTGATGATTTCTTCGCTGAATGAGGCATGGAACCTGACGATATACAACGCAGCCTCCAACGCCTATACACTGAAGGTGATGACGATTGTGGCATTGACGACATTGCCGTTCGTACTTGCTTACCAAGCCTGGACGTACTGGGTATTCCGCAAGCGCGTGACGGCAAGCGACCATTTGGATTACTAAGGGGGATGCCCCATGATGAAGAAGCTGATTCGCCAGTCGAAAGGCACCCGCAAGCTGTTCGCAGCCAGCATTCTATTCGGAGTCATCGGCGGCGCGATTATGATCACGGAAGCGATCTACTTGGCAGACGCTGTGAATGACGCGTTCCTTAATGGCTTCGGGCTGCAGGTCATCATGCCTGCCCTATATATGCTGCTGGCGCTTATAGCGGCCAGAGCTGTCGTTCACGGTATAGCGGAATATATGGCGGACCGCATGGCTGGCGGCATTAAGAGCGAGCTGCGCCTCCAGCTTGCGCGCAAGCTGACGGAGCTGGGACCGCAATATAGCAAGAGTGAACGGAGCGGCGAGCTGATCAGCACGGTATACGAAGGTGTCGAGCAACTGGAGACGTATCTGGCCAAGTATGTGCCGCAAGTGGCGATGTCCATGCTCATACCGGCAGCCGTCTTCTGCGTCGCCGCAGGCCTGGATACGATAACGGCGATCGTGTACGCCATTACTTTGCCGCTCTTGATCGTCTTCATGATTCTGATCGGCATTGCCGCGCAAGCGAAGACGGACCGTCAATTCAAGCTGCTGGGTAGGCTGGGCGGGCACTTCCATGAAGTGCTGCGCGGACTGCCGACGCTGAAAATATTCAACCGAAGCAGAGAGCAGATCGATATCATTTCACGCATCAGCGAGGAGCATCGCCGTTCAACAATGGGGACGCTTCGACTGGCGTTCCTGTCGGCATTCGTCATGGAACTGTTCGCCACGCTAAGCACAGCGATGGTTGCCGTCTTCCTCGGCGTTCGTCTGGTGGAAGGGGACATTGGCTTCCAGCATGCCTTCCTCGTGCTGTTGCTTACGCCGGAATTCTACGCGCCTGTCAGGGCGCTGGGCACGCAATTCCATGCAGGTCGCAACGGGATGGCAGCGGCGAAGCGGATCTTCGCTATTCTGGACACGGAGCCGCCAGGCCTTGTAGAGAAGGATGACGGCTTGCGTCTGGACAAAGGCGGGAGCGGCTATCGTATTGAGTTCCAAAACGTAACTGTGACGTATCCCGGCATGGATCGCCCCGCGCTCTCGAACTTGACCATGACACTTGAGCCCGGCGAGCGGATCGCTATTGTCGGAGCGACGGGCTCCGGCAAGAGCACTATACTGGACCTGCTACAAGGCTTCATCAAGCCTTCTGAAGGACGCATTCTTATGAATGGAGTGGAGCTATCGTCCTTGTCTCTGCAGTGGTGGCGCGGTGAATTGGCGGTTGTGCCGCAGAAGGTGCATCTGTTCCGCGGGACGGTCATGGACAATATTGCGCTCAGCTGTCCGGAAGCGGGAGAGAAGGAGATCATGGCGGCTGCGCGGGCGGCATGCGCCGACGCCTTCATTCAACAGCTGCCGAACGGTTATCATACTGTATTGACGGAATCCGTGCAGTTGTCGGGCGGTCAGGCACAGCGAATCGCAATGGCGAGAGCGCTGTTGCGCGACAGCCGGCTGCTGCTGATGGATGAGCCGACGTCAGGCCTCGATATTGCAAGTGAAGAGGCGCTGAAGAGCGGCATGGAGCTTATGATGAAGGAACGCATGTCCATTACGGTGGCGCATCGACTGGAGACGGTGCGCGATGCGGACCGGATTATCGTGCTGGCGGACGGGAAGCTGGCGGAAGCGGGCGCTCCTCGGGAGCTCATGCAGACCGGCGGATTATATGCCCGCATGCTGTCGGCTTATCGGCGGGAAGGGGAGATGATTGCCGATGGGTCTCTGCATCAAGGCGCTCAAGAGACTCTGTCCGATGCCGAACGACGTCTGGCCAGTGAGCAAGTGTCATCGGCATCGACCGGCTCCGCGAAGCTGTCGTCGTCACCGCGAGACAGCGGAATAGCACTGATGGCGATACAGAAGAACGAACATGCTAACGAAGCTGATGGCCAGCGACATCATTCTGCTTCTTCCGGCAACGCATTGCTTCGGTTGCTGCAATTTCTTCGTCCATACAAGTGGCGCACGCTGCTGGCCATTGTGCTGGGCTTCGCCGTTATCGGCGCCAATGTCGGATTGATGGGCACATCGGGGTATTTGATCGCGAAAGCGGCGCTGCGGCCCGAGACGATTCTGCTGCTCTACATTCCGATTGTTGGCGTCCGATTCTTCGGATTGTCCCGCGGCGTATTGCGATACCTTGAGCGGCTGGTCTCCCATGACCTGACCTTCCGGGTATTGCATCGAATACGGGTATGGCTGTACGAACGGCTGGAGCCGCGCGGCGCAGTGCTGCTGGAGCAGAGGCGAAGCGGAGATCTGCTCGGCTCTATCATCAGCGATGTGGATCAGCTGCAGAATCTGTACCTTCGTGTCATTGCGCCGCCGATCGTTGCTGCGCTTACGGTCATTCTCGGCTTCATCGTACTGGGCAGCCATGATATGCTGCTGGGCGTTGTGCTCGCCGGCATGCTTCTTCTTGCCGGAGCGCTTGTTCCGTGGATTAGCCATCGGTTCGGCCGCGAGAATGGAAGAGGGCTCGTGAAGTCCAGGGCGGAGATGTACACGGAGCTGTCGGACATCATGTCGGGCATGCCGGCGTTGTCACTGTACGGAAGGACGAATGATGCGCTGAATCGTGTGGAACGAATTCAAGGACAACTCGGCGCGCAGCAACAGAGACATTATATGATCTCGGCCTTTACGGGCGGATTCATGGTGTGGGCATCGCACCTCGCGATGTGGCTGGTGCTTGTGCTCGCTATACCGCTTGTCTCCTCCGGAACGATTCCCGGCTATGCGCTGCCTGCGCTCGTTATGATGACGCTGGCTTGCTTCGAGGCCATCATGCCCCTGCCGCAATCGTTCCAGCATTACGGTCAGACCGTATCCGCGGGAGAGCGGCTGTTCCGTATGGCAGAGGAATGGGAGAGCGCAGCGAAAGCAGGACGCGCAGGCGAAGAAGCAACGGAGAGTAGGGAGAATGATCAGCAGCGCGACAGCGAGCGCACGGAGCGCGTCGGGCGTATGCCATGGAGACTGCACGCCGCGAATCTGTCTTACAGTTATGGGATGAATGCTCCATATGCCCTTCGGGATGTCAGCTTGTCCTTGGCGCAAGGCCGTCAGATTGCGATAGTAGGTGAGAGCGGATCGGGCAAAAGCACATTGCTGCAGTTGCTTTTGAAGCTGCGTCCGCTGGATGAAGGGACTATCGTCATCGACGGCCGACCTGTCGAAGATTGGACGGAGCAGTCGCTTCGCGCGCAATTCGCCGTCGTGTCGCAGCATGTGCAGCTGTTCAACATGTCGGTAGCCGACAATTTGAAGCTCGGCAAGCAAGGGGCGACGACAGAGGAGCTTCACGCTGCCGCTCGGATGGCTAATATTCATGATACAATCATGGAGCTGCCGGATGGGTACGATTCGATGATTGGCGAGTGGGGAGAGCGGCTGTCCGGGGGAGAGCGGCAGCGGATCGCGCTCGCTCGCGCTCTGCTGATGGATGCTCCGGCCCTTCTGTTCGACGAGCCAGCTACGGGACTCGACCCGTTAACAGAGCAAGCGTTCCAGGAAGGCGTGCAGGAGCGGCTTAAGCATAAGGCTGTGCTCTGGATCACTCATCAATTGACGGGCATGGAGAAGATGGATGAGATCATTGTTCTGGATAAGGGCGTCATTGCAGAGCGGGGCACTCATAGCGAGCTACTGCAGCTGAAAGGCGCATACTTCCGCTTGTGGAAGCTGCAGAAGGACAGAGAACTCAGTCGAGTAAGCGCATAGCGGTCAAGCAAGGCGGTTCGGGAAGCAATCCCGGGCCGCCTTCGTTCTTTTGGCAGGGGGATACTTTTTCTAAAGGTCGAAAAGTTACATACACTGTTGTCGATTTACGGTATAATGTGATGGATATAATCATGAAGCAGGCGGAGGGATGGATGTGAAAAAGTTTATAGCGGGACTTCTGGCTGGAATCGGAATATGCGCAGCTACTACCGTGGTGGCTGCAGCAGTGAATGAGTATATGCTTACGAAAGCTTCTTATCCGATTTATGTAGACGGTTCCAAATATGCGGAGGATAAATGGCCCGTGTTAAATTACGAGGGCAACACGTATGTGCCGCTGGCGAAGTTCGGTGATTTGACTGGATTGGATTACGTATGGAACGATGAATTGCATCGGGTGGAAATATTCACGGAGCCGCCTCAGTTCTATAGCGACTATAACGGCGTTGTGCCCAACTTCGCGCATGTGGCGAACATCGACCATGGCAAGCGGGTGAGCATGTCGGATCGCAAGTCGGTCTACTATGTATATGACGCGGTGGACGCGACGGATGCCGCGATCGAGCAGTACATAGAGGTGCTGAAGAAGCAAGGATACTCATACAATAGTAAAAAGTCGGACGAGGATATCGATTACTATTCAAAAGACGGTCTTTCGGTGGGACTGACGATGCTCGGCTATGAATTTAACGTTGTGATTACGTCGGATTAATGCGACATGGGGAAAAGCTGAAATGAAGATGAAAAAAGTGTGACCAAACGATGGCTGATTCGTATTAGTCATTTGTGAGCAAGGCGATATACGAGGGGAGAGAGTGGAATTGAACTTCATGAATCAAGACCAACCGGGCGGCGAGCGTCAGAACAATAAGCCGCCGGAGTTGAAGCCCGGAACGGTGAAGAAATTGGTGATCGGGGTAGCGGCCGTTATTCTGCTATTTTATATCGGTACGTCATCGTTCTATACGGTGCAGGAGCAGGAGCGCGCCGCGATCTTGACGTTCGGCAAGTATACGCAGGAGACCAGCGCTGGATTGCACTTCAAATGGCCTTATCCCATACAGGATGTGAGAATCGTACCTGCGGAGTTAACGCAGAAAATTACGATCGGTTACCGTCAGAACGGCAATCAGATGATTCCGGTCGAAGACGAAGCGATGATGATTACCGGGGATGAGAACATCGTCTCGGCCGATGCGGTCGTAACCTGGAAGATTGAGAATATCCGCAATTATCTGCACAATATTCATAATCCGGAGCAATTCCTCCGCAATTCCGCCAGCGCATCCATCCGTTCCGTCATCGGCTCACAGAAGCTGGACTATGCGATAACCGATGGCAAGACCGCGATTCAGGACGAGGTGCGCAATCGCTTGATCGAACTTCAGAAGAAGTACGAGACAGGGATTCAGATTATTGACTTGAAGTTCCAGGACATCGAGCCGCCTAGCGGCGAGGTGGAAGAAGCATTCCGAGCCGTTACGAATGCGCGCGAGGAGAAGAACACGAAGGTCAATAACGCGAAGAAATACGAGAATGATCGTATTCCGAAGGCAAGAGGCGAAGCGCAGGCGCTAATCGAGCAAGCGGAAGCAGAGAAGAAGTCCCGTATTCTGAACGCCGAGGGCGACGTGGCGAAGTTCAATGCCATTTACACTGAATATGCGAAAAATCCTGGCGTCACGCAAGACCGCCTCATCCTGGAGACCTTGGAGAAGATAATGCCGAACGCGCAAATCTTCATCACAAATTCCGGAAGCGATACGGTCAATTACCTGCCGCTTAATGAGCTCCTGAATAAGCGCTCAGGCGGCGACACTGCAATTGCGCCAACACCGGCGCCGACGCCTCCTCCACAGCAGACGGCGGAAGGCGATGCCCAGCAAGGAAAGCAAGGAGATGACGCACGATGAAGACGAAACATTGGATAGCTGTTATAGGAGTAGTTCTATTCATCATTGTGGGCTCCGGCTCATTGTTTATCGTGAAGGAAGGCGAGTACAAGGTCGTGCTTCGGTTCGGCGAAGCGGTTCGGACGGTGAAGGAGCCTGGCTTGAACTTCAAAGTGCCGTTCATCGAGAACATATCTACGCTTCCGAAGTACCAGATGGCGTATGAGAATAGTCCGACACAGATTCTCACCAAGGATAAGAAGCCGATAATCGTAGACAACTATACGATCTGGCGGATCAAATCGCCCGAGAAGTTCATTCGGACTGTCCACAATGTAGGCGGCGGAATGGCTCGTATCGACGAGGCGGTATACAACTCGGTCAGACGTAAGCTGTCCGAGGTGAACTACGATAACATCATCAGCGAGAATACGGCTCGCGGCAATATTAACGATGAAATTACAGAAGACGTCAAGATTGCCTTGCAGCGCGACGATTACGGCATTGAAATTGTGGATGTCCGCATCAAGCGCACGGACTTGCCGGATAGCAACAAGCAGAGCGTATACAATCGGATGATCTCGGATCGTCAGTCGATGGCGGCTCGTTATCTGTCCGAGGGGGATGAGGAATCCCGTAAAATCACTTCCAAGGCGGACCGCACAGCGAAGGAATTGATTGCGCAAGCGGAAGCCGATTCCAAGAAGATTATTGCGGAAGGCGAGCAGCAAGCGGCGAAGATTTACAATGACGCTTACGGCAAGGATTCGCAGTTCTACAGCCTGTACCGTACGCTGGAGAGCTATATCGTGACGATGAACAACGAGCCTGTCATTATGCTGCCGATCGAATCGCCTTATGCAAGAATCCTGATGGGCGAGTAGCACCGTTAAAACGTGCTCAGTGGCTGTTACGACTTGCCAATCTATTAAACTCGCAAAATATGCTTCTATCTATAGTTAGTCGTACAAGTGGGACAGGATTCCCTCACATACAGTATGGTGAGGTGAATCCTAGTGTCCAGGAAAAACTATGCCAGTCGCACGATAAGAGGCAAGCTTAAGGTATGCCGATATTTGCAGGCTGACAGTGCGCTCAGGCAATACGTTCCGAATACCGTCTCTTTTAACAGATCCAATCTGGAATCGATGGCTGCTCGCTACTCCGCTTTATTCGTGAAGCCGGATGTCGGATCGCTTGGCCTAGGGATATGCAAGGTGATTCGGAGTAATTCGGGCTATACGTTGAAGGAAATAGCGGGCAAGCGGCAGAAGAAGCGCTCCTATAGCTCTATCGGAGGCGTGTACAATCGTATTGCTGCGCAGAAGTCGGGCCCGATGATTATTCAGCAGGGAATTAAACTGGCGACGGTGAACAATCGTCCGTACGATATTCGCGTAATGGTGCAGCGCAAGCCTGGCAGGTCGTGGACGGTTACCGGCCATATGGTGAAGGTGGGAGCTGCCGGGAAGATCGTAACGAACTACTTCCAGGGAGGCACGATTTATACGATCGGCAAGCTTAATCATCAGCTTGGTCTGTCGGAGGAAGAAGGAGCGCAGCGTACGGCGAAGCTTTCGTCGATCGCGCTCCAGATGTCTAGATTGCTGAGCAAGAAGAGAAGCGGCATGCATGAGATGGGAATCGATCTTGCGATTGACAACAGCGGCCGCATATGGGTGCTGGAGGTCAACTCTAATCACCCGCAATTTCATCCGCTCAAGGCACTGGACCGCAATGCCTATCGAAAAATGAAAGAATATGCACGTTCATACGGAAGGCATGCGGCGAAGTGATGCGGTATGTCGTTAGCTGTCATGAAAGTAGCTATGCTGCTTTTATGACAGTTTTTTTATGTATAGAAAATTATTAAGTATCGGGGTAATTTGCGTCTGAATAGAATCGAGGTAAAAATCACTTTGTGCAACATAACAACACAATAACAAAACTAACAAAAATAAATAACAAAATCTAATGGAACATGATACAATGTGGGGGAAAGGTCTAACGTTTAATGCGTAATGGGAGGATGAAAACGATGATTGTGAAAGCGCTACATGAAGGATGGAAATTCAGATCGGGAGATGGGGAAGATTGGCTGCCGGCACAGGTTCCGGGCTGCGTACATATGGACTTGCTGCGGAACGGGAGCATTGCTGATCCGTTCTATGGCACCAATGAACGGGAGATGCAATGGATAGACAAGCAGGATTGGGAGTATGCAACTGTATTTGATGTGGAGGATGAGTTAGGGAATGCTTCAAGAGCCGAACTTGTATTCGACGGGTTGGATACGTATGCGAACGTTTATCTGAACGACAGACATATTCTGTCTGCCGATAATATGTTCCGCGGCTGGCGGATGGACGTGAAGCCGCATCTGAAGCAGGGAAGCAACACGTTAGTTGTGAAGTTTCGTTCGCCGATCGCCGAGGATCTGCCCAAGCTGGAGCAGCTTGGTTATGCGCTTCCAGCCGGCAACGACCAGTCGGAGGTGGGGGGGCTTGGCGACAAGCGGGTAAGTGTCTTCGCAAGGAAAGCCCCTTATCATTATGGCTGGGATTGGGGGCCGCGCTTCGTCACCAGCGGCATATGGCGGGAAGTGAGGCTGGAAGTGTGGAGTCATTGCCGGATTAATGATCTCTACATCCGTCAGGATGAAGTGAACACGGCTGAAGCACGGATATGCGGTATCGTGGAGATTGAAGCGGAAGCATCTTACGCGGGCAAGCTGAAGCTTGCCACGAATGGTCTCTGCTGGGAGAGAGACGTACAGCTGGTTCCGGGCATGAATGTTCTGGAGCTGCCAGCTGTCATTGCCGAGCCGAGACTATGGTGGTGCAGAGGATTGGGCGATCCCCATTTGTATCGGTTCGAGGCGTCGTTCGAAGCGGAAGGCGTGCCGGCAGCTTCGCTTGCGGCAATTGTCGGGTTGCGTTCGGCGAAGCTGATAAGAGAGAAGGACTCACATGGTACCTCGTTCTATGTAGAACTGAACGGTATTCCCGTATTTGCAAAAGGAGCCAATCACATCCCGAACGACAGCTTCGTCACTGAAGTGACTCGCGAGCGGTATCGTCATGAAATTGAGAGCGCTGTAAGAGCGAATATGAATATGCTTCGCGTGTGGGGTGGCGGCATCTATGAAGCTAGTGACTTCTATGAGCTATGTGATCAGTACGGCATCATGGTATGGCAGGATTTCATGTTCGCCTGCAGTATGTACCCTGGCGATGAGGACTTCTTCCGCAGCATTCGTGAGGAGGCGATATACAACGTAAGACGGTTGCGCAATTATGCCAGCGTTGTGCTGTGGTGCGGCAACAATGAGATCGATACGGCCTGGGCGCAATATAACGAGTCGGCGGGCTGGGGCTGGAAGCAACAATATACGGCCGAGCAGAGGGAGCAGCTGTGGCAGGATTACGAAGAAATATTCCATCGCTTATTGCCCGATGCAGTCGCCTCCCACTCACAAGGCATTGACTACTGGCCGTCTTCGCCGATGCAGGCGCTTACAGGTGATACTACCCAGCATGCTACCGACCAATCCACCAGCGGAGACATTCATTATTGGGGCGTATGGCATGGCGAGGAGCCGTTCGAGAATTATAATGTGAAGGTCGGCCGCTTCATGAGCGAATACGGCTTCCAGTCATTCCCGGAATATAAGACGGTACGGTCGTATGCGGAAGTGGGCGATATGGAGCTGGAGTCGGAGGTCATGAAGGCGCATCAACGCAATCCTGCGGGCAATCGACTTATTAAGGAGTATATGGACCGCTACATGAAGCAGCCGAAGGACTTCCCCGCGTTCCTGTACTTGAGCCAGATGCTGCAGGCGGAAGCGATGAAGATGGCGTTCGAAGCGCATCGCCGCCGCAGAGGCTACTGCATGGGGACGCTGTATTGGCAAATGAATGATTGCTGGCCTGTAGCCTCGTGGGCAGGCATCGATTATTACGGCCGCTGGAAAGCAACGCATTATTTTGCCGCCCAGTCCTTCAAGGATCAGATGGTGTCGATCGACGGTACGGATGAGTCGGAGGTGCGGTTGTATGTGTTGAACGATGCGGCCGAGCGGCTTCACGGAAAGGTGGAGGCGGCGGTCTACAGTTTCGCTGGCGAGCTGTTGGGACGGTATGAGCTGGAGGCGTCTGTGTCTGCTGGAAGTGCGGAGAAGACTGCAGTATGGACCGTGCAGGAGCTTGCAGGGGGAAGGGAACAATCAGCCGTATTGGTAGTCACGTTGTTCGTAGACGGAGAAGCTCTTGATACCAAGATGCATTACTTCGTATCGGCCCAGGAAATGGCGTTAAGCAATCCGCGCATCCAGGCTAATGTAGTGGAGGCGAGTGACGGCTCTCGGATTACGCTGGTAAGCGAATCGCTGGCCAAGGGCGTGTGGTTGTCTTCGGAGAAGGAAGGCGTCTTCACGGACAACTACTTCGATCTGCTCCCCGGCAAGCCGGTGACGGTGCAGTTTCTGGAGAGGAGCGACGGCGAAGAAGCAGCATTCACGGCGGCCGATCCGGGCAAGCTCGAAGTGTCGTCCATGTACGACTATATCATGAAGTAAGCTGTGAATGAAACAATCGACGGGTGGATTGGATCGGTGTTGGGCAGTAGTCTCTGCCCGCCCCTGACTATATGGGACTTCTGGAGCTAGAGTGTATGAGGCATACACAAAAAGCGCACATCCGAGGCTATTTGGAGCTGGAGTGTATGAGGCATACACAAAAAGCGCACATCCGAGGCTATTTGGAGCTGGAGTGTATGAGGCATACACAAAAAGCGCACATCCGAGGCTATTTGGAGCTGGAATGTATGAGGCATACACAAAAAGCGCACATCCGAGGCTAACTGGAGCTGGAATGTATGAGGCATACACAAAAAGCGCACATCCGAGGCTATTTGGAGCTGGAGTGTATGAGGCATACACAAAAAACGCACATCCGAGGCTAACTGGAGCTGGAGTGTATGAGGCATACACAAAAAGCGCACATCCGAGGCTATTTGGAGCTGGAATGTATGAGGCATACACAAAAAGCGCACATCCGAGGCTAACTGGAGCTGGAGTGTATGAGGCATACACAAAAAGCGCACATCCGAGGCTAACTGGAGCTGGAGTGTATGAGGCATACCCAAAAAGTGCACATCCGCGGCTAACTGGAGCTGGAGTGTATGAGGCAGAATTGTGTCAGAACGAAGAAGGCGGCAGACCCTGAGCAGGGCTGCCGCCTTCTTGCGATTAATAAGGTTGTTGAATTAGCGCTGCGGCGCCGATAAGGCCCGCATTCTGTTGCAATTGCGCCGGTACGATAGCCGTCTCCCGACCGGACGGGTTCAAGGCATGCTTCGCTACATATGCTCTTACGGCTGAGAACAGCGGCTCCCCTACTTGCGATACGCCTCCTCCGATTACAATCTTCGCAGGATCGAGCAAGTTGATTAAGGAGACGCAGCCCATACCAATGTATGTGTACACACGTTCTGTAAGCTTCGACATAGCGGGATCGCCTGCGGCTGCGAGTTCGAACACTTCCTTGGTGGACACTTGCCGACCAACAATCTCCGATGCGGATCTGGCGATCGCTGTGCCGGAAGCGATCTGCTCCCAGTAGCCGGATGGCTCATCCTGTACGACGTCGCCTTGTGGATGGACGAACATGAAGCCCGCATCACCCGTATTGCCGGTATTGCCCGTGATGAGCTTGCCATGCAGATAGATGCCGGCTCCTATGCCGGTGCTGATCGTAATGAAGACGAAGTGCTCGCTGTCCTGCGCAGCCCCGACCCACTTCTCAGCCAGTGTGGCAGCCGTAGCGTCATTCTCCATCTTCACCGGCAACGACAGCTGCTCTTTAAGCTCCGCTACAACGGGGTATCCCCACCAGCTTTTCAGATTGGGAGGGCAGGTGAGAACGCCTTTCTTTGTATTTAATGGTCCAGGAGCCCCGACGCCGACGCCTTTAAGCGATGTGTGAGCAATTCCCTGTTCATCTGCCAAGCGACGCACCTCGTTGGCCGCTTTTCCCAGCATTTCTTTCGGTGTAAGGGTCAGATCTGTTTTCAACGTGCTCTGTGCAAGCACGGTTCCTTGTTCATCGATCAATCCGATTGCAATTTTTGTACCGCCTATATCAATTCCTGCAGCAATACGATTCAAGCTCAATTCCTCCTGATGGTGAAGTGATGGTACGTTACTTCCGTCATGACAAGTCTAACATATTCATGTCCCATATACCACGCTAATCCATGCTGATGATGAACGGTTAAGGGTGGGAATGATCTAATTTTGATCATATACAGATGTGAAGCAGTATAGTAATATCCTATCGAATGAGCAGCGAGAGAGGATTCTTTGCACATGCAAAGGGTCCTCTCTCGTCCATTACGACATCATGATAAAGAGGGTATGAAGGATGCCGCGCGCAAAAAGACCGGGATCACAGATGGTGCGATATGGAATGCCGATGACAGCAAGAGTTCTCAGGAATGCCCGAATTGATCTCGGAGCATCATGCTTGTTCGGTTTGTTTAATGTCGTCATGAATCAATTTTACATTGCGTTTGCTATTCAGCAGGGGGCTACCAATTTGCAGGTCGGCTTACTCTCTGCGGCGCCTGCCGTAGGACTGATCTTCTCCCCGCTATGGGCAAGTCTGATGGAGAAGGCCGGCAAGCCGAAAGCTTTCTTTATTATTCCCAATGCGGTAGGCAGATTGCTCATTCTTCTTCCCGCCATATATGGCGTTCCAGCGGCATATGTAACGGCAGCTATCGCATATCAGCTGCTGATGGGCATTCAAGCGCCTGCGTATGCGGCCCTTGTGTCGAAGATGTATCCGGCGGATATTCGCGGCAGGCTAATGGGCTATGTACGAGGCGCGATGGGTCTGCTCATGATCCCGCTCGCTTATGTGGTCGGCAGCTGGTCTGACGCATTCGGCCCTTCAGGTCCGCTTGTTGCCGCTTCTATAGCGGGATTTCTATCCATTAGTTGGTTCAATACGATCAAGCTGTCGAAGAAGAAGGGGAATCTTCCGGCATCTGAGCAGGACGATCATAAAGTCCGAAAGCGTCGTGGCAGGATCGCATTCCAGGAGCAATGGGAGTTGATCCGTACGAATCGGACGCTTGCCGTCTTCTTAATCGCAACCACTTTCGCGGGATTCGGCAATATGCTGGCTTATCCGCTCTATCAGATTATTCAGGTAGAGGTGTTGGAGCTATCCAACGTGCAGATCGGCTACGCCCGTGTTGCTTATTTCGTGGCGCTGCTCGTTACCTTCTGGATAGCGGGGCTGATGCTGGACCGGTTTCCGATCAAGCATACATTGCTCATAGGCATTGGAGCTTATGCTGTCGTTCCCTTGCTGTATGGGGCTTGGGGCACATACTCAGCCGTCATCGTTGGGAATTTCGTACAGGGGGTTGGGGAAGCTATTTGGGATATCGGCATTTTGGCTTTTGTGTTCCGTCTTGTCCCGGGGCGGGAAGCGATGGTGTTCGGCATTCACTTGATGATTTTCGGCATTCGGGGCACGCTCGGACCGATTATCGGGACTGCTTTGACCGGCAGCGTCTCTTTAAGCGCCTTGCTTCTGTTTGCCTCCTTATGCGGCTGGATCGGTACGCTCGTCTTTCTGCTTGGCAATAAGGAAGGGAAGCTTCCCAGAAGGGCTATCGTCTCCAAATAATATAGAAGAGGATCATTCTCAGTGGGCCGCAACGCGGCGGAGAATGATCCTCTTCTTTTTATATACGACATTAATATAAGGAGATCGTCAGCGTATCCCTTTCATAAAGGGAGTGCAGCGTCGCTTCGCTGCCAATGATTTCGACGCTAATAAGTGTAGAAAGACATTTCTTTAACGCGTTTTTACCTGTCATAAGCTTGCGGTTAAGGACGGATGCAAGCTTGTCCAGCGCCGTCTTGTTTGTATCTGTCATATAGACGGGTATGCTTTTATTTTGGAAGATCAGTGTGGTTTTCATCTCTTTTTTCCTCCATCTCCGTATGGATTTACTCGAGTATAGCTGACAAATATTAAATCATTATTAAAAAATAATGATCATAACGTTACAATTTTGTGCGATTTGTGATGTATACGCGACAACCTCGCATTGGTTGCATGAAAATTGGAGGGAAATGCAATAAAAATATAGCCGGAAGACAAAATCGCATAAGAATAAGCTAATAATCCAACTTTTTTTGGGCGTCGCATTCGCTATACTGAAAGGGGTAATGGAAAAGCTGCCTTCATTATATGAAACGGGGAGTGCTGCGAAAATGAATCGAATGGGAATTGGCTTGCAGATGTATACGTTACGCGATAATACGGCTGCTGATTTTGAGGGCACACTACGCGAAGTTGCGGCAATGGGATACGAAGGCGTAGAGTTCGCCGGATATGGAGACATAGAAGCCGAGCGGATGCGAGACTTGCTGCAAGAGCTGAATCTGAAAGCGATTGGCAGTCATATTAGCTTGAAGTCGCTGGAAGACAACTTGGAGGGCGAGATTAGCTACTTGAAGACAATTGGCGCAAAGTATGCCATATGTCCGTGGATGCCTGTCGAAGCTCGTGAAGCGGAAGCTTGGAAAGCCAATATCGATAAGTTCATGGCGATCGGCAAGCGCTTGAATGAAGAAGGCATTGTCTTCGCTTATCATAATCATGAATTCGAGTTTCAAGTGGAGCTGGACGGCGAGATGGTGTTCGATGCTCTCTATGCGCGTATTGCGCCGCAATATCTGCAAGTGGAGATGGATATCGGCTGGGTGCAATATGCCGGAATAGACCCGCTGCAATATATTGCGAAGTATGCAGGCAGACTGCCTCTTCTTCACCTGAAAGACTTCCTCAAAGGCGATTCCGACAGCGCTATCGATACAGTGGAGCTGGGTAGAGGCGATCTTCAACTGTTGCCTATTATCGATGCGGCATCGAAGGCTTCGGTAGAATGGCTGATCGTGGAGCAGGACCGGTGTGCGAATCCGCCGCTGGAGTCTGTCGCCGAAAGCATCGCATGGTTGAAAGAAAATTACTTAAAATAGAGCAAAGGAGCAAATAAATCTATGTCTAAATTGAAAGTAGCAGTTATCGGATGCGGTTCCATCTCCAGACATCGCCACATCCCGGAGTATGCAGCAAATGCCAATGTTGAGCTGGTTGCCTTCGTGGACCCGGTTATTGAACGCGCACAAGCTTATGCCGAGCAGCATGGCGGAAAGGCTTATGCCGATTATGAGACGATGCTGGCGGAAGTCAAGCCTGACGCGGTAAGTGTATGTACACCGAATGCAGTTCATGCACCGGCTAGCATTGCTGCTGCCAAGGCAGGCGCTCATGTGCTGGTAGAGAAGCCGATGGCAGTAACGGATGAGGAAGCGGAAGCGATGATTATTGCGGCGAAGGAGAACGGTATTCATCTGATGGTCGGGCACAATCAGCGCTTCATGCCTCCGCATGTGAAGGCGAAGCAAATTCTGAAGTCCGGCGTGCTGGGCAAAGTGCTGACATTCCGGACTTCCTTCGGTCATCCCGGACCGGACGGCTGGAGCGTCGATGGAGCTAACAGCTGGTTCTTCCGTAAGGAAGAAGCTATTATGGGCGCAATGGGTGATCTTGGCGTTCATAAGTCTGATCTGATTCGGTGGTTGCTGGAGGATGAAGTCGCTGAGATCGGCGCGTTCGTAGGAACTCTGCATAAGCAAGGCACCGATGTGGACGACAATGCTTCATGTATTCTTCGCATGAAGAGCGGCGCGATCGGCACGCTTGTTGCCAGCTGGACCTATTATAAAGGCGAGGACAACAGCACGATTCTGTGGTGCGAGAATGGCGTGATGAAAATTGGCACGCATCCGGACGACCAGGTCATTGTAGAGCTGCGTAACGGCACGGTGGAGAGACATAAAGTAGGCGCAATCTCCACGAACGAGAAGCAATTGTCCAGCGAAGTGATCAACGCTTTTGTCAACGGCATCTTGAGCGGCGGAGAGCCGGCGGTATCAGGAGAAGAGGGACGCGCTTCCTTGAAAGTGATTCTGTGCGCATTCGAATCTCAGGCTTCCGGGAAGTTTATCACTGTAAACGAGTAAATGAAATCAATGGCATGTGAGTCCTCAGACGAAGCTCTGAGGGCTTTTTGCTGTGCAGGGAAGTACTGGTCGACAAGAAAATTAAGCGCTTACAATTGAATGAGTAGATTCTAATAAATCAGCAATGACAGGTGATTGAGCTCCTTTTTGGACGAAGTGGTAATTATTGTGACATGAAACGACTATATCCCCATGCTACTATTATTTCGTCGGCGGAAGCCTGCAAAATTATTCATTGGGAGGATACTCGTAATGACAAGAAAGTCGAAGTCTATTCGTGTCAGTGTAGCAAGTGTTGTGGCAGCAGCGATGATCGGGAGCGGAGCTGTCGTTCCTAAAGCTGAGGCATCCATGTTGCAACCAAATTTTCAGCTTCAAACGCAATACATCAATTATGAATTTATAAATCACTTGGCTGAGAAATGCGGAATCGACCTCAGTAATCTGAACTTGGAATGGAACGGAATCGTCATCACTTGGCCGAGCGGTGCTATAAAGCCGGAACCGACACCGGAGCCAACCCCGGTACCGACGCCAGTGCCGACACCGGAGCCAACCCCGGAGCCGACACCAGAGCCAACCCCGGTACCAACGCCAGTGCCGACACCGGAACCAACCCCGGTACCGACGCCAGTGCCGACACCGGAACCAACTCCTGTGCCAACCCCGGTACCGACGCCGACTCCAACGCCTGGAACGGGAACGGAGACGGGAACATTTCAATCACAGGTTGTTGATCTGGTTAACAAAGAGCGTGCTGCTCAAGGTCTGAAGCCGCTGGCTACGGATGCACTTCTGGCAAAGGTCGCGACGGAGAAAGCGAGAGATATGGATGTGAACAATTACTTCAGCCATACTTCTCCAACTTACGGCTCGCCATTCGATATGATGCGTTCATTCGGTGTGAAATACAGATACGCCGGTGAGAACATTGCATCCGGTCAACGCTCGCCGGAGCAAGTGATGAGAGATTGGATGAACAGTCCCGGCCACCGCGCCAACATCCTGAACGGTAATTTCACGAAGATTGGCGTAGGGTATGTGAACGGCGAGTGGGTCCAGATGTTTATCGGTTAGTGAGCTATGAAGTTAGAACAAATTTCAATACGTGCAGAGGACGCTAGCCGTCCTTCGCACCTTGTTTTATTAGGAGGAATTTTGCCGTGAAGAAAACTACAATCCTTAGTACAGTTATTGCATTATCTATCGCTTTATCGGCCGGTACGGCACATGCTGCATCGTCGCATAGCGTCGTCAGCAACGACACGTTCTGGAAATTGTCCAAGCATTACAACATATCGCTTCAATCATTGCTGGACGCTAATGCCGGCATTGATCCGCTTAACTTGCAGATCGGCATGAAGCTTGTTATACCCGGTACAATTGCAAGCATGAACGGCAATGAAGCGGCGCCTGCACAGCCACAAGCCAATACAGTTATGGCTCCTAGCGGCGAGCAATATACTTATGCCAAACAATTGCATTTGAAAGCAACCGCTTATACCGCTTCTGCGGCAGAGAATGGAGGATGGGCCGGTCTTGATTACTTCGGCAACAAGCTGAAGGTAGGCACGGTGGCAGTAGATCCCAAGATGATTCCGCTCGGCACGAAGCTGTATATTACAGGTTATCAATATAATGGTCTGCCAGCAGGGGGTATGCTGGCTACGGCAACAGATATGGGCGGCTCGATTAAAGGCAATCGGATCGATCTGTTCGTTCCCGGCACAACCCAGCAAGCGAGAAAATTCGGCATTCAAAACGTTCAGGTATATATTCTAAAATAGTCACCTGTACGCTTTCTTACCCAGCAGTTCAGGCAATGTGACAAGCTCGTAGCCTTCGCTGCGTAGCTTGTTAATCAGTCGCGGAAGTGCTTCAATTGTTCCGCTTAGATCTTCATCTCCGCCTCCATGTTGTAATACAATGGAGCCGGATTGCAGCGTACGGTCAATATTACTCATCACCTGATCGCTACTCGCCCCCACTCTCCAGTCTTCGGAATCAACATCCCAATTAATAACGGTGTAGCCGTTCCTCATCCCCCAGCGCACTTGTGCCGGCACTATTTCTCCATATGGCGGCCGAATAAAAAGGGGAGACAAGCCGGTGAAATGGCGAATAATGACATTCGTACGCCAAATCTGATATTCAAATTTCTCTTGGGATAGCCTGGAGTACAACGCATGATTATAAGAATGGTTGCCTATAATATGGCCTTCCCTATTCATACGCTGAATGATTGCCGGGTATTGGGCCGCTCTGCTGCCAACGACGAAGAAGGTTGCGCACACATCGTGCTGGGCCAGAATATCCAATATGGCTGGCGTGTAGCGAGGGTCGGGCACATCATCAAAGGTTAACGCCACAAGCTTGCCGCTGCGCGGCCCGTTCATGACGAAAGTAGCGGGAAACATACGATGGAGCTTGACCCAGGACATAGCTGTCCCCTTTCGCTCCTTGCTGTGGGCGGAGACGGATTCGGTCTGTTCCTGACCGGTATCTCTTGCAAGGACGGTGGAAGTGGGGGGAAAGCCGATTAACTGGGCAATGACAAAGAGAACGGTGCATAATTTGATAACTGAAGACAAATTTGCCATTATCATTTCCCGTCCTTCAATCATGAAATGGTGTATTCGTAATCTTGCCGACAATGCCGCTATCCATTCCTCTTTCCCCAAAAAAAAACTTGCTTCAAGACGACATGTCTTGAAGCAAGTAGATACAATTTGGTTGTTATTTCACTTTAAATACTTGAATCGTCCGCTGCAATTGGGTAGCCATAGTCAGCATGCGTTCCGTCTCCTCGACAACGGCCTGAACAGATGCGATCTGCTCATTCATGGAGGCAGATACTTGCTCCGTGCCGGCAGCAGATTGCTGGGTTATGGCGGAGATGGATTGGATTGCCGATGAAATTTTACGTGCGCTGTCCAGCATGGCATCGCTCTCCTGGGAGAAGGCATAGATTTGATCCGTTATGAAACGTATGCTTTCCACGATCTCTTTGAATACAACCTCCGATTGATTAATATGCACGGATTGAAGCTGAACAGCTTCTTCGTTGATCTTCATATTGTTGATTGCCTGCTTAATCCCCTCATCAATGCTTTTCACAAGGTTGAACACTTGCTTCGTAGAAGCGGTGGATTCTTCCGCCAGTTTGCGAACCTCCTGCGCGACCACTGCGAAGCCTTTGCCATGCTCGCCTGCACGGGCCGCTTCGATGGATGCGTTCAACGAGAGCAGGTTCGTCTGCTCCGCAATATCTGAGATCGTCGTGGTGATGGCGGATATGCCTTGCGCCTTGCGGGCGAGATCTTGAATCGTCTCAGCTACATTGGCGGTCGCCTCAACGTTGCGCTTCATGCCGGAAGCTTGCACTTCCAGCGCATCTTGTCCCTTCTGGACGAGCTGAATCGTTTGTTCGGAACGAGTATTCATTTCCTTCGTAGATTGGGCGTATGCGGACACCTTCTGTTCGATCTCGTTGATGGATTCGCTCATATCCGCGACATCCTCCGAGATGGCATTGGCTCCGGTCGCTAGTTCGTTGGAAGAGGCGGCAACCTGTTCCATGGCATTCTTAATATTGTTGTTCTTATCGAAGATACCGCGGCTGGTATCTGCGACATGACGAATAATATTCGTCGTCTCCGTCAATATATCTCGAAGCTTGTCTACCATGCTGTTGAAGGAATGGCCCAGTTCTCCTGTTCCCGAAGAATTGGAGGTATCGATCTTCTGAGTGAAATCGCCTTTGGAGATGCTGTAAGCGGCAGTGGATATCTCGTCGAAGGAGTTAGTAATAGCTCCCTCCAGAAAGGATACAGTGGGATACAGAGCGACGGCAAGGATTGCGGCAATAATGACAATGGGTATAATAGTGCCTCCTGCAACGGCAATTGCTGTAATAGCAGCGATCGTAAAGAGTAGCAAATTAGCATAAAGCATGATCAATAATTTATTGCGAATCGTTTGCGAATAGTACCATTGGATCATTATGTAAGCGCTCCTTTAATTAGAATAACCATATTATAGCACAGGTAGTGCGAAAATGGTCTACAATTGTCAAAGTCTGCTATAGTGCTGTTATAGTACTTATCGGAGGACTTTAGAACGATTTGAATAGGTATATTAGCGCAATTTTCTTTTCGGAAAATACAAATAAACTTTTCGGTGAAATCGATCATCTGGCAATGTACCATTATAGACAATTCATGACTGAAAAATTTGTCGGGCTTTTATCGATTTTGTCGATTATTAAGGAGGGGATTGCGCGTATGAAGGAGAATTCGACATCGCTGGCGAGACAAGTAGATTTTGTATTTCGGCAACTGGAGGGGGAGTTAAGGAACACAGCTGCCGGTACGATATTAATTCACATCAGGAACAATGCAGTTGGAAAGTTTGGCTTGCGTCATCATCCCATCTCAAGCAAGGATGGGAAACTGGAACCTACGATTTGTGGCCTTACCACCCAGCAGGTTCAAGATTTTCGCCAGATGGCCATTGATGCGTTGAAGTATAGAAAAGAATGGACACATGGCGAAATACTTTATGATTTCTCAGTCCGCGCCAATACGAATTCCTGGTCGGCAAGCGTACTGTATGAGTCCAATTATAATATGGCCAGTTGGAATACGCGATTTCAAACCCGCAAGTTCGGTCTTCAGACCGACTACTGCTAGCGGGAATTCCAACGGGACAAGGACCTCCGCACACGTAGGCTGAGGTCCTTGCGTGGCACCGTATATAAATTAATCATTACGATTCTTTATTTTTTCTAAGGCGCGCTTTCACAATAAATCCAGCGCCTATGCTGAAGAGGCTTAGTAAGCTGAACAACAGCACCAGCCAACCGTTGTGGCTGATAGAGACAGCTGTCGCGCTCATGAACAATACGGACAATGCGGCAAAGAAAAGGGATAACGGTTTGGACAATGACAAACTCTCCTTAATTTTTTTAAAAAGCAGCATAGGTTTTCGAAAGGATACACATAATAGGCTTGCAAGCTTGCAACAGATTAAATGTGCAGAGGACGAAAGGAGAAATACCGAATGGCAAATCAATTAATAGTCCCACAAGCCATGCAAGCCCTAAATCAAATGAAACTTGAGGCAGCGCAGGAACTTGGCGTACAAATTCCGGCAGACGGCTATTACGGTAACGTATCGACTCGTGACGCAGGTTCGCTTGGTGGATACATTACGAAGAAACTTGTACAAATGGCCGAGCAACAACTGTCTGGCGGAATGCGCTAACACAGCAACTCATACACAACTTGGAGTTGAGCTCAAGGGTAACCTTGAGCTTTTTATATTATGCAAAAAAAAGCAAGCAAGCTCCTTCCATTGTGAAGGATGGCGCTTGCTTCGTCAATGTAATAATTGCGGTGCGGTCCATGGCATTAATAGGTATCCATGCGCAGCCTCTTCATTAGCCGTTCGTCGCTAAGCCAGCCGACGTACGAACCCAGAGTCTGATACTTCTTGTCCATGAGCAGGACGGCTACGAACGGGTATTGCTTGCGGTGACGGTAACGCACATCGCACCATCTGACTTCGTACCCCCAGCCGTGTTCTATGACTTCGGCACAAGCGAAGCTTGTGAAGTAAAGGAATGAGCGTATGGCGGGATCGCTCTTCGACTTCTCTACAGCGGGATGATCGTCGCACTTGACAGTGTCCAGCCAGCTCAGATGATTGCGACGTAAATTACCGACATGAAAGGTACCGTCCGCCGTCTGCTTGACGATGTTCCAAACATCGAGCGAAATGGTGGGGATGGCAATATAAGTATCTTCTGTTGCATGAAGCTTGTCCAGCCGGGGCAGTCTCCTCACCGTGCTGCGCGCAGCAAGGGTACGCCATATATAATAGAAAAAAAGCAGGGCGTACATAAGCGGGAAGAGGGTCGCGGGATTGGCAATACCGCCTGCCCATAGCAAGATGGCGATAATATGGACCGTGAAGATAACGGGGTCAAAAATATGAATGATATTCCAAGATATCCATTTCTCGTTAAATGGTCTCATCGCTTGTGTGCCGTACGCGTTGAACAAGTCGGTCAGCACATGCACCACAACAGAAAGCAGTATCCAGCCTCCGACGTGGAGCCATGGCAGACTGCCCCGATAAAGCAGCTGCAGCAAGCCTGTAATCAAAACTGTCCACACAAGGATGGCAGGCAGGGAATGAGACAACCCCCTATGGTTGCGAATGTAGCAAGCATTGCCCCTCAATCGAAGCAAATTGTCGAAGTCCGGCGCTTGCGAGCCGGCTACCGTTCCTAGAAGAACGGCGGTTTGAACCGCGGGATTGCCAGCTATGACAGGGTCTACCATAGCGAGTCCCGCCAGTCCAATTCCCATCACCAGATGCGTTCCTGTATCCATTTCCTTCATGTCCTCCCTGCGTGTATACTTGAACATAGTATCGACGAATGGGGACGACTTTATCATTGGTTCGGGAAGGGGACTGCAACCAGATGTACATATGTTTTGCAGAATATAAAATTTATCCGGCATATCGGGAAAGCTATGTGAAAGAAACGGAACGCTTGATGAATGCGTATTCCGGCAAAGTTCAACTCTATGAAGGTACCGATCAGCCCTGCTTGTTCGTTGAAGTGTGGCATGCAGAAAGCAATGAAGAAGCTGAGCTCATAAAGAAAGAGCGCTCTGATGAGCGCTCGGCCTGGCATGTCGTGTCACCATGGATAGTCGGGGGGAGTGAGAAACTGCATATATGGACCTTTAAGCCAATTCACTGATCGTTTATGCGTTCAATGGAGTGCTTTGTGTGATAGTCTGGCCATGGAAGGGATACTCATAATTAATCTGTTCGTTGAAGGTGACATAATCCAGATTCAGCATCAGTAATAAATAGCGCATGCCGGTGGAAGGATCGCTAATCACAATGTGGTCGCGTCCCGCCGCTTCAATGACGCCCTTGAATATCTTTGCGTTCCACTCCCGATTGTTCTCGTATGTCATGTAGAATGTGGCCATCTTGCCGCGGTTGAGGCGGAGGATATTCTCGATATAGGATTCCTCGCGCTGCGGGCCAGGGAACACTGCGCCTTGTGGGGTAACATAGGAACCGCTCGGTACTGCGGGAGGAGTAGCTGCCGATGGCATGCTCATTCCTCCCATCTGGGCATAGGGGCTGCCGTAGCCTCCGTAGCCTCCGCCATAGGCGTACGGGCTCATATTAGGCGATGTGGCGAGCGGCGATACATTGGGATTGCTCGCAAGAGGCGACACATTGGGCATTGACGAGGGCCCCACATTGGCCATGCTGACTTGCTGCTTGTAACCGTAATTCGACATTCTGATATTCCTCGCTTTCTAGTTTAGTACACGGCTGGACATTCTCCGGCTTTCGGAATGAAGAAGCAATGCTTCTTGTAACGTCCGCTGTTGGCCTGATTGTACCAGGTAGCGGGACAGCCTCCTGCCGGACGGAAGAACCATAATGCATTAGACGCGGGATGTTGGCGTTCGCCCCCGATGACGCGCTTGGCCAGCCTGATCTCGCTATCCCGCGCTCTCTGGTAGAAGTAGCTTTTTTGCACCGCTTCGAATCCGCCCGGGCTTTGATAGACCATATCCGGTATCGACCGGATATTTTTGAAGTCGAGACAGTTGCCGCGCACGCGATTCACGCCTACATTGCCTACCATCAGCATGCCAAGCTCTCCTTCGCCTTCAGCCTCGGCGCGCATAAGTCGCGCCAGCATTCTGGTGTCCTCAGCGCTGGTTTTAATGACAGCCATAGACTTCAGTCCTCTCTCCTTGCGGCTTTATCGTTATCTTCATATAGGCTGATCACTACATGGTTATTGTATTGCGGGCTGACGGAATTGGTTACAGCAGATTTGTCACAATTTGAGTGGCGAATTGATGAACAAACAAGAGGAACATTGTCACCATCCCTTTTTTTCGGTATGATTAGTAACGATTCATCAAAGGACATACTCGGGGGGCTCGCTTCGTGTTGAAGGATTGGATAGCTTTGACGAAGCCGCGGCTGCTGCGGCTCAATATATTTGCCGCGCTGGGCGGTTTCTGGGTCGCTTCCAAATGGGATCTGGACATCCCGTTAATGATATGGATGCTTATCGGCTCTACATTGACGATGGCTTCGGCTACAGTCGTCAACAATTATTGGGATCGCGAATTGGATCAGAAGATGGAACGGACGAAGGACCGGGTATTGCCGACCGGCAAAATGCAGCCGTTCACCGTGCTGGCTTACGGTCTTATTCTCGGCATCGTAGGCTTGGCGGTATTGTTCGCGCTCGTTAATCCGTTAACTGGCTTGCTAGGTCTGCTGGGGTGGTTTGCGTATATTGTCATTTACACGATATGGCTGAAGCGCACATCGACGTGGAGCACATCCGTTGGCGGCATCTCCGGCGCCATGCCTCCGGTTATCGGCTATTGCGCGGTCACGAACGAAGTTGACGCAGGCGCGTGGCTATTGTTTCTTCTCATGTTCCTGTGGCAGCCCGCTCACTTCTGGTCGCTGGCCATTCGCAGGGTGGAAGAATACCGCGAGGCGGGATTTCCAGTGCTGCCTGTAGTGAAGGGAATCAGACGCACGAAGCTGCAGATGATTCCTTATGTGCTGCTGCTGCTGCCGACTGTCGTTTTCATGTATTCCTATAACTATGCAGGCATTTATTTCCTGATTATCGCTCTTTTCTTTACTGTTGTATGGCTTATTCATACACTGACCGGCCTGTCTGCCAAAAATACGGACAAATGGGCAAAGATTAATTTTTTACTATCTGTCAACTACTTAATGATTGTATTTATCGCTTTAATTGCCAATACGTTGAAGGCATGACAATGCGCTGCATCAATGGGGAATGGGAGAGGATCAGATGTCAACGCTGCGAAAGCACGGATTCAAGATTGCCGTATTGGCGCTCTGCGCCGTCATGGCCGTCTACTTGCTGCTGACCTATGTATGGAAGCCGGAGGAGAAGCTTGGCGTACTTGGCGCTGCATCCGACTTCCAATTGGAAGATATCGACGGCAATGCGTTCTCGATGGCGGAGTCGAACGGGAAGGTAAGGCTATTGTACTTCTATTTTGCCAATTGCCCGGATGTATGTCCCCCTACGACTTACCTGTTGTCCGAATTGCAGGAGAAGCTGCGAGAGCAAGGAAAGCTGGGGACAGAGGTGGAGCTTGTCTCCATTACCTTCGACCCGGAACGTGACACGCCCGATGTCATTCGAACGTTCGCAGAGCGGACTGGCGTGGAATTCGACGGCTGGCATTTCTTGAGGGGCGAAGAGGATGAGACCGTGAAGATTGCCAAGGACTATATGGTAGGCGTTACGAAAATCGAGGAACAAAACACGTTCATTCATACGAACGTCGTTACGTTGATTGACAAAGACGGAAATATTCGCAAGCGTTATTCGGGGACGGCGGAAGATATGAGCGTAGAGGAGATGCTGAAGCAGTTGAAGATGCTGCTTTAGTCAGAAGTCTTCCTTGCTCCATACAGAAGCGGGGTCGATTGAGTCATAGCGTATATGCTCCTCAAGCCCCGCTTTTTCTAATTGCTGGATCAGATAAGCCTCGGGGGTATGCTCCACGCCGGGAAATCCTTTGCGCGTGTATATATGCTCGGCATCGGGGAATACGTCGCGCAGCAGGCCTCTGATTCGTCTGCCGGAGGCGTCATTGTCGGTGAAGATGAATGCTTGCCGATCGCGCACCTGGATACGCAGCTTCTCCAGCTGCCGAGTTCCGGGTGTGCCGTGCGTGCACAGAACGGGAACGTCCGACAGCAGCACGCGCTGCAGCTTGCTTCGGTCGTTCTTGCCCTCTACGATAATGATGGGATCTCTCATCGCTTCCACCTCACTTCATCTGATTCAACAGGCCAATGCAATGTGTCTAGTGTACCACGTTCCAAGGCGGAAATGAAAACAGCCCGCCTAGAAGGCGAGCTGTATGGTCGAACGAGGAACTTACCAGTATCCGGCGCAGATGGTGCACCCAATAATGACAAGCAAGATAAACAGAACAAGAATCATCCCTATATTCGAGCCACCGTGATGATGAACCGGTCCTACTCCGCCCTTAACCGACACATTGCCTCCTGACATAACATCCACCCCTCTCGCGGTCTATATTAGTCAGTGGTCACCTGACCTAATGTATCATATGTACTTGCGGGGCGAACGCCATGTGCGCATACCCATATTAGGAAAAATGGGTACTTGACGAGTAGGTGCGCGTCCGGTGGAAAGGGATCAAGGTAACGGCGAGCATCAGCGCAATGAAGGCGATATAATAGGGAGAGACATGATCGCGCAACTGACCTGCCAGGGTAGGACCAAGGAAGGCTCCGATGGAGAAGGCGATGGACAGAATCGAAAAAGTGCGCCCATAGCGGGTACCGCCGCTTAATTCAATAAGCAGGGTGGACAGGGCTGGTAATACGACGCCCTTCGCCATTCCGATGCCGAACAGTAAAGCCGTCAACGGCAGCGGGAAGTCAGTTGCAATGGCAAAGTACAGCAGAGCGAGACCGAATGTTCCATAGAGTGTGCGATGATAGGCGGGCAAGCGGTTCAGGAACATCATGCTCAGCGTGACCAGGGCGCCGATGCTGACGACGGAGAACAGAAGGCCGGTCGTCATCATCGCTTCCTTCGTCTTCGCCAGCAGCGGCAGTTCGAATGAAAGAATGCCTTGTGCGCAAGCGATCCCGATCGGCAGCGAGTAGATCAGCCAAGGGATGGGCGTCGCTTCGGCTGGGGGAGCCGCAAGCTGGTCCTGCTGTTCACTGTGAAGCGGCTGTTCCGGCTCAGCGGAAGAGGCGTTCGTGTCTCTAATGAAGAATATCGCGCATACAGCCGTAACGATAAGCACCCATCCAAGCAAAGTGAAGGCGGTGCTGAAGCCGATTCTGGCGACAAGATATGCGCCGGCAGCCGGAGATACGACGGATGCGAGCGTGTGAACGAGACCGTTGCCTGCCATTAGCTTTCCCTGTTCTGTGATGCTGTCGGTCAGACGAGCGAGCAGGGCGAGGCAAGCGGGAGAGAGGAAGGCCAGCACGAAGCCGCTCAAGGAACGAAGAACAAGCAATTGCCATGGATTCGTGACATAGGCCTGGAACAGCAATATAATGCCTGCGGCCAGCAGACTGAATACGATGAACAGGCGGCTGCCGTACCGGTCCACGCCAATGCCGGCAATTACATTGCCTGGCAGATGAGTGATAGAATAAATGCCCATCATGAGGCCGATGAAGGATGGCGCTGCTCCAATGGAGATTGCGAAGGGCGTCAGAATTGGATATTGCGCATGCAGGTCGAAGAACGCGACGAACAGGAACAGGTAGAGCCATATTGCGGTTTTCACAGGCGTGCCTCCTTGCAGGTATGTGCGTGTACGTAATACTTTGTGATCAAGAGCGGACTTTTTGAACAACCTCTATTACCTACTTGTACGCCGTGATGGGACAGGATATGTCTTTCTTTTGGAAGCGGCGGGATTTACGACCTATTTCCGGTAAGCTATAATATTTTGTAATGGCAATTTCAGAGAGTGGGGGTATGATGATGGATTTTTTTGATTTTTCTTCCTATGACTGGGATACATGGACGACATTTCTGGAGGAGAACTGGCTTATACTGCTTATCGCACTTATCGCGCTCTTCCTCGTTATCCGGATTGTGAAAACGATCATTAAGTGGGCAATTGTTGCGATTATCGTGATTGGGATCGTCCTGTATAGCGGTTATACGCTTGAGGATGTGAAGGAGATCGGATCCAAGGTGATGGACACCTCCATCGACGAGTTGAAGGAGCTTGGTTCGAAGGTAAGCGAGTCCGTCAAGCAGGAAGCGGTCAATGCCATGATGGGAGAAGCGCAAGACGCACAATATACGTTGGAGAAAGACGGCGCTTATATGGTAGAGACAAAAAATGTGAAACTAAAGGGCGAAGTGGGAGCAGATGAAGTATACGTCTCCGTCCACGGGGCACCGTATATCATGCTTCAACTTGACGAAACGATAATGGCATTCATTGAGCAGTCAAAAAGCAATAGCTGACAGCAGCCCGACATGGAATGAAAGCTAAAGCCATTGCAATAGCAAGTGTTAGGGGGGGCCTATATGACGGATGATCCGCAAAAGCGGGAAATCGAGAACCGCCGGCGGTTCTCGTTTCGATTGAATATTTTTTTCTTTGTCGTGTTCACCTTATTCAGTGTGCTTATCATTCGTCTTGCCGTATTGCAATTCGTGGAAGGCCCAACGTTAAGTCAAGAAGGCATGCGCAAATATATGAAGGACAATCCGCTTCCTCCCATCCGGGGCAACATCTATGACGCGCAAGGTTATCCGATCGCCTACTCCACATCGACCCAATCGCTCTATTACACGATTCAGCCATCCACCAACACCGAGAAGTCGCTTGATATAGCGAGAGAGGCGGCAGTGCAGATCGCCGAAGTGTTCAACGAGTTTGGCGATCCCGACAAAGCGATGACCGTGGATGATGTTATTTTCCATATGGACTTGGAGTCTCGAAGAGATATCATTACGACGCCGAGACGGATCAAATCGGGGCTGACGAATGGGGAGATCGCCTACTTCATGGAGAATCGGTCTAACTATCAGGGAATCGATATCGTGGAGGAGAGCGTCCGGAATTACGACGAGAACACGATAGCTGTTCAGCTTGTCGGATACTTGAAGAAGTTCAAGGGCGTGCGGGTGGACAACGAATTCTACAAAGAGAAGCTTGAGGAAGAGGACAAAACGCTGGAATATCTGGAGGAAGAAGAGGTCGGACTTGACGGCCTTGAATTCATGTATCAGGATGTGTTGCGCGGCAGAAATGGATTGAAGTCGTATCCCATCAACAACTTGGGCATGATCTCGGGTCCTACTCAGATTACGTATCCTGAGAAGGGGTCTGATCTGTACTTGACAATCGACAAGGATGTCCAGTTGAAGACAGAGCAGGCGATCATGGAACACCTGGAGAAGATTAGAACGTCAACAAATAAATATGAACGGGCGGAGTATGCAGAGACCGGATTTGCGGTGGCGATGGAGGTGGATACGGGGAAAGTCGTGGCGATGGCCAGTATGCCGGATTACGACCCTAACATATGGGCGGGCGGAAGCATCAGTCCTGAAGATTATAAAAACTTCAGTCATGTGCTGTCCAACGGCACAATCAGGCCGGTATACGGACCTTACGAGTCGGATGAGGAACGCAATCAGCACCCTTCTTCCATCGTGCCCTCCGGATCGGTCATCAAGCCGCTGACGGTATTGATCGGATTGAACGAAGGATTCTTCACCCCATCCACAAGATATAGCGATACGGGCATATTCTCTTACGGAAGGAAGGGGTATGAGACGTATATTCGTAATTCCCAGTTCAAATCATTCGGGAAAATTGACGGCGCGGGTGCGATCCGTTACTCTTCCAATACGTTCATGGCTGAGATGATTGGCAATCCCCTTTATATGAGGGGAGCAGTGAACGGGAAGAGCAGCGTGGAAATATGGGACAGCTATATGAAGCAATTCGGGCTCGGCGTATCTACGGAGAGCGGGCTGCCCGGGGAGAGCAGAGGTGTCATCGACTACTTCAAGGAAGCGGAGCGGGCCAGCTCGCAGTCGGCTCTCATTCAAGCCTCTTTCGGTCAGCAGGGCCGGTATACGGTGCTTCAGCTCGTACAGTATACGGCGATGCTAGCCAATCGAGGCAAGCGGATGCAGCCTCAGTTCGTGAACGAGATTCGCGATACGGACGGTCGGGTCGTCGAGACACTTCAGCCTGTAGTGCTCAATACGGTAGAATATCCCGAAGCTTACTGGAAAGAAATTGAAGATGGCATGTCGCAGGTTAGCGTGCAAGGCTTCGAAGGCTTCCAGCATAGCTTCATGCGCAAAACGGGCACGTCTGAGCAAGATGTGGCATCGCGCAGGAATGTCAACAATGCCGTATTCATCGCGTATGCCCCGGCGGATAAGCCTAAGCTTGCAGTTGCAGTTGTCGTTCCCGACGGCGGTTACGGCACATACGGCGCCGCGCCGATCGCGCGGCAAATCTTTGACGCCTACGATGCGGAGATAGGGCTTCGCGGCGTACCTAACGAAGCTTTGAAGACTCCCGCGGGTGAAGAAGCATCAGAATAAGTATTGGAGAGAATGGTCCTGCATGCCGGATGCGATCTGGCTGCAGGGCCATTTTGTTTTGTTGTATACAGGCGACCAGCGCATGAAGAGAAAATGCCGACTTTTTTTAAAATAAATGTTGCACACTTGCAACACTTTTGTGTATTATTAAAAAAGAGGCGTGTGACTAAATTAATAGATTAGGGCAAACTTATAATCCTTAGTGGGCAACAGAGATAAAGATGATGAAGATCTGGAGGAGAAACGAAATGAAAAAGACGGTAAAAGCGAACTCGGCAGTACGCAGATGGATCATGACGGTGGTTTTTCTAACGATGATTGTGGGACTGGTATCTGCGTGTGGAGACGAAGGAAGTAAAGGGACGGACGGAAATAGCGGGAGTGCAAAGGGAGACGACAGCAAGCTGAAGATTACAACAACGACAGGCATGATAGCCGATACGGTGGCCAATGTAGGCGGTGTGCACGTCGAGGTGGAAGGGCTAATGGGACCGGGCATCGATCCCCATCTGTTCAAGGCTTCCCAAGGCGATGTGCGGAAGCTTGACGGGGCAGACCTCATCTTCTATAACGGCCTTCATCTGGAGGGCAAGATGGGTGAAATATTCGAGAGGCTGGAAGGCAAGAAGCCGGTTGTAGCCGTTGCCTCCAAGGTTGAGGGAAACAATTTGTTGAATGATCCGGAGGGACAGGGCGAAGCGATTCATGATCCGCACATCTGGTTCGATGTGAAGTTGTGGATGTCTGCAGTTGAAGTCATTCGCGATACATTGGTTGAAGCGGACCCTGATCATGCAGAGGATTATAAGAAGCAAGCGGCGCAATATCTGGAGGAGATGGAGAAACTCGACGCTTACGCCAAGGAACAGATAGCAACAATTCCGGAGAAGAGCCGCGTACTCGTCACGGCGCATGATGCATTCGGCTACTTCGGGAATGCTTACGGATTGACGGTAAGAGGTCTGCAGGGGATGAACACGATGTCTGAATTCGGCTCCAGGGATGTAGCCGAGTTGCGCGACTACCTTGTAGAGAACAAGATCAAAGCCGTCTTTATTGAATCCAGCGTATCTACGGACTCTATCGAATCCGTTATTGAAGGCGCCGGCAAGCTCGGGCATAAAGTAGTCGTAGGCGGCGAGCTGTTCTCGGATGCCATGGGGGAAGCAGGAACGAATGAGGGCACATATCTTGGGATGGTAAAACACAACGTCGATACGATTGTTAATGCGCTGAAGTAAAAGTCAACATTCTGCAAAGCGAAAGCGAGTGATCACGATGAGTGCAGCATACAAGGAATTAAAGACTGGAACTGGATCGGCGGCACCATTATCCGTATATGGATTAAGCGTTGCTTATCAGAAGAAGCCTGTGCTTAGGGACGTATCCTTCGCTATTAGGGAAGGTGAGCTGATCGGCGTAATCGGTCCCAATGGAGCGGGCAAATCGACGATGATGAAGGCGGCGCTTGGCCTCATTCCCAGCATTAGCGGAGAGGTGAATGTGTACGGCAAGCCGGTGAATCAACAGCGCAGACTGATCGGTTATGTGCCGCAGCGCGAGTCGGTAGACTGGGACTTTCCCACGAATGCGCTGGATGTCGTGTTGATGGGGACATACGGACGGCTCGGCTGGTTCCGCCGTCCCGGGGCCAAGGAGAAGGCAACGGCGATGGAATGCCTTCACAAGGTAGGGATGGCTGATTTCGCCGACCGTCAGATCAGCCAGCTGTCGGGCGGTCAGCAGCAGCGCGTCTTTCTGGCGCGAGCGCTTGCGCAGGATGCGAAGCTGTATTTTATGGATGAGCCGTTCGCGGGAGTTGACGCGGCGACGGAGAAGGCGATTATTACCCTTTTGCAGGAGCTGAAGAAGCAGGGGAAGACCGTCATCGTCGTGCATCACGATCTGGCGACCGTTGAGCAGTACTTTGATTCCGTTCTGATGCTTAACGTGGAGCTTCAAGGTTTCGGTCCTACAGAGCAGGTGTTCACGAAGGATAACTTGCAGCGTACTTACGGGGGGAGATTCGCTTTCCTGGATCAGGGAAAGCCAGGATCTTCACACGGAAGAGGTGAACAGTTATGAAAAATTTTGGGGAAATGCTGGTTGATCCCAATATGCAATGGATCTTCATCGGCTGTATATTGCTGGGGCTCAGCAGCGGCGTTATGGGCAGCTTCGCATACCTGCGCAAGCAAAGTCTGGTAGGCGATACACTGGCGCACGCAGCCCTTCCCGGCATCTGTATCGCATTCATGCTGACAGGTGTGAAGTCGATTGGCGTTCTGCTCGTTGGGGCATCCATAGCCGGAATAATTGCTACCTTCGGCATAGAAGTCATTACGAGACATTCCAGACTGAAGCAGGATGCCGCGCTTGGCATTGTGCTTTCATCGTTTTTCGGCCTTGGCATTGTATTGCTGACGTTTATTCAGCATGGCGACTATGGCAATCAGGCGGGGCTTGACAAGTTTTTGTTCGGCCAGGCAGCGGCTATGGTCGGCTCCGACGTCGTGACAATGTCCGTGATATGTATCTCGTTAATGACAGTATGCATGCTCTTGTTCAAGCAATTCAAGCTGATTTCCTTCGATCCCGGCTTCGCCAGAGGGTTAGGTTATCCTGTTACGTTCCTGGAACAGCTGCTTATGCTGCTGATCGTCGTAGCGGTTGTTGCGGGCGTGCAAGCAGTCGGTGTCGTGCTTGTCGCTGCGCTGCTAATCACGCCTGCGGTATCGGCCAGATACTGGACGAATCGCCTCTCCACGATGGTCGTCTTGTCCGGGGTATTCGGCGGTTTGAGCGGAGCGCTGGGCACCTGGGTCAGCTCGTCGGTATCCAATCTGCCGACAGGGCCTGTGACGGTGCTGGCCGCAACGACGTTCTTCTGCATATCGGTATTGTTCGGGCCACAGCGGGGACTTATTGCCATGCGGCTGCTGCGTCTTAGCGCCCGGAGGCAATTCATGCAGGATAAGGACGTTCATCGTACTGAGCGTGTGAAAGGGGAGACAGCGCTATGAGCGATTTCTGGATATTGCTCACAGGTTCACTTGTTGCTGCGTGCTGTGGTGTCGTCGGTGTTTTTCTTGTACTGCGCAAGATGGCCATGATTGGCGATGCGATTAGCCATTCCGTCATGCCGGGCATCGTCATCGCCTTTCTGCTCAGCGGCTCGCGGGACTCGTTCCTTATGATGACTGCAGCGCTTGTATTCGGACTTATTACTACATTTCTTATTGGCATGTTCCAGCGAAGCGGCGTACAGTCGGATGCCTCTATCGGTGTAGTATTCACTGCGCTATTCGCAATCGGCGTCATCCTGGTCAGCTTGTTCGCGCGTCAGGTTCATCTGGATCAGGATGCTATATTATACGGAGAGATAGCGTTCGTGCATTGGAACGTATGGGATGTTGGCGGTGTTGACCTGGGACCGAAGGCGGTATGGCTGCTTGGGTTCACGCTGCTGGTCATTGGAGCGGTGATCGGCTTGTTCTACAAGCAGTTCAAGCTCTGCTCCTTCGACCCTGCACTCGCGGCGGCGCTGGGCATACCGGTGGCGTTCTTCCACTACTTGCTGATGGGGCTCGTGTCAATGGCAACGGTCAGCTCCTTCGAGAGTGTCGGCGCGATACTCGTCGTCGGCATGATCATTATTCCTGCCTCTACGGCCTATCTGTTAACTGACAAGTTAGGCGTGATGATCGCATTAAGCATCGCATCTGGTGTAGCCAGCGTGTTCCTGGGATACTATGTCTCTATGGCGCTGGATGCTTCAATTGCGGGGTGTATCGTATGCGCTTCGGGTGTGCTGTTCATTGCCGCATTTCTCTTCTCTCCTTCACACGGTTACGTCATGCGGAAGCTTCGCCAGCGCAAGCTCGCCTCACAGAGCAGTTTGTCTGCCTCCGCATAGGACGGCATGCCGACCCTATTAGAAGAATGAAGGGTGCTTCCAAGCTGTCGCCGCTAAGGCTGACAGTATGGAGCACCCTTTTGCTTGTTATGAAGCGGGCTTCGGGCTTCGTACAAGCAAGTGGCACATGAATATCGTACTAAGGAAGTTAATATGTGGTGTTTGTAGGCTGGGGAATGAGTTGCTCCGCTGGGTGAATTGTCCCTCCGGGGGATTGTGTGGTACAATAAAAACCGTCCAGACGGTCGGTAAATTGTTCGCAAACAGGAGGGAGCCGAAACGATGATTCAAAAACACGATATTCTTGCCGCTGCGGTAAAAATTATTGAAGATAAAGGCTTGAACAACTTAACGTTGGAAGCGATTGCCGCTGAAGCCGGTGTCAGCAAAGGAGGGCTGCTCCATCACTTTCGAAATAAGGAGGAGCTGATCCGCGGTCTGAACGAAAGAAGCGTCGAGGCGTTCCAAGGGTTCGTTCAGGAAGAGATGGAGGCTACAGGCAGCTATGTTCACTCATTCGCAAAGGCATCGTTCAAACAGTTGAATGATCCCGATGAAATATCGATGAATGCCAGCATGCTCGCAGCGATTGCTAATTATAAAGAACTGCTTAGCGCATGGTCGGAAGAGTATGCGGCTTTTCGTCAGAATGCTGCAGGGGAGAAAGTTGCCATTGAGAAAAGTCTGATCGTACGGCTCGTGTGCGACGGCTTGATGTTCTCCAAAATGTTCCATTTGGATCCGCCTAGCGAAGAAGAACAACGGCTTATATTAGCAGAGCTGGAGAACATAATGAAGGAGTCTAAGGTATGATTGCAGCTTATCTATTATTAGGATGCGCAATTGTGATGGAAGTGCTTGGCTCTTCCATGCTGAAGCTGTCGCAAGGATTCAAGCGCCTATTGCCTTCGATGGGAGTTGTCGTTGGTTACGGCATCGCTTTTTATCTCTTTTCGATTGCATTGAAGAAGCTTCCTCTTGGCGTAGCCTATGCGACCTGGAGTGGAGTTGGCACGATTTTGACTGTATGGATTGGCGTACACGTGTTTAAAGAGAAAATGAACAAAAAAACGATACTTGGACTGGTGCTGCTCCTTGCAGGTATTGTCCTGCTGAACCTGCAGAAATAGACGGAGGAATGGACATGAGGAAGGCAGTGCTTTATTTAACATGCGCAATATTGCTTGAAACGTTCGGTACAACGATGTTGAAGCTATCAGATGGATTTACAAAAGTATGGCCGACATTAGGCGTTGCTGTTGGATTCTTTATTTCCTTCACTTCATTAAGCCTTGCACTTAAGAAGATTCCGCTGTCCGTCGCATATGCGACATGGTCCGCAGCAGGCACGGCGTTAACGGCTATCATCGGTTCCATATTGTTCACGGAGCAATTGGACGGAATAAAGGTATTGGCTCTCGGCTTCATTATTGGCGGCATTATCATCATGAATATGTCTCATTCCAAGGATGAGAGCAAGACAGCCGCTACAGAGCTATCGTCTTCATCATGAACGATACAACCTAAGTCGCCTGACGTCTTTATTTTGTGATACAATAATCACTATGAGATTTGCGGACAGGGAGGTACTTTATGAGAAAATATAGGTTGATCGCGCTGGATATGGACGGAACGCTGTTGAACGATGCAAGCGAGGTTAGCGATGAGAACGCAAAATGGATTCACAAAGCGCTGGATGCCGGTGTGGACGTCATCTTCTCGACCGGAAGGGGCTTTCAAAGCGCCTATCCCTTCGCCGAGCAATTGAAGCTAGAGACCCCAATGATTACGGTTAACGGAGGAGAGATCTGGTCGCGTCCCCATGTTCTGCATCAGCGTATTCAGCTGGACGCTATGTATGTGAAGCAGCTTCACCAATTGGCGCGAGCTTATCCAGAGGTCTGGTACTGGGCTTATTCGACGGTTGGCATATACAACAAGGAGAACTGGTTCCAGGATACGGAGGACTACGACTCCTACCATTGGCTGAAATTCGGTTACTATACAGAGGACGATGCGGCAAGAGAAGCCATACTGGCGGAAGTGCAGGGCTGGGGGGCACTGGAGATTAGCAATTCATCGCCGCACAATATTGAGCTGAATCCACAAGGCGTATCCAAGGCGAGCGCACTCAGGGAATTGTGTAAAGTGATGAATATTGACATGTCGCAGGTGGTGACCGCTGGGGACAGCCTGAACGATATCGCCGCGATCCGCGAAGCGGGGCTTGGGGTGGCGATGGCCAATGCGCAGGAGGAAGTGAAGCTGGCTGCCGATGTCGTAACGCTGAGCAACAATAAACATGGCGTAGCGGAGTTGATCAAGCGATATGTGTTGAACTAACCGGAACGACAGCCACGGTTCATCGTATTGAAGAGAATGCAGTTGCAGGGTTAATGGTCGGCTGCTGCTAGATTATTTGTGTATATGCGAAAGGTGAGCTGTCAATGGATATTTTGGGATGGTTGCTAGTCATATTGTTGTTCGTCGTAGGGATGGCCGGGGCGATATACCCCATATTGCCGGGCGCGCTTGCCATTTATGCGGCGTTTTTTGTTTACGGCTGGTTTTTCAGCTTCAGCGAGTTCGGCTGGATATTCTGGACGGTGCAGACGTTAATCGTCGTCGTGCTGTTCATCGCGGATTATGCGGTGAGCGCTTGGGGAGTGAAGCGATTCGGAGGCTCCAAGGCATCTATCATCGGCAGTACGATCGGACTCATATTGGGACCATTCGTCATCCCGGCGTTCGGACTTCTTATCGGACCGTTCGCGGGTGCGGTAATCGGCGAGATGACTGCAGGCGCGAACATTGAGAAATCGATCAAGGTCGGCATTGGTTCGGTCGTCGGCTTATTCACAAGCGTAGTGGTGAAATTCCTGCTGCAGCTGGCCATGATCGTGCTGTTCGTCCTGTGGCTTATATTCTAGGCTTTAGAGGAGTAATGATGATCGACTATGTCCATGTTGAAGAAAGATTCATTAATTAAAGGTACGCTTATTTTGGCGGCTGCAGCTCTGGTAGCCAGATTTCTAGGCTTGTTCCAGCGTATACCGCTGGATTATATGCTTGGCGAAGAAGGCAATATTGCCTTCGGTCTTGCCAATCAAATCTATCTCGTCCTTCTGCTTGTCGCCACAGCCGGCTTCCCGAGCGCGATCAGCAAGATGGTGTCGGAGCGCTACACGCTTGGCAAGGTGGAGGAAGCACGGCGGATATATCACGCCGCACTAGTTTTCGGAGCGGTTTCCGGACTGATATTGGCAACAGCTTTGTTTACTTTGGCTCCTTTCATCGCGAATGAAGTAGCCAAAAACCCGGAAGCCGTTCTGGCTATCAGGGCGATTGCTCCAGCGCTCATTCTATTCCCGATTATCGCGATGATGCGGGGCTACTTTCAGGGAAGACGGATGATGTCGGCTGGCGGCATGTCGCAGATCATGGAACAATTCGTGCGCGTGCTGCTCGGCCTGGCGCTGGGCTACCTGGTGCTCCAGCTTGGCTGGGGCGACGATTGGGGCGCGGCCGCTGTCACCTTCGGAAGCGTCTTCGGAAGCATCGCCGCTTTCGGCGTGATGCTTCACTTCGCCCGCAAGCTGAAGAGAATGGATGCTATGGATGCCGGCAGATTGCCTATGGATTCATCGTCTCCGTTCATGCCGATTCAATCAAGGACGAGCGGCAGCGGCGGCGCCAAGATGAAGTACTCCGCCATCTACCGTGAAGTGTTCTCGATGTCCTTGCCCGCTATTGTCACATCCATGGCGATTAACGTCATCTACTTATTCGATCTGGTATTCTTCAACCGGCTGACCGATGGATATTACTTGAAGGATGCAGCTGTCGTGGTATTGGAAGATCTCACATTGAAGGCGCAGTCGCTGGCGGGAATTCCGCCCATACTGGCCATTGCACTTGGCTCGTCGATCGTGCCGATCGTTGCCGCCGCTTATAAAGTGAAGAATATGAAGGAAGTAGAGCGACAGGCCTCCAATGTGATTCGCATCGTGTGCTTTACAGGCGTGCCATTCGCTCTCCTCTTGTCAATTGCATCTTATTCCATAACGGGCTTGCTGTTCGAATCGCCCAGCGGAAGCGATGTAGTTGCAGCTCTCTCGGCAAGCACCATTGTACAAATTACAATGATGACGTCCAACTCTATCTTGTACGGCATGGGCAAGCAAAAAATATCGATGACTCATACCCTTATCGGGCTCATACTGAAGGCTGTCATCAGCATCGCGCTTGCGCCCCTGATGGGCGTATACGGCTTCGTCGTTGCATCGATCATCTGCTTTGTCGTCGTGACGCTGCTGAATCTTCGCTGGTTGAACAAGAAGGAAGCAAAGCTTACTGTGCTAGGCAAACGCTGGCTGCCCTACCTTGGAGCAGTCGCCATCGCTGCGCTGGCGGGATGGGGAGCGGAGTTCGGCGTATTATCGCTTACTGACGGCCTGCACGCCAAAGTCTCTTACTTCCTTGCCGCAGCTTCTGCAGCGTTAGTGATCGGAGGGCTCTATGTGATCTTGCTGATCTTGCTACGTGTCGTCCGGCCAGAAGATGTGAACGCCTTTCCAGCCGCGCTGCGCAAGCCATTCAATATGCTGATGAAGCTGGTTTATCGGCAGCGAGCAGTATAGGCGCTTCATTATGACAGAATTACGACCGTGTAAAAAAAATCACACTATATCAGTAATAGACATGTTATGCTAGAATCATAATCACTTAATATTGCATTTTGGGAGGAAAGCATCATGGCTGTAGAAACGTTTAAAGCAACAGCAGAACTGCAACAAGGACTCGTGGTGAAAGCGGGCTCCAGAGGATTCCAGGTTACGCTGGACGAGCCCAAATCGCTGGGAGGCACGGACACCGGCATGAATCCGGTAGAGATGGTGCTGTGCGCCCTAGGCGCATGCCAAGCCATCGTGGCCAAGGTCTATGCACAGAAGTTCGATATCCAGTTGAATGGCTTTCGTGTAGAGCTGGAAGGCGATCTGGATACAGACGGCTTCATGAACAAATCCGATGTAAGACGCGGTTACTCCGATATTCGTTACAATATCGTTATTCAGACGGATGCCGCGAGGGAGCAAGTAGAGAAGTTCGTGGACTTTATCGAGCAGACTTGTCCGGTAGGCGATACGATTGCTAATCCTGTGAACGTCACGCGCAATCAAATTATTATTGAGTCATAATAGAACAATAACGGATTGCCCCCTGATCCTTTAGTGGAGACGGGGGCTTTATCTTGTCCATCCTCTCTCCCATAGATTTACAAACGATTCTGATCTCTAGTACAATGGAGAAGTGTCATAGGTTCATAGACTCATATACATAATAAAGGAGCGTATGCTTGAAATGAGAAAGAAATCTTGGCGCGGCAGGCTCATGCTGTTGCTGCTGGCTATGTCGCTTGTATTTGTGGCGGGGTGTCAATCCGTCGGCGGGGTTAACTTCAACCAGGTATTGAAAAATGCGCTTAAAGTGCAATCGGGCGAAAGCAAGCAGACGTTGGAGCTTAAGCTTGAACTTAACGAAGAGATGCTGGAGGAAATGCCGGAAGACGAGCTTGCGTTCATTCGAATGCTGTCTCATGTGAAGCTTGAGCTCAGTGAAGTGAAGGTGCAAGATGCGGAGAATATGTCCATGGAAGGACGCGTGTCATTCGGAGATGATACGGGCATGTCCTTCAGGATTCAGTTGTCTCCCGAGAAGCTGGTAGCGGATCTGGAAGGAGCCAAGCAGCCATTCGTCGTTGATCTCGCGGCGATGCAGCTAATGGATGAGGAGTGGCTCTATGAAGATGAAGAGATGTATGAGGACGAAGAAGAGATAGAGTCGATCGATGTTGAGGCGCTCACTCCCGTTATGATGGAGATGATCGATATTGTGGGCAATTACGCGATCGACAATCTTCCTAATCCGAGCAATTTGAAGGTCACGCCTGTATATCAGCAGGTGAACGGTGTAGGCACGTCGCTAATGCATGTTCAGATGGACATGAACGGGCCGGAGCTGTGGGAATGGGTGAAAGGATATGTAGAAGCGCTCTATTCAGATCGTGAAGGATTAGAGGCGATGATGAAGGGCGTCGTCGAGTTATTGAATGACAATGCTGAGCTGTGGCCGCTATATAATGAAATGCTGCAGCCCGAGAAGGGAGTTCTGGATGCTCCGACCGTAGATGAAGAGGTTGCCGATGCAGCGGATGGGATCATGGAGATGCTGGAGTCGCTGCAGGAAGAGATGCAATTGACAGAAGAGGATGATTCCTTCGAGCTCATGGTTAGCGATGCTTTGAACATGCAACTGGATATGTATGTGGACGGCAAGCTGAACATTCGCAAGTCGGGCTTCCAGCTAAGCTACGAGTTGAATGACGAGCAGATGGAGGAAGAGATGCTGCCATTCAAGAGTATAACGCTGGTATCCGCGATGGAGCAATGGAATGTGAACGGTTCTGTCGCAGCGGACAAGCCCGTTGTGACTGAAGATACGGTTAACGTGGAAGAGCTGGACGCCATGCATGGCTATGAAGCGATCAAGATGTTCGAGGAAGACTCCTTCCTGTACGATCTGCTGAAGAACAAGCTGCACATGACCCGCCAGACGTATACGGCTTACAACGATGACTATTATAATCCTCCGATTATCGTGCCGGGATATATTACCATCGTGCCGCTTCGGGATGTGGCGGATACGTTCGGCGCGGAGATCGCTTACGATCCGGAGACACGTAGCATTGAACTGTACGACGAGGCGACGGACACGACGATCGTGATGGCGATCGGTAGCGATCAAGTGACGATTAACGGTGATGCGGCGCAATGGCCGTTCCCGGTAACATCTATTGATTCCACCGCTTATGTGCCTGCTCGCGTTTTGGTCGAGACGCTTGGTGCAACCATCGAATGGGAGACGTTGTATGAGGACTTTAAGATGCTGACGATTCAGCGCGACTTGTAGATGACAAGACGGCAGTAGCTTCTTTCGTGTTATGGCCCACGGAAGTTCACACAGAATAAGGGGGTCCGCAGAAGTGCGAAGCGGCGATTTCCGCACGCAGTTTCATGCGGACCTTGCCGTGTCTTGTTTTTGGTTGGATTGGACATATTGTGAACAACCGGTCCGATATCCTGCTTATGTGCGAAGGTTCACATTTTCAACATGGCTTTTACTGCTTGTTATCGCTATAATTGAAACTGTCATAATTCAAGGGAATAAGGTGATAACATATGGTATCCGGCCGTTTTCGCGCGTTTGCAATCGCAGCGTGTATCGGAATGCTTCTTGTACTTCTTGCCGGGGCGCTAGTTACGAATACAGATTCAGGACGAGGCTGCGGCGACGATTGGCCGCTATGTCACGGGAAGTTCATACCTGCCTATACATTGGAATCCTTGATTGAATATTCCCACCGCGTCGTCAGCGCGCTGGAAGGATTTCTTGTGTTGGGGGTAGCTGTAGCGATGTTCCGCAAGTTCAGACGTGATCGCAGCGTGTACAGGGAACCGATGTATTATGCCGGCTTTGCTCTGCTGTTCACGATCGTTCAAGCATTGATGGGCGCCGCCGCTGTCATGTGGCCGCAATCTCCGCCCATTATGGCGTTGCATTTCGGCATTTCCATTATCGCCTTTGCCGCGACGCTTCTTCTCGTCATCTGGACGTTCAGGACACGCAATGGAATTCCTCAGGAATCGTCCGTGCCGAGATCCGTTATGCCGTTCACCCTTGCCGCGGCCGTATATTGCTACGTCGTTATTTATTTGGGAGCGTTCATTCGACATACGGAATCGGCGCACGGCTGTGCTGGCTGGCCGTTATGCAACGGTGAGATCGTTCCTGAGCTGACTGGAGCGACGGGAATCGCTTTCGTACACCGCGTTGCCGCACTTATTCTTGGCCTTATGCTGCTTGGCCTGTACTTGCATATACGGAAGGTTAGCTCGGGCGAAGGCCTGACAGAGAGTTCATGGTGGGTTGTTCTGCTCGTGCTGGCACAGATATTCAGCGGAGCGATCCTTACAGCGACTATCGACGACCCTAACACATTCATTTTTACAAGCCTCGTTCATAACTTGATTATTGTCGGCCTGTTCGGGCTTCTGCTGGATATCCTTATCCGTTCATGGCGGTTAAGGCCGCGTAAGTAGCGGGATCGGCTACAGTCCGGCATGTGTACTAGAGACTAGAGGGGGCAGACCACGCTCATGCTTTACTACATGTTCAATGAACCGGACAGGGAACCGGAAGGCGGATTAGGCGACACGTACAGATTGATGGAGCAGTTCGCGGAGTATATGGCAGAGCTGATCACTGCGGGGAAGGACTCCGATCATAAGCTGAGGAAGTATAAGATCTGGACGCTTGGTCTTCGCGCATCGCTGGAAGAGCTGGAACAGAGCCATTATGCCGCGACCGGCTTCAAGCGCTATGTGACATCGAACTCAGTGGAGGATATGTCGGATGGGGAGAAGCTGAATTACGACCGCTACGTTTATTTTGACAAAAACGGATTTATCCGTGTCTTCTCTCTACTCGACAAATTGGGTACCCTTCTGAACGATCTGCTGGATATGCGGACGGAGAGGATCAAGCCTCACTTCTCTTACTTCACCGTGCTTCGCAACATGCGTGAGAACAAGGCGCATCCGGAGCTGACATATAAGCTGAACGAACTGAAAGAGCGCTACAAGGAACCGATGAAGCGGCTTCGCAAACGGAGAAATACGGAAATTCATTATATGAATTCGGAAATGCAGGACGATCTGATTCAGCTTCACCGGATGTATGGACAAGAAATTCAGCTGGAGGATATTCATCAGCAATCGCAAGATTTAACGGATTGCTTACACCTTAGCATGGAGTCGCTAAGACTGACTTTCCATTACGCTTGTATGCTTATGCGTAAGCAGGCCGAATAATCAATTCCGGGAGAAGGTGATCAGGAATGAAGCTGACTGGCAAAACCGCGCTGGTGACGGGAAGCGCCAAAGGCCTTGGCAAGCGCACGGCGCTGCAGCTGGCGGGAGACGGATGCAATGTCATCGTCAATTATATGGAGAGCGAAAAGGAAGCCTGCGAGGTTCGCGACCTTATTATCGGGATGGGACGAAAGTCGATTGCCATTCAGGCGGACATTGCGACGTTGGAAGGTGCCCATAAGCTTGCCGACCAAGCGGAAGACTGGGCAGGGGGCGTAGATATTCTGGTGAATAATGCGGGGCCGTTCGTCCGCAAGCGCAAGCTGTTCGCCGAATATGACGAAGAGACGATCATACGGCTGATGAACGGCAATCTGCTGAGCGTCATGATGCTGGACCATCGGCTGCTGCCCTGGATGAGACAGCAGCGCTGGGGACGCATCATACACTTCGGATTCGGTCATGCCGGGGAAGCAAGATCGTGGCCGCATCGCGCCGTCTACGCTGCCGCCAAGACAGGTCTGGTCTCATTCACGAAGTCGCTCGCCGTCGAGGAAGCGCCGCATGGCGTAACCGTGAACTTGATCGGTCCGGGAGATATTCGCGGCGCGAACAAGGAGAGGTCAATCCGTGAGGCGGAGCAGGAGCTGGATACAGAGTCGCCGCTTGGCCGTCCCGGTACAGGCGAGGATGTCTCCCGCGTCATCCACTTCCTCTGCCAGTACGAATCAAGCTTCCTGACCGGCAATGTCATCGATGTGACGGGAGGCTTCGATCCCATCCGGGCGAATATTAAAGATATGACATAACGACGCGGGACACCCGCAATTGAAGAAGAGTCTTACCGAACGGAGAAGCTTGTCGCTCCTTGTCGGTAAGACTCTTGGCTTGTTGGGGATTAGAATACTTGCTCTACCTCGACTACCCCTTCAACCTCTTCAAGCAATGCACGCTCGATACCGGCCTTCAGAGTAATGGTGGAGCTTGGGCAGCTGCCGCATGCGCCCACCAGACGAAGCTTCACGATGCCGTCCTCGACGTCTACGAGCTCGACGTCGCCTCCGTCGCGCTGCAGGAACGGGCGAAGCTTATCCAATACGTCCAGTACTTCATCGTACATGGTGTCGCGAACTTGTTCACTCATTGCATTCAACTCCTTTCTCCCCTATTATAGTACAAAGCAGTGCAATTGAAAATGGATGTCTATAAATCATAAAGCAAGGTGAACAGCAATGTTAAAACCAATGGTTGAATTCTGTGCAAGCAACATGCATCATGGAACCGATGAAATCATGAACCGGCTTGAGCTGGATGATGATGTTGAAGTGATCGAATATGGCTGTCTGGGCAATTGTGGTGAATGCTATCTTCGTCCGTTCGCGCTCGTAGACGGCGTGATCGTGGCAGCGGATAACATACAACAGTTAGACGAAGCGATCAAGCTGGCGTTAGTTGCGCAGAAGGCGGATCGAGAGGCGCTGGACAAGCTGCTGGACGATCTGTAAGCCGCCGTCTGCTAGCCTAGATGTCGCTTGGAACGCCATAACACGCCGCTCTTGATCATTCTGGGCACCCTGCCCATAATAGGCGTAGTGCCCATAATGCCGAAGCCGCTCTTCTTGCCAAGCGACCCCAGCACGCCTTTCAGCTTGATCTTGCCAAGTCGCGGCGTCTTACCCTGCCATATCGCAGACAGTACTTCCGCTATCTGCTTGCCTTGCGCGCCTGCGGCCTGTCCGCTTGGCGACAGCGGCAATGCGGCGCAATCTCCTACTACGTATACATTATTGTAATCCGGTAGCTGGTGATGAGCATTAATAACCAGTCGGCCAGTATTGTCCTTGGGAAGATTCATGCGTTGCACCAGCTCTACAGGCTGTATACCCGCAGTCCATACCGTAATGTCCGTATGGATGACCTCTCCGGAATTCGAGTCGTGCAGCATGCCCGGCTCCACCTTGTGAAGTGAGATGTGGCCTCGCATCTCTACGTGATGCTCCATGAACCATTCCGCTACGAAGTCCTGCAGCTTGCCGGGGAAGGCCGACATGACCTTCGCTCCTCGGTCCAATATGCGAATATTCAAGTCAGGCCGGCTCTCCCGCAGCTCGGAAGCTACCTCGACGCCGCTAAGCCCTCCACCGACGATCGTCACTTGGCCGTATGGCTTGACATCATTGAGCTTGGCGTAAGTGTGGCGAGCGGCCGAGAACGTCTGAATGCTATTGGCGTATTGCTCTGCGCCTTCGATTCCGTGATATTTATCCGTACAGCCAAGTCCGATGACGAGCCATTCGTAGGAGAGCGGATCGTGGCCATCCACATGTATGAGCTGAGTCTCCATATTGATGTCGGTCACTTCCCCATACATGAGCTTGATCCTTGGATCGATAGGGAAGTTGACACGCAGCTCCAGATCAGATACCGTCCCCGCTGCGAGCGCGTAATACTCCGTCTTCAATCCTTGAAATGGCATGCGGTCAATCAAGACGATGGACACGTCATACGGCATGCCTTTCTCCAACAATTCGTTCGCGATGGCGGTTCCGCCGTAACCGCCACCCAGTATCACTACATTTCTCATCGGTTCCCAGCTCCATGTATCATGATGATGTATTACATTGCATTAGGTTATGCTTAGAAAGTCAGGTTTACTCGTATACTTTGATTTCATTATAGAACGTATCCCGTTCGACAGGAACACGGCCCGCCCCTTTAATTAACCAGATAAGATCGTCTCGCGTAATGCCTTCCGGCGTAAGCGCACCTGCGGCATGGCTGATCTTCTCCTTCACGATCGTGCCGTGAGCGTCGGATGCCCCCATCGTAAGCGCAACCTGCGTTAACTGCACGCCTATGTTAATGAAGTAAGCCTTAATGTGCTGGAAGTTGTCCAGCATGAGCCTGCTTATCGCGATCGTCTTCAAGTCCTCGAAGGCAGAGTTGCGTCGTCGGATGCCCGCTTTCGGATTGATCGGCTGCATCGACAGCGGAATGAACACGAGGAAGCCGTTCGTCTCATCCTGCAGCTCGCGAATCTGCATCAGATGGCGGATGCGGTCTTCCTTGGATTCGATGGAGCCGTAGAGCATGGTCGTATGTGTGCGAAGTCCCAATTGATGGGCCGTTCGGTGAACGTCCAGATACTGGGATACATCCGCCTTGTCGACGCGCATCTTCTTCCTGTAATGATCAGACAGAATCTCGGCCCCTCCGCCGGTGAGTGATTTCAGACCGGCATCGATGAGCGTCTCCAGCACTTCCTTGTAGGATAGACCACTTATACGGGAGAAGAAGTCGATCTCGGCTGCCGTGTATGCTTTCAAGGTGACATCAGGATACTTATCTCTCAGCGCCTTCAGCGAATCCACGTAGTATTGGAACGGCACATGAGGATTATGGCCGCCTACAATATGGAACTCACGTACGCCTGGATGAATATGCTGCTCTACGTATTGAATCATTTCCTCACCGGAGAGCGTATAAGCGCCGGGGGCGCCCTCGTCTTTCCGGAAGTTGCAGAAGGCGCAATGCGCTTCGCATACATTCGTGAAGTAGAGGCTCATATTCTCAATGAAATAGACCTTCTTGCCATTCTTGCGCAGGTTCACTTCATTGGCCAACTGGCCAATCGTCAATAAATCATCGGATTCATATAAAAATACGCCCTCTTCCAGCGTCAAGCGCTGCCCATTGCGCACTTTCTCGGCAATTTGCTGCATTCGCTTCTCATCTGTCGGGATAATAACATGCATAGAGAAAGCCTCCTTGTGAAAAAAATAACAAGCTGTATCATTGCATAAGCTGTACCTATTATAAACCTCATTCCCGACAACGGGCAATATCAAACCGGTTTATTTCCATTTCCATATATGGATGCTGCGGATATTTGGGTGACGATAACCGAGATTGCTTGAGGTGACGGAGCAAGTGCAGTATACTGTCATTAAGTAAGTGAACTGATTAATTGGCGTACAGTATGATTGGAGGGATAGAACATGATTACCATCAGTGAAGAAGCTTCCGAGAAGATTAAAGAAATGCTGGAGCAAGAGGCGTCGCCTGATTTGTTCCTGCGAGTAGGTGTGAAAGAGGGCGGGTGCACCGGCTTTTCTTATAGTATGGGATTTGATGATGAAAGCCAAGAAGGTGACGAGACCATTGAAGCTGGCGGGATGAAGGTCGTTGTGGATGCCAACAGCAAAAAGTATCTTTACGGCTTGATCATTGACTGGAAGGAATCTGCTATGGGCGGCGGGTTCACGATTGATAACCCCAACGCTACAGTAACTTGCGGTTGTGGCTCTTCGTTCCGTACAGCCGCAGCGGCGGGCAAGCCAGATAGTGACTGCTAACCTACTGAGTGCGATATTGGATGAACGATTGAATGGCCGTCTTGACCAGTTACGTCACGGGAACGACCAACTGGAAAAACCGAAATAGCAAAAGCGATTGTATAGTGTTTCCAGTTAGTGGCCACGTTCAGTCTCAGCCTATCTTTATTTATGTCCATATCATGGGTGATTGAATGGTTCAGCTTATATAGAATGGAAGACGAGTCGATCATCGGCTCGTCTTTTTTTATTCTGGGATTCCGTGGCGAGTAGTAGGCGATGTGACCTCGGTTGGAGAGTGGAAAGTAGGCGAATGGTGGGCTGTAGGCGATGTAACCTCGGTTGGAGAGTAGAAAGTGGGCGAATGGTGAGCTGTAAGCGATGTAACCTTGGTTGGAGAGTAGAAAGTGGGCGAATGGTGGGCTGTAGGCGATGTAACCTCGGTTCGAGGTAGGAAAGCACACGAATGGCTGGCTGTAGGCGATGGAACCTTGGTTGGAGAGTAGAAAGTGGGCGAGTGGTGAGCTGTAAGCGATGTAACCTCGGTTGGAGAGTAGAAAGTGGGCGAGTGGTGAGCTGTAAGCGATGTAACCTCGGTTCGAGGTAGGAAAGCACACGAATGGCTGGCTGTAGGCGATGGAATGGACGGTTGCCTTGGAGCCTAATTCGTGCAGTAATATGCGATATCGCATTTTCTGAGCTCAATAAGCTCCATGGCAGCCGTAAGAGCGCGTCAAACGAGTAGAATACACAATGCTATTGGAATGAATCGTGAGCGAGCGAGCCAGCAGTGTATGCAGCCAACACTAGAGTGACGAAATCCCGAGCGAGCGAGCCAGCAGTGTATGAAGCCAACACTAGAGTGACGAAATCCCGAGCGAGCGAGCCAGCAGTGTATGCAGCCGACACTAGAGTGACGAAATCCCGAGCGAGCAAGCCAGCAGTGTATGCAGCCAACACTAGAGTGACGAAATCCCGAGCGAGTAAGCCAGCAGTGTATGCAGCCAACACTAGAGTGACGAAATCCCGAGCGAGCGAGCCAGCAGTGTATGCACCCAACACTAGAGTGACGAAATCCCGAGCGAGCGAGCCAGCAGTGTATGCAGCCGACACTAGAGTGACGAAATCCCGAGCGAGCGAGCCAGCAGTGTATGCAGCCGACACTAGAGTGACGAAATCCCGAGCGAGCAAGCCAGCAGTGTATGCAGCCGACACTAGAGTGACGAAATCCCGAGCGAGTGAGCCAGTAGTGTATCTCGATAGACCTCGAAAGAGGATTCCTCACTGGCTCACTAGCTAAATCCATGGAATGCCGTATCACCGAAATGGCGATTCAAAATTTCCGAAGTGATTATTGCGCCCTTCCTACTACTCGGAGTGGTCATCGGAGAAAAGAAAAAAAGGTTCGCTATTTCTCTAAAGCGAACCTTCTCAAGACGTTAATGGTTGAAAGTTAGTTGTCTCTCTGCTTGAATGAATTATGATTCATGCTTCGCCAGCTGCTGAGCCAACTCTACAATTGCCCGCGCTCGCTCCATCTCACGTTCCGTAGGAGCGGGAACCCCGTCGAGCATGTAGGGCAAGCCGAGCTGCTGCCACTTGTATACGCCCATCCGATGATATGGGAGAAGTTCGAGCTTCTGCACGCTCTTCAGCTTGGCGATATAGCGTCCAAGCTCTTGCAGATCGCTGTAATCATCCGTGACGCTGGGAATGACCACATGCCGGATCCACATCGCCGTGCCGCGATCTGACAGATGTGAGGCAAAGCGTAAAATGCGTTCATTAGACTGGGTAGTGAGCCTAATGTGCTTCTGTTCGTCTATTTGTTTAAGATCCAGAAGCACCAGGTCCGTCGCTTCAAGCAATCCCGTCTCATCTGCGACAGACGGCTCGCAGTAGCCGGAGCTGTCCAGTGCGGTATGAAGTCCGAATCGGCGCTTCGCTTCCCGGAACAGTTCCGCTACGAATGCGGCCTGCAGCGTTGGTTCTCCGCCGGTAACGGTCAAGCCGCCGCCGGATGCCCGATAATAGCGGAGATAAGGCTCAATCTCCGCCAGCACTTCATCTACGGACATTTCTTGCCCGTCGCCTTTATCCCAAGTATCGGGATTATGGCAGAAGCGGCAGCGCAATGCGCATCCTTGCATGAATAAGACGAAGCGAATACCGGGACCGTCTACTGTGCCGAAGGTTTCGAAGGAATGAATGCGGCCCCTGACCTCGCTCATCACATCTCACCGTGGAATGTCCGGCTGATAACTTCAAGCTGCTGTTCCTTCGTCAGCTTGATGAAGTTGACCGCATAGCCCGATACGCGTACAGTCAGCTGCGGATACTTCTCTGGATGCTCCATCGCCTCTTGCAGCGTGGCCCGATCGAACACGTTCACATTCAGATGGTGGCCGCCGTTGCCCATGTAGCCGTCCAGCATGGCGGTCAAATTGCTGACCTGTCCGTCCTCATCGCGGCCCAATGCCTTGCCTACGATGGAGAACGTATTGGAGATGCCGTCCAGCGAATCCTCATAAGGCAGCTTGGCTACGCTGGCAAGTGAAGCGAGCGCGCCCTTGCGGTCGCGGCCGTGCATCGGGTTCGCGCCGGGTGCGAATGGCTCGCCAGCTTTCCGCCCGTCAGGCGTCGAGCCCGTCTTCTTGCCGTAGACGACGTTCGATGTGATCGTCAGCACGGATTGCGTCGGAATGGCTTCGCGATACGGCTTATGCGTACGAAGCTTGTTCATGAACGCCTCGACAAGTCCGACAGCAATGTCGTCGACGCGGGCGTCGTTGTTGCCGTATTGCGGGTAGTCGCCTTCGATGCGGAAGTCGATCGCGATGCCGTCTTCATTGCGTACGGGATAGACATTGGCATGCTTGATAGCGCTGAGGCTGTCGGCAACGACGGACAAGCCGGCAATACCGCATGCCATCGTGCGTATAATCTCCCGATCGTGCAGGGCGAATTCCAGCCGCTCGTAGCAGTATTTGTCGTGCATGTAGTGAATGACGTTCAGCGTGTTCATATATAGTCCTGCCAGCCAATCCATCACCTTGTCGAAGCGTGCCATCACTTCCTCGTAGTCTAGCCGCTCAGCCGTGATCGGCGCTTCCGCAGGGGAGACCACCTGCAAGTTCAGCTTCTCATCGACACCGCCGTTGATGGCGTACAGAAGTGCTTTCGCCAAGTTGGCGCGCGCCCCGAAGAACTGCATTTGCTTGCCGATGCGCATGGCGGATACACAGCAGGCGATGCCGTAATCGTCTCCGAAATGCGGACGCATCAGATCGTCATTCTCATACTGAATGGAACTGGTCTCAATCGACACTTTGGCACAGAATTTCTTGAAGCCTTCCGGTAGCTGCTCGGACCAGAGTACGGTTAAGTTCGGCTCAGGAGCGGGTCCCAGATTGTAAAGTGTATGGAGAAGACGGAACGACGACTTCGTGACCATCGCCCGACCGTCTTCGGCAATGCCGCCGATCGCTTCCGTTACCCATGTCGGATCGCCACTGAACAGCTCGTTGTAGTCTGGCGTCCGCAGAAATTTCACAATGCGAAGCTTCATGACGAAGTGATCGATTATTTCTTGCGCATCCTGCTCTGTCAGAATGCCATCCTGCAGGTCGCGTTCAATGTAGATGTCCAGGAAGGTCGAGACGCGTCCAAGACTCATTGCAGCGCCGTTCTGTTCTTTAATGGCACCAAGGTATGCGAAGTATAGCCATTGCACCGCTTCCTTGGCATTGCTTGCTGGCTTGGAGATGTCGAAGCCGTATGAGAGAGCCATCTCCTTCAGCTCCTGCAGCGCTCGGAGCTGCTCGTTATGCTCTTCGCGTTCACGCATGACCGCTTCCGTCATGTCCGAATGGTCGCTCAGCGCCCGATCCTGCTTCTTCTCTTCGATAAGTCTGTCTACGCCGTACAGCGCCACCCGCCGATAGTCGCCGATAATGCGGCCTCTGCCGTAAGCATCAGGCAAGCCGGTGATGATGCCGGCCTTTCGAGCCAGCCGCATGTCAGGCGTATATGCATCGAACACACCTTGGTTATGCGTTTTGCGAATATCGGTGAAGAGCTTTACAATCTCATCTGGAAGCGCGAAGCCGTAGGCCTCGCAAGCATCTTGCACCATGCGAATGCCGCCTAATGGATGAATGGATCGTTTGAACGGCTCGTCTGTTTGAACACCTACGATCTGCTCCAGATTTTTGTCGATATATCCTGGCTTGTGAGACACGATCGAAGATGGTGTATTCACATCCACATCCAACACCCCGCCACGCTGGCGTTCCTGGCGAGTCAGCTCGCTAATGTCGTCCCACAGCTTTCTCGTCGCATCTGTTGCACCTGCCAGGAAGGAATCGTCGCCTGCGTAAGGAGTCATGTTCGCCAGGATGAAATCCCTGACATTGACGCGCTGCTCCCACTTGCCGCCCTGAAAACCTTGCCATGCGTCTTCTCGCTTCATCTGCTGCTTGGTGGTAGTCATACTAGTAACCTCCTAAAGAATGATAGGAGAGAGAGCATGCGGCTCTCATCTCCTTCTATTAATTGTCTGCATATTACAGCTCTATTTGCTCTATTACTCGAACGTACCATAGTATGCTTTCCGATATACTTCTTCAAGCTCCGTCACGAGCGGCAGACGCGGATTGGCTGTCGTGCATTGATCCTCGAACGCCCGGTCGGCCAAGTAATCCACCTTGGAGAGGAATTCTTTCTCGTTCACGCCGGCCTCCTGGAAGCTCTCCGGGATGCCGAGCGAGCGGTTCAGCTTGCGCACCGCCTCGATCAGACTGTTCACGCCGTCGGCTGTGGAGCCAGCCGGCAATCCCAGCATACGTGCGATTTCGGCGTAACGAACATCCGCTTTGAAGTGGTCGTATTTCGGGAACGATTGGAATTTCGTCGGACGCTGCGCATTGTAACGAATGACGTGCGGCATCAGGATCGCATTGGTGCGGCCGTGTGCCAGGTGGAATTCCGCCCCGAACTTGTGCGCCAAGCTGTGGTTGATGCCGAGGAACGCATTGGCGAAGGCCATGCCGGCGATCGTCGACGCATTGTGCATCTTCTCCCGGGCGACCACATCGCCTGTCGCGAACGATTTCTCCAGATTCTCGAATACGAGCTGGATCGCCTTCATCGCCAGACCGTCCGTATAATCGTTAGCCATTACAGATACATATGATTCGATCGCATGCGTCAGCACGTCCATCCCGGTATCCGCGACAATGGTCTTCGGCATGCTGTACACATATTCCGGATCGATGATTGCCACATCAGGGGTCAATTCGTAATCCGCTAGCGGATATTTCGTGTTGCCGTTCTTCTTGTCGGTAATAACGGCGAACGAGGTTACCTCCGAGCCCGTACCCGACGTTGTCGGTATAGCGACGAACTTCGCTTTGTTGCCAAGTCTAGGATATTTGTAGATCCGCTTGCGAATGTCCAGGAACTTCATTTTGATAGCCTCGAAGTTCGTATCCGGGTATTCATAGAACAGCCACATCGCCTTTGCTGCATCCATTGGCGAGCCGCCGCCCAGTGCGATGATGCAGTCCGGCTGGAAGCGATTCATCACATCGGTGCCGCGAGCTACTGTCTCGACAGAGGGATCGGGCTCGATGTCTTCGAAGATTTCAATTTGCACCGGTTGCTGTCGTTTGCGCAAGTAATATTCGATCTTCTCTACATACCCCAGCTTGACCATCATCTCGTCGGTAACGATGAGCACGCGGCTGATGTCCGGCATTTTGGCCAGGTATTGGGTAGCGCCGCGTTCAAAGTAGATTTTTGGCGGTATTTTGAACCACTGCATATTCACAGTACGGTCCGCCACACGCTTAATATTGAGCAGGTTGACGGCGGAGACGTTGTTGGTCGTGGAGTTGTGGCCGTACGAGCCGCAGCCCAGCGTAAGCGATGGCAGATTCGTGTTGTAGATGTCGCCGATCGCGCCATGCGTCGACGGGGAATTGACGATGACCCGTCCCGTCTGCAGGCGTGTCGCGAATGCTTCAATCACCGCTTCATTGCTGGAGTGGATAACGGAAGAGTGACCCATGCCGCCATACTGCACGATTTCCGCGGAGCGCTGAATGCCCTGCTCGGCGTTTTTGACGCGATAGCAGGCCAGCACCGGACTAAGCTTCTCCGCGGATAGCGGATAGTCGTCGCCTACGCCGCCAAGCTCCGCCACGAGAATTTTCGTATCCTCCGGTACGCTCACGCCTGCCATCTTGGCAATCGTAACAGCGGATTGTCCGACGATCACGCCGTTAACGGCGCATTTCTCAGAATTGATGACCAGACCGGATACGGCTGCGGTCTCTTGCTCGTTCAAGAAGTAACAGCCGAGCGCGCTCATCATATTTTTCACTGCATCGTATACGGGGTCTTCAATAATAACCGCCTGCTCAGATGCGCAGATCATTCCGTTATCGAAGGTCTTGGACAAGATCAGGTCTGTCACCGCTTGCTTCAGATTAGCTGTCTTGTCAATGAAGCAAGGCACATTGCCGGGGCCTACGCCTAGTGCCGGCTTGCCTGTGCTGTAAGCCGCCTTGACCATCGCAGCTCCGCCGGTTGCAAGCACGAGCGCTACGCCCTTATGGTTCATTAGCAACCCCGTCGCTTCCATGGAAGGCTGTGCAACCCATTGAATACAATGCGCTGGAGCCCCCGCTTCTATTGCTGCATCCAGCAGCACTCGCGCAGCTTCGGCGCTGCAGTTCTGTGCGGACGGATGGAAGCCGAATATGATCGGGTTGCGCGTCTTGACAGCAATCAGCGCTTTGAACATAGTTGTGGATGTAGGGTTGGTGACGGGAGTTACCCCGGCAATAACGCCTACAGGCTCCGCGATCATCCGGTAATTTTCGTATGGATTGGATTCAATAATGCCAACGGTTTTATCGTATTTAATGCTGTGATAAATATATTCCGTTGCGAATATGTTTTTTGTAATTTTGTCCTCATATACGCCGCGGCCGGTTTCTTCTACCGCCATCTTCGCGAGCTGCATATGCTTATCAAGTCCGGCTAACGCCATTTTCTGCACAATATGATCCACTTGCTCCTGGGACAGGGACATGAACTGTTCTTGCGCCTTTCGAGCGCGTTCAACCAATCGGTCAATCATCTCGCCGGCAGTTTGCCCGGCAGCCACTTTCTTCTCTTTCACAGCCATGCTCGCTCACTCCTTATCTTTCAATAGCTTACAAATTAATCATATGCCCGAAGCTTTTTCCCTTCTGTGCGAAATATCACAATTTTAGCATAATTTACTGGGCGGATGTGACAATAAAATGGAAAATTTACGTGCAACGGCTATTCTTATATGCGGCATATATGATCGGGGCACATCGGACAGTCCGGGCAACCGGCCATATGGCGAAGCTCCTGCAAGTCTGCGATGCGAAGCATGCCTGTTCCGATACATTCCACAATGCCATCGCGCTTCATCTTCGCGAGCATGCGGTTAATGCCTTCCCTGGTTGTGCCCACTAGCTCGGCCAGCTCATTGTTGGTTAGCTTGATATTAATGAGAATGCCATTCTCTTGCTGAATACCGAAGCTGTTGCACAGCCGAATCAATGTGGAAGCAAGCGCTCCATTCTTGCCGCCCATTAGCAGATCGCGCAGCTTGGATTCCGTCTGCCGCTGGATTTGACTCATCCACATGGCGAAGCGGTATGCGAACTCGCCGTTGCGGCAGAGCAGCATCTCCAACTGCAATCTGGAGATGACCCCCACCTTCACCTCGCCCATCGCTTCTGCGCTGTAGCGGTGGAAGGTATCCCAGGCATCAATGTCGGCGATCAGATCGCCGGACTGGACGATGGACAGCAGCAAGTCTCTGCCGTCGCTGGTCGACTTGCGCAGCTTCATCCGGCCTTCCAGCACCCAATAGACGGCCGAAGATTCGTCTCCTTCCCAGAACAGGTAGCTGTTGGCGGGAATTCGCTTGATATGCATAACGGAAGCCAATTGATCGCATTGTTCCGCGGTGAAGATGTTTGTAATACCGCCGTTATGCCAGAGGTGTTCATTTGTCGTTTGGGGTTTTGTATCGGTTGCAAAGTATATGCTCACTGCCATCATCCTTTCGGAAATTCCTTTGTCTTTATCATACTTGCTGAGATCGGTTGGCGTAATCAGGGAACTCCCTGAATATTTTAGGGGGATTCTCCTGACTTACAGGGGGTAAATAAAACTTTATAATAGAAACTACAATATGAAGATCGCGACGTTCCGGTTAATGTCAGATGACGGAGGGGTTAGTGCCATGGTTATGAATGGGCAGGAAGAGTCCGGTGTAGAAATGCGCAATCGGTTGCAAGGGCTTATGCATAAGACGGAAAGTGACGTGGTGGCGGTAGGGAGACTGGATGCCTCGACTCGCAAGCTGCACTGGGTGGAATTATGCGGTCATCGCAACGAGCGGACGTCAGCTATCAGGCAAAAAGCGACACAAGGGCTGTCCGGTATGGCATTGCGTGCTGGAAGACCGATGGTGACGAAGGAGGCGCTTGGCGATGCGGAGCGCTTCAACCTTGGAGAGGCGGTTATGCTTACAGAATCGCTGTCCGTCGCCGCTGCCATTCCTCTGAAGCAGGGAAGTCAATATAATTGGATCATCTTGCTTGGGCGCAGGAGCGGAGTGGCGTATACACCTGAGCTCCTCCGGATCGGCCAGCAATGGGGAGAAGAATTGGCAAAAGAGTTGGTAATGTAAAATTATGGCTGTGATTACTCTCATAAGCAAGTATAATATAGGTTAAGTGCAAAGGAGGGGAATCATGATCAAGCTGTTAATATGCGACGACCATGCTGTCGTCAGGTCCGGATTGACTATGCTGCTCGATGGCAAGCACGGCATTCAAGTCGTAGGGGAAGCTTCTGAAGGCGACGAAGCAATCGCCTTGACGAAGGAGCTGTCGCCCGACGTCGTCCTGATGGATCTCAGCATGCCGCACGGCAAGGATGGCATGACGGCCACTTCGGAGCTCAAGCGGCTGTCGCCGGATACGGCTGTGCTTATATTGACGATGCACGACGATGAAGAATATTTGTTCCGAGCGATCGGAATTGGAGCCTCGGGTTATATATTGAAGAATGCGCCGCATGATGAACTGGTGTCGGCTATTCAATGCGTCGCAAGCGGCGACGCTTATCTGTATCCTACCGCAACCAAGAAACTGATGAACGAATACATGGATCGAATTAAAGGTGGGGGGAGCGGCGCAAGCCCCTACGACTCGTTGTCGGATAGAGAGAAGGAAATATTAGGCTGGCTGGCGAAAGGATATACGAATAAAGAGATCGCCGCCAATCTGTATATTAGCGTCAAGACGGTGGAGACGCATAAGAGCCACTTGATGGACAAGTTGGGGTTGAAATCGCGGCCTGATCTGGTGAAATTTGCGATGAAGAAAGGATTGCTGCAATTTGAGTAGAGACGGGCATTACAAATGGGTCGGCAATGCCGGCGTAGAAGTGCGCGAGCTGCTCTGCCGGCTGGAAGAGCAACTGCAAGACACCTCGTTGCTGGCCAGCACCAAGCATTCCCTTGCGCAGTTGTCGGATGTTAAGTTCGCTCTGGATGCCTCATCCATTGTAGCCATTACCGACGCCAGAGGCGCCATCGTCTATGTCAATGACAAGTTTTGCGAGATATCGAAGTATGGTCGACACGAATTGTTGGGGCAAGATCATAGAATCATTAATTCGGGCCATCATGGCCCGGGTTTTTTCCAGGACCTGTGGCGTACCATATCTAACGGCGAGGTGTGGAGAGGCGAGATCAAAAATCGTGCGAAGGACGGTAGCTATTATTGGGTAAGCACCACGATTGTCCCGTTTTTGGACGAACAGGGCAAGCCTTATCAATATTTGGCCATTCGTACGGAAGTGACGGATCGGAAGCGGGCAGAGAGTGAGTTAAAGGTGATGATGGAGAAAGTGATGCAGGTGCAGGAGGAGGAGCGCAAGCGAATCTCCCGGGAGCTGCATGACGGGGTGGGCCAAAGCCTGTTCTCTCTGCTGATCGGACTCGATCGGCTTATTAGCGAGCATGAGGAAATGGACGGCTTGAAGCAGCTTCGGGATGAGGTATCCGGCGTCATGGAAGATGTCAGAGGAATGGCATGGGAGCTCAGACCGTCCGTACTGGATGACCTGGGGGTAGGTCCTGCAATTCGTACGTATATCGACAATTACTCCCAGCATTTCGGCATTGATGTGCAATTCGCGAACGGCTTGCGGAATCGGCTGGACTCCTTGAAGGAGACGGCGATCTATCGTGTCATCCAGGAGGCGCTCACCAACATTGCCAAGTATGCGGGGGTTCAGGAGGCAGAAGTGACGATTGAGCAACGGGAGCATGACATCGCCGTGACGATTGCAGACCGCGGAGCCGGCTTTCTTACCGACGGAGACCCGACAGGCGTCGGCATGTTCAGTATGGAAGAGAGAGCCCGGACGGTTGGCGGCAAGCTGACGGTAACTTCGGTTGTAGGAGAAGGGACGGAAGTGAAGCTGCTGGTACCGAGGGACGCATTGACAGAATAGACGACTGTGGCGGCTTTTACACAACTGAAATGGGAAAAGTGACAATAGTCACTTCGAAAACCAATCATCTCCAATATACTTGAGACATCAAGTAAAGGAGTGATGGAAATGATGAGATTTTGGAGAGAGAATGTATGGATGGCCGGCATCATTACCGTAATCAGGCTGGTATTGGGATATAAATGGCTTATAGCCGGTTGGGATAAAATTACAGGCGAAAAAGCCTTCGACGCTGCCGGTTATTTGAACCGAGTAGTGGAGAACCCGGTGATGGACGGCGGATCGGGTACGGAGATGTATCCGACGTACAACGCTTTTATCGAGCATTTCGCACTGCCGAACGTTAAGCTCATCAACTTCCTGATTCCATGGGGAGAATTCCTGGTAGGTCTTGGTCTTATACTGGGAACGCTGACGTTGACTGCTACATTCTTCGGCCTTATGATGAACTTCATGTTCATGTTCGCGGGCACGGTTAGCTCGAACCCATGGCTGATGCTGCTGGGCATGCTGGTCATAGTCGCAGGCACGAACGCCGGACGCTTCGGATTGGATCGCTTCCTGACGCCTTGGCTGCATGCGAAGGTAGGCAACAAGCTTCCCGGTCCGTTCGGGAAAGGGAGTGGGACAGATACCGTATTGAAGTAAGAACGCAAGGAGGACCTTGTTGAATCATGAAAGAATGCATCGTTCACTTTAAGCTGATCCGTGGTGCAAGTAGTAAAATGCTGCGAGCCTTGATCATGCTGCCTAATGAGAAACAGCCTGAGATATCCGACTTCATTCGCGCATTCGCGCAGCTTGGCTACCATGTCGTGCTTGAGAACGAGCGGGAGCTAATCTTCGCTCCAGCTACAACTGGCGAGACGTATAAGCTGGATATTACCTCGATTGAAGTGAAAGGCGAGACGGAGGAAGCGCCTGAGCACGATGGTGAGCTTAGAGCCATATTAGAGCATCTGGTACGTCGGGGTTGGTAATTGACAGACGTGATAGAACAAGGAGACAATCATCGTGATCGAAGCGATGATTGTCTTTTTTCTAGTGACAGGGATGAATTTGCCGACCGAGTGGTGATAGTACTAAAATAGATGGAAAGGTACAAGTGGCTATTCAAGAAGGTGGAGAATCAGGATGTATCGGATATTTATTGTGGAAGACGATGAGAAGATCGCGGTGATATTGAGAGGGAGAATGGAGCAGTACGGATATGAGGCGGCTGCGGCGAGCGAATTCCGCGAACTGATGCCGCAATTGGAGGCGTTCACCCCTCACTTGGTACTGCTGGATATCAACTTGCCATACTTCGACGGCTATTATTGGTGCCGCCAGATCAGAATGCGCTCCAGCATGCCGATTATATACATCTCTGCACGCGCGGGGGAGATGGATCAGGTGATGGCCATCGAGAACGGGGGCGATGACTATATTACGAAGCCGATTCAACTGGAGCTGCTGATGGCGAAGGTTAGAAGCGCACTAAGACGCGCATACGGGGAATATGCAGCTTTGCCGGAGAAGACGGGGGGCGGCGATGCAGATGGACTTGCCGGAAGCGGGTCAGCCGTGAGATACGGCTCTTCGGAGCTGTCGGCCCATGGCTTGAAGCTTCACTTGAGCCGAAGCGAGCTGGAATGGAAGGGGCGGAAAATCGAGCTGACGAAGAATGAAGGCTTGCTTGCGGAATGCCTGCTGCGGAAGCCGGGCCATGTCATTCCCCGCGAATCGTTGCTGGAGGCATTATGGGACGACGTCCAATTCGTCGACGACAATACGTTGACGGTCAATGTGACGCGGCTGCGCAAGAAGCTGGAGGAGCTGGGGCTGCCGAAGGTGATCGAGACGATGAGAGGGCAGGGGTACAAGCTGTCTGAAGATGTATTGCGCGAGGGTGCGGCAACATGAAGACGACGGGCAAGGGATTGTCGCTTATTCTGTTCCTGAAGGACCGCTTATTGTATATGGGACTCATAATCGTCATAATCGGTCTCGCTACAAGCCTCTTCCTGCTGGAGACGGCACGGCATCCGGGACTTGTGGAGACGGGGACGATGGTCTATTTCGTGCTGCTGGCGCTGTTCATGCTTGGCGTATGGCTCGTACTGGATTACGTGAGACAGCGGCATTATTACAATGAACTGAAAGAAGCCATTATCAAATCTGACGAACTGCAAGCGTCGATGATGATCGGAGCGGCCGTAACGAGCGAGCAGCAGCTTGTCGTCAAGCTGCTGGAGGAGCAGCATCGCGCTTATCTGAACGAGCTGGGACGCTACCGGCGCCAGCAGGAGATGCACAATCATTATGTCATGCAATGGGTGCATCATATGAAGACGCCGATATCCGTCATCGATCTGCATATGCAGGAAGCGCAAGGCTCGAGCGCCATCGGCGAAGCGGAGCTTGGAGAGCTTGCCCGCAGCGTCAGGGAGGAGACAGAACGCATGACGCGCGGGCTGGAGATGATGCTACATACGGCAAGACTGGAGAAGTTCGAGCTGGATGTGCATATTCGCCGCAAGCCGCTGCACGATCTGATCAGAGCTTCGGTCAATGCCCATAAGCGGCTATGCATTCAGTACGCCATCTATCCCCGGATCCAAGGCGAAGCGTGGGTGGAGACGGACGAGAAGTGGATGATCTTCGTCATGAATCAACTGACAAGCAATGCGATCAAATACAGCAAGAGCAAGCCCGGCTCCAAGAAGCTGATCTACCGAATAACGGAGCATGCTGGGGGAGAAGTAGTACTGGCTATTATCGACGAAGGCATCGGTATACCGAAGCAAGAGCTGTCCCGCATATTCGATGCTTTCTTCACTGGTGAGAATGGCCGGACGAGCGGAGAATCGACGGGAATGGGGCTTTACCTGACCAAGCAAGTGTGCATGAAGCTGGGACACGCCATCTCGGTGTCCTCCGAGCCGGGGACGGGCACTACGTTCAGTCTATCGTTCAAGCCCGCCGGTATTCACGTCATGTCAGAGTGACAGAATTGTAAGGTTCCAGTGGAACAATGAAAGGATGATCGATGGGTTCCTGCACTGCTTCCGTATATACTGATCCTATCACGAGAACGATATGACGAATGATTAGGGAGGATCAAGAAGCAATGAGTGTACTTCGAGCCCAAGGGCTAGGCAAAATATACAGTACGAAAGGCAATGTCACCTATAAAGCGCTGGAAGATATTGATCTGCAAGTAGAAGCAGGAGAATTCGTTGGCGTTATGGGACCATCGGGCAGCGGCAAGACGACGCTGCTGAACCTGCTTGCCACAATCGACCGGCCGACGAGCGGAGAGCTGGAGATTAACGGGATCAATCCGACACGTCTCACGGACAACAAGCTGGCTCTGTTCCGGCGAAGAGAGCTTGGCTTCGTCTTCCAGGACTTTAATCTGCTGGACACATTGTCGATCAAGGAGAACGTCATTTTACCGCTCGTTATGGAAGGGATGGCTCCGAAAGTTATTGAACAGCGACTGAAGCCAATCGTGGAGCTTCTGCAGATTGCGCCTATCATGGACAAGCGCACCTATGAGGTATCCGGCGGCCAGAAGCAGCGAGCGGCTATTGCCCGGGCAATTATTCATGAGCCTTCGCTGGTGCTTGCTGACGAGCTGACAGGCAATCTGGACTCCAAGGCGGCGAAGGATGTCATGGACGCTTTGAAGGACATGAACGAGCGATTGAAAGCGACGATTCTGATGGTTACGCATGATCCATTCTCGGCAAGCTACTGCCAGCGGATCGTGTTCATCAAGGACGGCAGATTCTTCTCCGAAATTCGACGCGGAAGCAACCGGCAGGCGTTCTTCCAGCAAATACTGGATGCACTTAGCGTTATGGGAGGGAATTTCGATGACGTTCCGTTCTCTCGCGCTTAGCGGCATAAGAGGCAATTGGCGTTCTTACAGCGCCTTCTTCCTCAGCAGCATCTTTTCCGTGTGTATCTTCTATATGTATACAGCTTTCATTTTTCACCCTGAAGTGACGAGCGGCTATATTGTAGGGGCTTCCGCAGTGAAGGACGGCATGAAGTTCGCCTTGTATTTGATTATTATTTTCTCGTTCCTGTTTATTCTGTACGCCAACTCCGCCTTCCTTAAGACACGGAAGCAGGAATTCGGACTTTACTCCCTGTTCGGTATGACCAGAATGCAGCTGCGAAAGCTGATTATGTATGAAAATATATTTATCGCGTTGTTTGCGATAGCGGCAGGCATCGGCATCGGCATGCTCTTCAGCAAGCTGTTCTTTATGGCGATTGGAGCGCTGCTGGATTTAACGGAGCCTATTCCGTTCACAGTTCCTCCGCAGGCACTGCTTACTACGGCAATTGGTTTTTCTGTCTTGTTCCTTGTCATATCCCTCTGGACAGTCATACGGCTGCGCCGCACCGAAATCATCGAGCTGCTCAAGGCGGGCAAGAAGCCGAAGGGCGAACTGCGCTATTCGCCCATTCTCGTTGCAATTGGCGTTATTAGTCTCGCAACGGGGTATGTGATGGCCGTCATGATGGACGTTGCAACGTTCGGCGTCTTTGCGCTGCCGATATTGGTTACCGTGGTCGTTGGCACGTATTTCCTCTTCACACAGCTGAGCATACTGCTCCTGCGCTGGGCAGGCAAGCGCAAGGGGCTCTATTACAAGCGGACCAATATGCTCATCTTTGCGCAGTTGGGGTATAAGATTAAGGACAATGCCCGCATCCTGTTCATTGTCTCCATCATGAGCGCCGTCATTATGACGGCGATGGGGACGATATATATCGTCTCGATTCAGAATAAGGCGGATATGCTGGAGCTGTCTCCGTATACGATTGCTTATGTAGAGAAGGGGCTTCATACCCATGAAGTGCTGAACCCGGATGAACTGCAGCGAATTCTGAAAGAGGACGGGATTACAGTCAAGCACAAGATGAACACGACAGGTATAAGCTTGCAGGGCTATCAAGTCTATGTGGATGACCGTCTTCTATTCGGCAGGCCTTCGGAAGCCGATTCTCAGTCGAACGGGATGATCATTTCCAATACGGATTATAATACGATGGCGAAGCAACAAGGGAAAACGTCGATTGAAGTGGAGTCCGGCAAGCTAATTATCATTTATCGGCATTATAGGAATGAGATGGATATGTCCTCCGGAGTTGTACATGGAGGGTTGAATGGGAAAAAAGTGACCTTCTCTGTGGATAGAATCCATCAAGAGAGCGTCATGAATAATTGGGTATCATCGAACGGATTGACGTTCGTGATGGACGATCACACCTATGGCGAATTGATCAATGGTATACCGGAAAAGCAGCGTCTCGTCTTCTACGGTTATGAGCTGGACAAGTGGGAGCAAGCCGCAGATGCAATATCCCATCTACGGCAGCTTGTTCCTGAAGAGCTGGCTGACGAAGTGGATATGTCCCGACCGGAGAGATTTGTCTCCAGCAACCAGTCCATGGGGCTGACGCTGTTCATCGGCATGTTCATCAGCCTGCTGTTCTTCGTCGCTGCGGGCAGCATGATCTACTTCAAGCTGTTCACGGAGCTGCAGGAGGAGCGCGAGCAGTTCCGCAGCCTGTCGCGAATCGGCATTACACGAGGTGAGATTCGTCGCATTATCGTCTCCCAGATCGCCATCGTATTTTTCATTCCATGCGCGGTAGGCATTAGTCACGCCCTGTTCGCGATGCAGTCGCTGGATAATATGATGGAAATGTCGAACTGGTCGTATTCCTTCGTCGTCATCGGCATCTATATTGCGATGCAGCTTCTTTATTTCCTTATGGCAAGCAGAAGTTATATGAAGAGTGTGCTTCAGGAGCGGTCAACGTAACGAAAGAAAGGCAGTCTGGCGAGCATAAGCCCGCCAGACTGCCTTCATTGCTTCGTTATTGCCATTCCCCTTGCAGATTGCTGTCGGCAATCGCCTTGTTCACTTCATCGATCGCCTCCTGACCGCCTTTCGCCAGCCATTCCTCGACCATCTTGTCCCACTCGTCAATGGAGCGCTGACCGATAATCATCTTCGTTGTCTCATCCGTAATATACTTCTTCAATTCCGTTTTCTTTTCCATATAGCCAGGCGCGATAATGCGGCTGGACGGATCGATATACCACTTCGTCGATTTCAGCATGTCCGTCATCATTCGATTGAAGTCCTTGCCTTCCTGGGTAGGAGACAGCTCGATGAATTCTTCAAGGTCGACGTCGTTCTCAGCCCAGCTGAAGTCCAGAATATAAGCGGCCGGAGCGGTCATGGAGCGCTTTTCCGGATTTTTCTGTGCGAGGCCGTCTGCCATCATATAACCTTCGCCTTCGCCGCCCATTTTCCAATCGAAAAATTCGTTTTGCGGATTTTGCTCATTGAGCGGCACACTGCCGCGCATGTAGTCGATCATTTCCAAAATTTTCGCCACTTTTTCCGGCTGATCCTTCAGCTTGGAGGAGACGAGGTACATCCGGTACCAGCCGGAGCCCATCTTCAACCCTTCGCTTCCGTCAGGCGATATGAACGGAGGGATGGGAGCGACTACCGCTTCAGGCGCGTTCGCCATCAACGTTGGCGGGTAGATGCCGTTGGCAGATTGTACGCCCGGCTGCTCGTACCAGATGCCGACTTTGCCAGCGTTGAACTCCTTGAAGACGTCTTTGTAAGTCGTAACCGCCCAGTCTTTGCTGATGGCGCCTTCCTTGCTCAGATCGATCAGGAACTGGATTTTCTCCTTGTTCGCCTCGGAGATCATGCCCGGGATATACTGACCGTTCTCATTTTTGTGGTACCAGGCATCATTATGGTAGTAAGCGCCGTTCTGCGGATCATAATAGATGTTCTTCGCAAGGCCCAGACCAAGCGTATCGTCCTTGCCGTTGCCATCCGGATCTTGCTTGGCGAATGCAATGGCAACTTGCTTCAATTCCTCATAGTTGGTTGGCATCGTAAGGTCCAGCTTGTCCAGCCAGTCCTGACGGATCACCATCTTCTTGCCGCCCTTCGCGGAGAAGTATGTCGGAACGCCGTAGATATGGCCATCGACGGTTAAGGAATCCCTTACGAATGGCGGGATGATTTTCATCGTATCATAATCGTCGAGCAAGTCTTCCAGCGGCAGGAATGCGCCATCCTGGGCCCACTTTACATAGTTGGAGTTTACTTCCTCCATGCCGATGACATCGGGCAGATCGCCGGATGCCATCTTGACGGCCAGCTTCTCCTCATAGGTATCCCAAGGAATATACTGAGGCTGGAAGTCAACATTGAATTTTTCGTTGATTTTCGCTACCGCATCGCTCTTCGGCTCTGGCACAGGGCTTTCCCATGTTCCTTCGAACCATGTAATCGTCTGTTTCTTCTCCGATTGGCCATCGGATGCGGAACCGGTTGTACCCGGAGATGCGTCATTGCCGCCGGAACAAGCGACGAGTCCGGCTGTCATGGATACGGCTAGCAGGGTAGTAAGCATTTTTTTGTTGTTTTTCAAGATCGTTGTCCTCCCTTTTATCACTATAATCGTTTGACCGCCTTTCATTCAATAGCAGGGCATGTCGACAAGCCTTACTCTTTCACGGATCCCAGCATCACCCCTTTCGCGAAGTGCTTCTGCAGGAATGGATAGACGATTAGAATCGGAATGGTGGCGATTAGTACAGCTGCCATGCCAATCGTCTCCGCCGGTGGCGGGTTCTGTCCAAGCGCCATCTGAGCGCCGTCCGACAAGGATGAGGCCTGATCCAGAATGACGATCTGGCGGAGCACGACTTGTACAGTCCACTTGGCGGGATCGGAAATATAGAGCAACGCGTTAAAGTAAGTGTTCCAGTTCGTGACAGCATAGAACAGGCCGAACGCCGCGAGAGCCGGCTTGGAGAGCGGTACGATGATACGGCCGAATATTTGCAGATCGTTCGCACCGTCGATGACAGAGGCTTCCGTCAAATCCTTCGGAATGCTTAAGAAGAACTGACGCATGACGATCAGGTTGAACGAGTTGATAGCTGTCGGTATAATAAGCGCCCAATACGTATCCAGAATTTGGGTCTCCCGAACGACCATATAAGTCGGAATGATGCCTGCCCCGAATACGAAGGTGAACAGCACCATGAACAAGAAGACGCGTTGGCCGGTAATGTTGCGTGTAAGGGCGTAGGCCATCATCGTCGTCAGCAGCAGGCTCAGCAGCGTACCAACGACCGTTACAAAGATTGTGACCAGAATAGAGCGGAAAAATGTTTTCGTGCCTAGAATAAACGTATAGGCGTCGGTCACCCAGCGCTCCGGAAAGAGTAGCAGGTCTTTCGTAACGAATTCGTCATACGACGTGAATGAGACGATGACCATGTAATAGAACGGGAACAGCATCGCTAACGTGACGAAGATCAATAATACAATATTGACGCCGCCCAGCAGCCTGTCCATTGGCGTATGAATGTTCATTGTCGTAATTCCTCCTATCTGCCTTTAGAATACGCCTTCTTCGCCGAAGCGCTTGGCTAGTCGGTTAGCCCCTACGATGAGCACGAGGCCGACTAATGATTTGAATAGTCCGACAGCGGTGGCGAAGCTGAAGTCGGATTGCTCGATTCCTTTGAAGTACACATACGTATCCAGCACATTCCCGACATCCATATTAAGCGGATTGAGCATCAGGAAGATCTGTTCGAAGCCGACATCCAGAACGCTGCCAAGCCGCAGAATGAGAAGGATAACGATAGTGCTGCGAATGGCAGGCAGCGTGATATGCCATATCTGCTTCCATCTGTTCGCGCCATCGACGACTGCTGCTTCGTACAGACTGGGATTGACCCCAGCGAGCGCAGCCAGGAAGATGATCGTGCCCCAGCCGGATTCCTTCCAGATGACCTCCAGTACGATTAGCGGCATGAACCACGAGGAGTCCTGCAGGAATGGAATCGCTTCCATTCCGAACAGCGCGCCAAGCAGCTGATTCACGATGCCGTCGGATTTCAGGAAGGTTGTCACGATCCCGATTACCACAACCCATGACAGGAAGTGAGGCAAATAAACAATGGACTGAACGATGTTTTTGAATGCCTTGTTGCGCACCTCATTGAGCATGACTGCTAGCACGATGGATACGGGGAAGGCGAACAGAATTTGCAGGAAAGACAGGTAAAGTGTATTCCATATGACGCGTATGACTTCTTGGTCTTCAAATATTTTGGCAAAGTGTTTGAAGCCGACCCATTCGCTCTGCCAGAACCCGCGAAACGCGCTGAAATCTTGAAAGGCTATGACATTGCCGGCCATAGGAAGATAGCGGTATACAAGAAAATACATAAGCCCCGGCAGCAGGAGCAGGAACAGATAGCGTTCTTTCCACAGCCGCATTCCAATTCTTTTATTCATACATTCCTCTCCTCTTTTTCTGTTGTGCTGGTGTTGCAAGCTTATGGGCCTATCGTATAAGATAGTGACCTGCAAGAAAATAATCGGTATTGTGATTTGTTAGCGTTTTCAAGGGTTTTTCGCAATTTTGCGCAGTATTCGAAAAAATGACAAGTACTGATAGTAATGCGATTTGAAAGGGGATTGGGGCATGAAGCAGCGATTAAGAAGAGCGATTGGCAACAGGAGATTAATGCTCCGATTGTTTTTGAATTTCATGGTTGTCATTATGATGTTCGTCGGCTTCAGTCTGGCTTCACTATGGATGTATAAAAAAAGCATGCACGAGGAAATTGTTAAATACAACTATGCCAATCTGAATGTGACCACCCGAAGCTTTGAACAGTATTTTCAGACACTGACAAGCGTGCTGATGGATATGCAATTGAATAACGAAGCCTTTGCGGCGTTCACGGAATCCTCTCGACTGGATTACATCAAGGCAGCCAAGTTGATCGAGGCGCTTTATGCGATCACCAACAATTCGCAATTGTATTTACATGATGTCATTCTGTATAACAAAGAGCTCAACTTTGCATTGGACAAGGTTAGAGGCAGCAGCGGGGAAGCGATGTTCGGCAAGCATCATAGCAATGCGGAGCACCCTCCTGCCTATTGGCTGGAGCAATTGGAACAGCCTTTCACGATGAAACTGCAAGCGATGACCAGCTTTGTCGAGTCTCAAGAGGAGAAGCGAACGAGCGTGTTCCCTTTCATGATGAAAAATAAATGGAACACAGATTATTTCATTCTCGCGCTGATCGATGCGGATGGACTGATTAGCCAACTGCACCAGTCGATCAACAAGAACCTGTATATACTGGATGAGCAGGGGAACGCATTGCTGGCCTACGATTCCGACCCGGCTGCGCAGCTGCCAAGCCTGGACTCCGAACGGAATTGGATGAAGAGCGGAGATAACTATTACTTCTATAAGAAAGGCGCGGCGACAGGATTGACGTATGTGAACGTCGTTCCCGATACGAGCGTCTCCAAACCGATGGAGCGACTGAACATTCTCCTTATCGTACTTCTTGTGCTGGCTACGGCTATCGGCACTGTGGCTTCGATTTATTTCAGTGTAAGGTATAGCAATCCTGTCCGGAAAATTGTGGAAACGATTCGAAAAGGGACGGGCTCTTCGCAAGATGGAAAAGGCAATGAATTCGAGCTTATTCAAAAAAATATTAGCCGCATGATGCAAATGAACCAGGATGTGCTGCAGGACTTGGAGGAGAAGCGAGATCAGCTGCGCTACTATTCGTTCATGAACAATTTGAAGCGCATTCGTGATAATTTGCCTTATGTGCATGGAGAGCAGGATTCCAACCGTCCTTATCGCTTCGTGCTATTCGATCTGAACTTCCGTCAGGGCTTCCAGGAGGAGCTTCATAAGGATGCCAGCTATTATATCCGTGAGTATATCTATCAGACGATCCGCCGTACGGATATGGATACGCTGATCTTCCAGATTGAAGGGGATCAGATTCTGGCAGTCGTGTACGGCTATGAGACGGAGGAGAGAGTGATGGAGCCGCTGCATCCGATATGCAGCGTGCTGGCGGAAGACCGCACGTATTGCTTCTTCACGATTGCGGTAGGCTCACTCTATGAGCAAGCGAACGAAATGAAGGATGCCTATCGCGAGGTGCAGCAATTGACGCGTCATCGCCCATTTGACGATGAGACGCGGATTGTCGGCCCGGGAGCAGAGCCGGACATGCCGTTTCTCCCGTATGGCTCGATCGAGCAGGAGATTGACGTGAACTTGCATGAAGGCAATGATGCGCATGTCATACAGTCGCTGAAGAAGCTAACCGTGCAGATGGCGAAAAAATACAGCAGAGCCCACTTCCACGAATTCGCCAAGGAAGTTACGGGCAAAGTGTTCCGCAAGCTGCATGCCTTGCAGTTGGATACGGTGTGCGTGAGCGGTCTTCCGGAAGTGATCAGTCACATCCATACTGTTGAAGAGCTTCACGATTACTTCGATACGCTGCTAAGCGAGGCGGGCCGGCTTATTCGCCTGAAGAAGGAAGAGCATGACCCGATCGTGCATTTCGTCACCGAGTATATGGAGGAGCATTACAGGGAGGAGATCTCCCTGGAGGGGGTGGCGGAGAAGATGAACATTACCGGGGGGTACTTGTCGACATACTTCAAGGAGAAGACGGGCATTAATTTCGTTGATTACGTGAACGAATTCAGGGTGAAGAAGGCGATGGATCTGCTGTTCCAGGCGGAGCTGCGCATACAGGATATCGCCCAGGAGGTCGGCTATCTATCGCTTAGTTCCTTCAATCGCGCCTTCAAGAAGTTCTCAGGCGTTACGCCAACCGAATATCGGCGGAACAATCTGAACGCCGGCGCAACCGACTCCGCATAGCGTGAGGAGTCAGTCTTCCCATCGACCAGTCCAATGCTTCCACCTTGAAGTCGATGCAGCGATAGCGGGTATGCGTTGCGCAGGAGTAGGAAAGCTAGTTGGACAGATCCATTAGAGTAAGCCGATAGAAGTGCTTGGCTCCCGTATCCATGCCGATGCGCCGATGATCCCGCCATTTCATGTAGGCGATGCAAAAAGTTGATCTTGTACAATATATCGGATGATGGACGGAGTAGCAGAGGCGCTGGGCATGACGCATGGAGAGCTGCGGACATCCTTAAGGGATGGCAAGACCATTGCAGCGCTGGCGGAGGAAAAGGGCGTCGATCTGGAGACGATCGTGGAGGCGCATATAAGCAAGATTGAAGCCTTCGAGCCGGCGGCAAGCACGGTATGGAGCGAGACTGTACTGACGGACAGGATGGACAAGCTTCCACAGATGAAACGGCAGCTTAAAGGATGACAAGGACGCCGCAGCTCCTCGCCGAATACTGCCATAACACCGCACACAGCAGCCTCGCGCTGAAACTAGCTTTCTTTCACCAGCCTACCGCTCCCTGTCAAACGTAACATCGATCTGCAGCACTTCGGAGCGGCTGCCGATACGCATAGGAGGGCCCCAGAAGCCAAAGCCGGAGGAAACGAAAGCATGGAGGCCGTCGATGCGCCTGTATCCCCAATCCAGCAGGAACAATCGGCGCGTAATCCAATGGTTCGGAGTCATCTGTCCGCGATGCGTATGTCCCGACAAGCTGATATCGATGCCGCTTGCCGCGGCTTCCTCTAGGCTGGATGGCTGATGGTCCATCAAAATATGAGGCAAGCTGGCGTCAAGCGGCTGTACAAGCTCTTCTATACTTGCTCTTCCCGCTCCGCCACCATCCTGCTGCCTGCCTCCCATTCCCGCCGCAGCCTTGTCCTTGCGGCCAATGACGATGAAGCTGTCGTCGATCAATTCTGCTTCATCCATGAGTACGCGAATGCCGATCGCGTCCATCTCACTCACGAATTCCGGCACTTTGCCTCCAATATATTCATGGTTGCCCGTGACGGCATACACCCCAAGCGGCGCATTCAGCCGTCCAAGCACGTCTGACATTCCTTTCTCTATATAAGGATCCAGCTCATCGTCCAGGATATCGCCAGCAAGCAGAATCATGTCGGGCTGTATGTCATCAACGGCTTTGAGCAGCCGTTTCAAGTGAGTTTTGCCAATGACCGTGCCCAGATGAAGATCGGATGCCATCGCAATGCGAAGTTTCGTTCTGGCGCCAGCCTCCTTTTTCACCGTTACTTGATATTTGCGAATGACAGGCCGCCATGCGTTCCATGCGCCTCTGATCATCGTGAGAATTAGAAGCGAAGCGGTGATGCTTCCTACCGCGGTGATGTAGACGGCTTCCGAAGCGCCTGCTCGCTTGAGAAGTAAAGCGATGACGTTAGCGACCGGGAATAGTAGTAACGCGTATTGAAAGAAGCCGAACCAGTATGCGCCCAGGTGCTTAACGGGCTGTGCGATGAAGTGGAAGCGGGTTGATTGCCCTATACGGCCGACGATATAGCCGAACCCCAGTATGCCAATAACGATTCCGTACGGGAGCGGGGCTTCCCAGCCGGTTACTCGGGACATGAACAGCCAGACGTTCCATCCGATATAGAAGGTTAATGCGCTGTATACAATGAGAATACTGGCAATTATGGCGACAAAGCGTCGTCTCATGGCTCGAAAGTCTCCTTTACTGTATAAATAATAAGTACAGAAAAGATCATACCATATTTTCCTGTTCGTACGCATGAGGGGATACGCTACCGATGCTTATTCTGACGAACATACCATCGGAAGAAGGGCTAGCAGCACAAGGCCTCTAGCATTGCGCAGGCATGGCTCATATGGTATTGTCTCCATAACGACAGTGGGATTGGAGCGAGTAGATATATGAAGTCATTGGTATTGGCGGAGAAGCCAAGCGTCGCCAAGGAGATAGCGAGAGTATTGGGCTGCAAGGGGAAGAACAAGAGCTACATCGAGGGGCCCAAGTATGTGGTGACCTGGGCGCTCGGGCATCTCGTCGAACTGGCGGAACCGGAGGATTACGACAAGAAATACCGGACGTGGAACCTGGAGGACTTGCCCCTGCTCCCCGAGAAGATGAATATTAAAATGATGAAGGAGACGTCGCATCAATTCAAATCGATCGCTTCGCTGTGCAAGCGAAACGATATCGGGGAACTAATTATCGCGACGGATGCCGGAAGGGAAGGGGAACTGGTTGCCCGCTGGATTATGGAGCTGGTGCACTGGCGCAAGCCGTTCAAGCGGCTGTGGATATCGTCCCAGACGGACAAGGCGATCAAGGATGGCTTCAACAGCTTGAAGCCGGGCAAGGATTACAATCATCTGTATGCGTCTGCCGTATGCCGCGCCGAGGCGGATTGGTTGATCGGCCTGAACATGACGCGGGCGCTGACGTGCAAATATAACGCCCAGTTGGCGGCCGGCCGGGTTCAGACGCCTACGCTGGGAATGATGATGGACCGCGAGCGGGAGATCGAGGACTTCAAGTCCAAGCCCTATTGGACGGTATCGGCGAGCTTCGGCAGCTTCTCCGGACAGTGGCGCTCCGGTGACGGTCAGGAAGCCAGACTGTGGAACAAGGAGGAAGCGGATGCCGTAGCCGCTCGCGTGAACAAGGCCGCATCGGCGAAGGTGGAACGACTGAAGACAACCCAGCGCTCGGAGCCGCATCCGCATGCGTACGACTTGACGGAGCTGCAGCGGGATGCGAACAAGCGTCTCGGCTTCTCGGCGAAGCAGACGTCCAACGTGCTGCAGAGGCTGTACGAGCAGCATAAGCTGGTCACATACCCGCGTACGGATTCCAGATACCTGTCAAGCGATATGGCGCCGACGTTGAAGGGGCGGTTGGAGAGTGTCGCAGTCGGCCCGTATGCGCCGCTCGCGCGCAAAGCGCTGCGCAAGCCGCTTAGCATCACGAAGCGGATCGTCGACGACAGCAAGGTCAGCGACCATCACGCCATCATTCCGACAGAGCAATATGTGCAATTGACTGCGCTCGGCAATGACGAGAGAAGGTTGTACGATCTGATCGTGCGCCGTTTCATAGCATTGTTCTATGAGCCCTATCGTTATGACGAGACGAGTGTCGTGCTGGCTGTCGCCAGCGACCGCTTCTACGCCAAGGGCAAGATCGAGAAGGATGCCGGCTGGAAGGAACTGTATGGCAGCAGCTATGCGGATGACGAAGAGGATGAAGACGATGACCGCGGCGGCCGCGAGGAGCGGCAGCAGGCGCAGCTGCTTCCCGCGATGACGCAAGGTGGCAGCATTCCGCTCAAGGGAGCGTCTGTGAAGGAACTGCGAACGATGCCGCCGGCGCGGTATACGGAAGCGACACTGCTGTCCAGGATGGAGAAGCACGGTCTTGGCACTCCCGCGACCCGGGCCGACATCATTGAGAAGCTACTGTCTACGGATACGATTGAACGAACGCGGAATCAGCTCGTGCCTACGGGCAAGGGCAAGCAGTTGATCGAGCTTGTCGTCGACGAGCTGCGCAGTCCGGAATTGACCGCGAAGTGGGAGAACGAGCTGGAGCGGATCTCCAAGGGGAAGGGCGATGCCAAGTCGTTCATGCGTGGTATTCGCGGGCAGGCGGAGAAGTGGGTGGCGGAAGTGAAGCGGGAGACGAAGGAGTACAAACCGCATAACTTGACGCATTCGAAATGCCCGGATTGCGGAAAGCCGCTGATGGAGGTGAAGAGCAAGCGGGGCAAATCCCTTGTCTGCTCCGACCGGGAGTGCAGTTATCGTCGTGCGGCGGAGCCAGTGAAGCTGAACAAGCGCTGTCCGCAGTGTCATAAGAAGATGGATCTGCGGGACGGCAAGGCGGGCAAGTTCGCGCAATGTAAGCCGTGCAATGTTATCGAGATGCTGGAGGATAAGAATAGCGCTCGTATGAATAAGCGTGAACAGCATAAGCTGGTTGAGAAGTATAGCGACAATGCGCCTCTGACGAACAGTCTGGCCGACAAGCTGAAGGCAGCGCTGGAGAATAAGCAATAAATGATTGATGCCCTGCCGCAAAGCCGATCGAATCGGCTTTGCGGCAGGTTTTTAATATTCCGAGAGACAATCATCCAAGCTTCGCAGCCTGTTCCGCCATATATTGTATAGATAGGTTGTACGCTATAGCGGCAGGAAGGAGCAGTGTCAATGAAGGTGTTGCAAGGGCTGTTGCAAGGAGGCTACAAGCTTCATAAAGCGCCGCCCAATCATGGAGGACGACAGCTAGCCAGCAAATGGTCGAAGACGGAGGCATTAATGTCCCATCCCGGCATCGTGCCGCATATTCCTCCTTCGAGGCGCTATTCGCCTGGTCAACTCAAAATCATGTTGGACGTTCACGGAATGGTCGTCATCAAGCCGATTGTCGGTTCAGGAGGAAGCGGGGTCATTAAGGTAATGCGCACGGCACAGGGATATGCCTATACACTCAGGGATCAAACCAATCGTTATACTAGCTTTGAAGCGATTGCAGCGGCGCTGAAGGGGAAGACCGCCAGAAGAAGCTATATGATTCAGAAAGGGATTGCGTTGGCAACAGTGAACGGAAGGCCAATCGACTATCGGGTGAAATATGTGAAGACGAATGGAAGATGGGAATACCGCTCGCTAGTAGGAAGAATTGCGAGGCGCGGCTTGTTCGTGACCAATCTGTGCCAAGGAGGCGACATGGTTCTGGCTGGCGAAGGGATACGCGCATCATTGGGACCGGTGCATGTCAAGGCGAAGAAGCGCAAGCTGAGACAGCTTACTGAGTTGTGCACCAGAGTGCTGGAGCAACAGTTTCCTGGAATAACTCATCTAGGCTTCGACTACGGTATTGACAAGCAGGGCGGAGTGTGGATATTCGAAGTCAATACAAGACCGCAATAGGGGTGCAATATTAACGCCGTTAAAATATTCCATTAATGGCTTTCTATCAATCTATTAAAGTTTTTTATAGAAATGTTGCTCCAATATGATGTGGATAAGTCTGTCCACAGTATCCACGGCGTCATTCCTCGTCATTACACCGCTATGCACAAGTCATTCACATCATATCCACAAATTAGTGTGAATAAGAGGCGTGTTGTCCCCTAATAAGAGCCATGCTACGATAAAAACAAGCCGTTAAGGAAAAACGGGAAAGGAGGAAAGCGAGATGGATCAGCTCTCTGATAAGCTTCTGATTGATACGTATTATGCGGCTATCGAATACAGACTGGATACCGAATTTATTCGTATGCTTGTATACGAGATGAAACGCAGAGGACTGGAAGCCAAGGATCAGGATCATAAACATTCTGCCTGAAGTTGAAGCGTTAACCAACAGGCCGCCTTAATAGGCAGTCATGCAGCTTTCTTTAGCAGCTACTGTCGCCATAAGGCGATTGCAACCTCACGGTACTCTCCACAGACTTTGCAGCATACCAGATGATGACAAATAGGCTCAAAGTCCTCAACGTCATCAGTTGCAGACCGCACGGACGAACCAGTTATAAGAGCAGGTTCATATGGAGAATAAGGACCTACCCAATCCGCAACTCTTCCGCAATCCGCGATTTCTTCACCACAGACGGAACAATTCTCCTGAACCGTTCTTAATCCATTGCATATTGGACAAAGCATAAGGGTATCCTCCTTGGAAACGTCAGTCTGACACATTAGACCGGCAAGTAATCGTCCAAGATTAGGATACCCTTTTATTGAATAAACGATGAGCTGCGCTTATTGGAAGTTAGAACTTCATGTTGCTGCTATGACCTGGCGACAGCTTCGCGCTTGGATCAATGTATACTTTCGCGTTGTTGACTGCCGTAGGCGCTTCGCCGAATCCGACTGCTATGAGCTTCAATTTGCCGGGATAGGTCGTAATGTCGCCTGCTGCGAAAATGCCTGGGATGCTGGTCTGCATCCGAGAGTCGACTACGATGGAATTGGTGTCAATCTGGATGCCCCACTCCGCAATCGGCCCAAGTGAAGAGACGAACCCGAAGTTGACAATAACATCATCCACTTCGATAATCTCGGCATCGCCGGATTTTACATCCGTTATCGTCACTTTCCTGATGGTTCCTTCTTCACCGTGAAGCGCCGTAATCTCCATCGGCGTCATCACTTGAACTCGTGATTGCCTTAAGTTCTCCACGCTGTGCTCATGAGCGCGGAACTTGTCGCGGCGGTGTACGAGCTTGACGCTGGCGGCGATCGGCTCCAGCATTAACGACCAGTCCACTGCGGAATCACCGCCACCGCTAATCAAGACGTGCTTGTCTTTGAAGCGTTGCAGATCACCTACGAAATAATGAAGATTGTTTTTTTCGAACGATTCCGCTTCTGGCAGCGACAACTTTCTAGGCGAGAATGCGCCGACGCCCGCCGTAATGACGACGGCTTTGGCATGATGGGATGCTTTGTCGGTTACGACCTCGAACAAGCGCTCGTCGCGTTTAATGACGTTGACGACTTTCTCCTCCAGACATACCTCCGGATTGAATAGTCCGATTTGCTCCTTTAACCGCTCAACGAGCTCCTGAGCCGTTACTTTTGGGAACCCGGCGACGTCATATATATACTTCTCAGGATACAGAGCGGCAAGCTGCCCGCCTAACTGAGGCATGCATTCAATAATTTTGACAGACGCTTGCCGCATTCCTCCATAGAATGCCGCGAACAATCCGGCCGGTCCACCGCCTATTATAATGATATCCGCAATATTGTTGTCCGATACTTGTGAGCTTGACAATTACAGCACCTCCATCTGAATTGATAATATCTGGGTACGCTATCCATTATAAGCTTTCCCATCGTGAGAGGGAAATCATTTATTGTGCACAATGCTGAACATTTTCGTATATTTTACTCTTGAACTTTTTTAGAAAAGTCTGTAATATGTCTGTTGTATATAAAAACCTCTACGGGGCCTTTGGATGAAGCGCGACCGCCCTCTAGACAAATGACTATTTGTCAATGATTGGCGATCCGCAGCCTTGATAAGTTTTGTTTTTGAACACAAACTATGAAACACATTATTTTTTGACTGGGTTTGTGTAATTTTTCACAATCTTAAGCGGCATGTTCCAAAGCGATTCGTGCTGATGAGGAAAAGAATATAAGGAATGGATGGGATCACACAATGAGCAACATACCGAAAATTGTTATTCTCGGTGCAGGTTATGGCGGAGTGCTGACAGCTCTTCGTCTGCAAAAAGAACTGAACTATAATGAAGCGGATGTAACGCTGGTCAACAAGCATGACTATCATTACATTACGACTCATCTTCATATGCCTGCTGCCGGTACAGACAATCCTGAGAATGCGCGTGTCAGCATCTCCAAGTTGATTGACGAGTTCAAAATTGACTTCGTTAAATCGACAGTCGTTCAAATTCGTCCTCAAGACAAGAAGGTCATACTGGAGGATGGTACGCTCTCCTACGATTACCTGGTCATCGGTCTAGGTGGCGAGCCTGAAACCTTCGGCATCCCTGGCCTGGGCGAGCACGCTATGAACATTCGGAGCATTAACTCCGTTCGCTTGATTCGAGAGCATATCGAATATCAATTCGCACGCTATAAGCGCGAGCCGCATCGAACCGACTATCTGACTTTCGTCGTAGGCGGCGCCGGCTTTACAGGCATCGAATTCATTGGCGAGTTGGCTGACCGTATTCCTGAGCTGTGCAAGCAATTTGACGTAGATCCATCCCTGGTGAAAATATACAATGTCGAGGCTGCTCCGACTGCATTGCCTGGCTTTGACCCGGAGCTTGTTGAATACGGGATGAATGTGCTTAGAAATAAAGGCGTAACATTCCGCATCGGTACTGCGATCAAGGAGTGCACGCCTGAGGGTGTAGTGGTAGGAGAAGGGGAAGAGATCAAGTCGGCCACGGTCATATGGACGGGCGGCATTCGCGGCAATCGTCTGATCGAGGAAGCGGGCTTCGAGACGATGCGCGGCCGTGTCAAGGTGGACGAGTTCCTGCGTGCGCCTGACAACGACAATATCTACGTTGTAGGCGATAATTCGCTGATGTTCAACCCGGAAGGACGTCCATATCCGCCTACTGCTCAGATTGCGATGCAGCAAGGTGTCGTATGTGCGCATAATCTGGTGGCGTCGATTCGCAACCAGTCGTTGAAAAAATTCGAGTTCTCCAATAAAGGCACTGTGGCTTCCTTGGGCAAAGGCGAAGCGATCGGCATCGCTTTCGGCAAGAAGTACAAAGGGCGCGTAGCTGCATGGCTGAAAAAAATGATCGATATCCGTTACCTGTTCATTATCGGCGGTATTCCGCTTGTTCTGCGCAAAGGTAAATTCTTGTAATGAGACACTGCAGCGTTCAAGTCCGGGGGCTGCTGACGAGAGACGAGTTGGATCGTTACAATGCCTTGATGGAGGTGGGCTCCTATCTGGAGTCTCAGCTCCGTCATGACTTGGCATATACGGTTCAGAAGGAGATTGACTTGCTGATCCAGCCTGCGATCGAGCGACTGAAGGATAAAGGTCGCGCCAGAGACAAGGCGACGCAAGAGTATCTGGATGCGAAGCGTCTGGAAGCCGAGCAGGTGGACGAGGATCAAGAGTGAACGGGGTTCCCGTTATCAACGTCGGGGCAATGGCATAGGCCGTTGCTTCGGCGTTTTTTTACATAACGAAGAGCTGCCTGCCGGGTTCTGGACAAGAATGGAACCGGGCAGACAGTTTATTGTTGAAGTGAAGTTGGTCGTTAGGTCTCTATTGGCTTACAGCTTCAGCAGTTCGTCGACCTTCTCGCCATCGAGCAGGTTGCCGACGTAGAAGTCGCCGAAGTCGCCGAATCGAGCGCTTACTTCGTCGAAGCGCATCTCGTAGACGAGCTTCTTGAATTGAAGCGCGTCGTTGGCGAACAGTGTTACGCCCCATTCCCAATTGTCGAAGCCGACGGAGCCGGTAATGATCTGCTTCACCTTCCCGGCATACTTGCGGCCGATCATGCCGTGGCTGCGCATCATGGCGCGGCGCTCTTCCATGTCCAGCATGTACCAGTTATCGTTGCCCGAGCGGCGCTTGTTCATGGGATAGAAGCAGATATGTCGCCACTTCGGCAGTTCAGGCTTCAGACGTGCGACAACCTCGGGATTCTCCATCGGATCGCCGCCGGACGCTCCCATATAATTGCTCAGCTCTACAATGCTCACATAGGAGTAAGAGGGATATGTATAGCTGGCGAACGTGGTCTTGTTGAAGGCGACTTCAATCTCGTTCAATTCCTCCAGCGTCTCTCGAAGATGCATGAATACGAAGTCGGCCTTCTGACCGACGATGGAATAGACGGCGGTGCTGCCTTGCTTCTGTTGCTCCACGCCTCCCCATTGTGCCAGGAAGGCGTGGAGCTCGTCCAGCGCATGCTTCCGCTCGCTCTCCTCGGCGAGTCGCCATGCTGTCCAGTCCATGCTGCGGAAGTCATGCAGCGCGTACCATCCTTCCAATGTTTGTGCGGCTTCACTCATTGCACGTGATGCTCCTCTCTAGATATACTGCTTTCATTGTAGCGTAATGTGCTCATGGGTAGCAAATGGCGGGATTGTGACATTTGACGTGGGCAGATTGACATTGGTTTCCGCTTTCATTACACTAGAACAAGTTATCACTGCGCAGACGGCTGAAGCATGCCGTGTGTGAGCGGAGTAAGGGAAGGAGCTGCTGCAATGCCTGAGTTAGTCGTTAACATCATTCAAATCATCGTTGCTACAGTGCTGTTCTTTGTCATGATGTTCGGCATTGGCTTTATATTGAATATGCTGCTGAAGACGACTTGGTTTCCTGTTGTGCTGTTCTTCATCGTGTTGATTGGACTCGCCATATGGTCCCCCTGGGACTCTTCACAGAACCCGTCAATGAACAATATCGGCACTTACACACTGGTTTATTACATCCCCATTACGGGCGCGCTCATTGGCGCGTTTGTCAGCGGTTGGGCGATTCGGGCGCTCCGCAGGGGCGGTTACAAGATGTTTTAATGAATGCTGAATATTATGGCAGCAAGCAATGAGAATCCCTCAATCGGGGGATTTTTCTATTTTTTCAGATCGTTCGCTAGAGGTCGATTTATGCTAAAATGATAGAAAGTATGTTTGGGATGGAGAAGATTTATGCGGATTGGAAGTATGCTGGAGTTCACGGAACATCACCGATATTACATATTTCGTGATTTTTCGTTAAGCGGTCTTGACCATAAAATGCTGACGTTAATCTATCAACCAATTGTGGGCGGACTGGCCGTCGCCCTCTATCACCTGCTCTATCAGGGGATTGAAGAAGGGAGGAGTGGTTACTCCCGGCTGGAGCCGCAGCGCAAGTTGTTCCTGGGACTTGGCCTATCCATGGACGAGAGGAGCAGGAGGCTCGTAATCGAGCAAGCATCCAAGCTGGAGGCGGTCGGTCTGCTGCAGAGCAGTCGGTTGGCCGTACCGGATCACGCAGAAGTCATTTATGAATACGAATTAATGTCCCCTTTATCCCCGGGGGAATTTTTCCAGACGGTGCATCTGACAATGCTGCTGCGCGACAAGGTGGGCAAATATGCGGTCATCTCGCTTCGGGAAATGTTCGGTTCAAGCGAACCGGATGAACTGGCACACGCTCAGTTGGAGAAAGAGAACATATCGGTGCCTTTCTATGAGTTGTTCCAACTGAATATGCAATCATTCGATACGGAGCTGGAGCAGGCGCTGACGGAGGTGGCTCCGGCGCGACAGGCTTCCCCGCGTGCGGAGCTGGCTTCAGCTCGTATACCTTATGGGGAGATCATCCTGCGGTTCCCCCGCAATTCCGCCAACCGCTCCTCTGTGGAACGGCTGCGGCATCGTCCCGACAGTCTTGCCCAGGTGAATTATGTTGCTTATAAGTATAACTTGAACGTAACCGGGCTGTGCAGGCTGTTGGATGAAGACGATATTTTCGACGGCAATGGGGAATTGAATGTGGATGAGCTTCAGTTGAAGGCCAATGGCTTGTATCGCCATCAGCTGAAGCGGGATGAAGGTCGGGAGAAGGCGCTCGCGCGATCGGAGGCAATGGCAGGAGAAGTGGGTGAAGATGAGCGCGACGAGCCGGAGTATGAGGTGTCGGAGCAATATTTTCTGCCGGTGCCGTCTCCGCTTCAAGGGCGCTGCGATATTCAGCAATATAATATGCTGATGCGCAATGAGCCGCATACGCGTTTTTTGAGGCGGTTTTTCCCCGGTGCAGTTCCGGACTGGATTGTGAATGTGTTCGAACGGATCGATCTGCACTACAAGCTGGCAGGGCCGGTGATCAATGTACTGATTCATTATGTGATCGGAGGTCAGGAAGCGGGGCGGATAACGCGCACCTACCTGGATGCCGTTGCTTCCAACATGCTGATGAAAGGGCTCGATACCTTCGAGAAGGCGGTCGTCTACGTGAGGGAACAGGCGCAGATGGAACAGGACAAGGGTCTTCGCCAAGGGGGAGAGAGAGGCGCGGGAGCCGCATCGGGCAAGCGCGCATTCGGAGGCAGAGGCGGCAGCAATGGCCGCACCCCATCACGGAAGCCCTCCATTCCGATCGTGCAGGAGGGAACAAGAGATTCGTCCGTTACGGAAGCGGAACTGGAGGAGCTGCGTCGACTGGCGCATAAGTTGGATGGGAAGTCATAATGCTGAACAAGCCTGCATGGCAGTTAGACTGACTGCAGGAACAAACACCATTCGTGCATGGCACATTTAGCGGGAGGAGGAATGACGCATGGAATCGTTGGGCGACTTGTTGAAATCATGGCCATCAGGCCAGAATATCGCGCGTCAGGCTGAACAGAAGCTGGCTGAGCTGAGGGATGATCCGCTCGTTGCGAAGCTGAGGACGAAGTATCCCCAGGTGGATGAAGGATTGCTTCGTCGTAATTTGAATCGTGTCTATCAATACGTGACAGAGTATAACAACTGCTCCAATTGTCCTGGACTGGATGTCTGTCCTAACGATTACGAAGGCCATTATACGATGATTCATGCCGAGGAATTGAACGGAGCGATGCAACTGTATGACCGGAAGGTATCCTGCAAGAAATTCCTTGCCCGACAGGCGGAAGAGGCCGTGCGCAGCCGTATCCGCAGCTTTTATGTAGATGAGAAGGCGCTGCGGCGGGTATATTCCTCCGATGATATATTAACAAGAGATCTGGAACGGGCGAAGGCTGTGGGTCAGCTGTTACGCTATATCGACCGGACCCGCGAGCACGGGCTGCAGCAGGAGGGGTTATATCTTGCGGGCAGATTCGGCACGGGCAAGACCTTCCTGATGTGCTATCTCCTACAGGAGCTTGCGAAGGTAGGATACTCCGGAGTAATCGTGTACATGCCGGATTTCGTGGAAGATCTGAAATCCCTAATGCACGAGCCCGGCAAGCTGAAGGAGACGGTGGAGCTGATGAAAGAGACGGATCTGCTCGTCTTTGACGATATCGGTGCGGAGAACTTGAATCCATGGGTGCGCGATCATGTGCTGGGCGCAATCTTGAACTACCGGATGGAGCGCAAGCCGACGTTCTATACGTCGAACTATGATCTGGATGCGCTGGAGCGTCACTTCAGCTTCACGAACAAGGACGGCGAGGACATTCATAAGGCAGAGCGAATTATGGACCGCATCAAGCCTTATGTGGAGAATGTGATGGTGACGGGAGAGAACAAGCGAGGGCGAAAAGCGTGAATGAAAAAAGCTCCGTACGGATCGCCAAATGGCGATTCCTACGGAGCTTTCCTTCGCGATGTCTAGGAAATGATAAACTTCACAATAACAGCTGCGGCGAACACAATGGTCATGAATCCAAGCATGCCGCCAAAGCCGAAAACGACGTCCATCAAATCATGGCGCGGCTCCTCATTCACATGCTCGCGCGGATCTCTTACATTCTCCATTCCAAAGTCCTCCTTGACAGACCTCATGCTTTCATTAGTATACCCAAACTTCGGAAGGATTGTAAAGCCAATATGATGACAATTGTTAGACAATGCATGCTGATCGTCTTGACGATATGCTACAATGAATTACGCTGAAGCAAGTTGAGGGGAGGGACTCTCGATGAATAGAGAAAAAAACGAAGACCATACGACTGCGGGGAATTACGAGGCAGTCAGAGAACATATTCGCAACAAGCTGGCGCTGCTGCCGGACAATCCGGGCTGTTACTTGATGAAGAACGGCGAAGGAACGATTATATACGTCGGCAAGGCCAAAGTGTTGAAAAATCGCGTCCGTTCTTATTTCAACGGAAGCCACGATGGCAAAACGCAGCGGCTAGTGTCGGAAATCCGCGATTTTGAATTCATATTGACATCCTCCAACATGGAGGCGCTCATTCTGGAGTGCAATCTGATCAAGCAGCATAATCCGCGGTACAACGTACTGCTGAAGGACGACAAGTCGTTCCCCTATATTAAAATAACGAATGAGCGCCATCCCAGACTGGAGGTCACACGCCGCATCGTGAAGGATAAAGGGAAGTACTTCGGTCCCTATCCGAACGCTTATGCTGCCCAGCAGACGAAGAAGCTGCTAGACCGACTGTATCCGCTTCGCAAATGCAATACGCTGCCAGACAAGGTATGTCTGTATTATCATATGGGCCAGTGCATTGCCCCTTGCGAATACGAAGTGGAGCAGACGGAGTATGACCGTATGATTGGCGAGATCAGCCGCTTCCTGAAGGGCGGGCATGACATTGTGAAAGAAGAGCTGCAACGTAAGATGGAGCAAGCGGCGGAAGCGCTGGAGTTCGAGAGAGCGAAGGAGTACCGTGATCAGTTGCAAGCGATTGATGCGGTGATGGAGAAGCAAAAAATTACGATGTCCGACGCGATGGACCGCGATATTTTTGGCTATGCAGTGGAGAAGGGCTGGATGTGCGTACAAATTCTGTATATGCGACAGGGCAAATTGATTGAACGGCACGGGACAAGCTTCCCATATTACGGTGAAGAGTATGATGATTTCATCTCCTTCGTCACGCAATACTACAGTGACAACCCAGCGCTTCCGAAGCAGATACTGTTGCCGCATCCTCCTGAGGGGGATGACGAGCAGGAGGAGACGGTCGTCTCTTCCTTGCAGGACTGGCTGAAGGTGAAGGTGCTTATTCCGCAGCGCGGCAAGAAAAGCCAAGTGGTGCAGATGGCATACGACAATGCCCGGATGATGCTGGAGGAGAAGTTCAGGCTGATCGAGCGGGATGAAGCGCGTAGCGTGAAGGCTGCGGAAGCGCTGGCGGAATGGCTGGAGTTGCCCTCGGTGCACCGGATCGAAGCGTTCGACAACTCCAATATTCAAGGGACGAATCCCGTCTCTGCGATGGTGGTGTTCACCGATGGCAAGCCGGACCGGAAAGCGTACCGGAAGTACAAGGTGAAGACGGTAGCCGGTCCCGACGACTACGAGACGATGCGGGAGGTAGTCCGCCGCCGCTATGAACGGATGCTGAAGGAAGGCGGAACGCCGCCCGAACTGATCGTTGTGGATGGCGGCAAAGGGCAGATCGCGGCGGCAATCGACGTGCTGGAGAATGAGTTGGGGCTGGCCATTCCGGTATGCGGTCTCGTGAAGGACGACAAGCATAAGACGGCTCAGCTTATGACAGGCGATCCGCCCCGCATTGTGCCTCTGCCGCGTGACAGCCAGGAGTTCTACTTGCTGCAGCGGATACAGGACGAGGTTCACCGCTTCGCCATCAGCTTCCATCGCCAGCAGCGGGCCAAGTCAATGGTGGAGTCGCGGCTCGACAGCATTCCCGGCATCGGAGAGAAGCGACGCAAGCTGCTATTGAAGCACTTCGGCTCCATTAAGCGGATTAAGGAAGCGACTGTGGAAGACTTCAGGCCGCTATCTATCGGCGACAAGCTGGCTCAGACGATTCTGGCCGCCTTGAGGGATGAGCCGGCGTCAGCGGTGGAGTCGGTGTCTGAAGCCGAATACGAGTCCATATCGGACCCCGTATCCGAGTCCGTGCAGGACCCTATATCGGACCCCGTATCCGAGTCCGTGTCTGGTCAAGGTCAGCTGGAAGAGCGGCAAGAGCAATAGGATCGAAGTTAGGGAGCAGTTTGTAGTAGTCACATGAGGAAGATCTGCTCCCAGCTTGCCCCTCCGCTTATTCGTATCAGTCTATCGCTCATTATGCTCACATAGTCCCGACAAACGTGCCAGGACCCCTAATACGTAGCTGTCTATCGCTCAATATGCTCACATAACCCCTCATAGTTAGTTGGAATGTGCGCTCCATCGCTCAAAAAGGTCACATGGCCCCGACAAACGTGCCACGTCCGCCCTCAAGTAGCTGATCCTTAACGTTACGAGCAAGAAGTCGAGAAAGTTGTACGAAATTTCATACAAAAGTGGCTGATACGAGCAAAAAGTCGGGGAAGTTGTACGAAATTTCATACAAAAGTGGCCGGTTGGCGTAACATTTCTAGGTGTATTTAGGCAAAAGAGTGGAGAAGGGGAAGTAGTGGTGTGTTTAGGCGGCTGGGCGAAGATAGGTAAGTATTGGTGCGCTTAGGCTGATGGACAGTGAAGAGGAAATTAGTGGAGTGATTAGGCAGATAGGCGGAGGAAAGTTGAATATTAGTGTGCACATGCAGGAACTGGATAGCCCCCTTATTCCATGGGCAAGTGGAGTAAGGGGGCTTCTCAAGCTAATTCTTCATGCCATCAAACAACGTTTAAGCAAATAACTACGTTAGGCGCGCTAAAAGCGCGAGGTGGGGTCCGGCACGCCCGACGTGATGGCCGGTGTGCCGCCTGCTCGCTTCTCATGCCACTTCTTAATCAGATAGGCGATGAGCACCGGCAAGAGAATAAAGAAGATCGCGGAGATCACATCAACTGTGTTGCCAACCATGAACAGACTGCTGCCTACGGCTACGCTGTTGAATATGGCATGGGTGAACATCGCCGTAATGAACCCGTACTTGACGAAAATGAAGCTGAACAACAGGCCTATAATCATAAGCTCGAACAACCTTGTCGTGGATGGATAGAACGGGTACATGACGTGACCCAGCGCCCAGAACAAGGTCGGTAGAATAGCCGCTGCGAACGTATGCCTGAACCATCTGCGGAACAGCCCGATGCCGAAGAAGCGGAAGACGGCTTCCTCCGAGATTGCCGCCGCCCATGCCAATACAGGCATAAGCCACAACAGCTTCATGTTATATGGCGACATTGTTACATCACTCGTACCCCAAGTGCCAATAATCGCCTCCAGAGCACGGAAGATAATCGGTTGCAGACCAAGCATAATGAGCGCAAGCAGGTAGGACAGCCCAACGCTGCGCCATACATATTGACCGTATCCGGCTTCACGGAAGCGGGGCCACACCCGGAAGCCTTGCGCTCTCCAGAGTCCATCTCCGGCAACGATGGAGATATAGACCGAGCCTGCCATCGGAATGGTCATCAGCAGCATGAACAACGTGGTGAATAAGACGAAGCCTTCTCCCATATATTCCTCGCCGCTGCTTGCTCTTATGCCGTCCAGCATATTGACGTTCATGATGATGTAGGTGATCAGGAAAATGATCGTCAGCACGATGCCGTATTTGAAGGACGTATGCTTGCGATAAAGAATGGCGTAAATAATAGCCAGTATGCATAGCACGATACTCATGAGCAGATAACCCACACTCGTGAGAACGCCTGCCCAGAAGTCTTGCTTCTTCACATATTGATCATAGCTGTCCGGTACATGGAACGTAGGCTTGAACTGGGTAACCACCGTCTGATCCTGAATCACGCCTGCTCTCGCTGTCACTTGAAGCTCCGCTTCGCCAATCTTATACTGTGGCAGATTCGCTACCCAGCCCTCCCCAGCAGCTACCCATAGACGGTCTACCTCTGCTCCGTTCAGTCCTCGCTCCATCATCAGCTCGGTGATATTGGTATTCCGGAGCTGCTGACTGGGGATGGACTCATCCGGCAACATATTCCAAGCAACGACTTCACCGGTATACATATGGACATACAGGAAGCCTATGCCGCCCTCGGTGAAGGTCACATTGACCTGGAACGTGTCGGTTGGGAACTTCCCATCATATTCGTTCACATATTGCTCGATGAGCTTCTCTTTCGCCAAGTAACCGTTGAGCAGCTTGTCGCTTTGATGGAACGCATGAGCGCTCTTAACGCTGCGGCCCGTTAACCTCTCGGCGAAGATGGAAGCTTGATTAGCCGCCTCTTCTTTCGCTATTACGCCATTATCGTAAGGCATCGTGGATGTGGATGCGATCATTGGAACTACTTCCAAGACGACGAATAGAATCGAGAACAGAATTGCCGCCAGTATGTATTTCTTCCATTCTTTTTCTTTGATCAGTGTTGTCATAGCTCACCTCAATATAGATGTCTCAGTCCTTCATTACCATATCACAATAGAGAATGCATATGCCATCATCTCCTTAATGGCATATGCAAATTCATTGGATTTCAGCCCAGTATAATGGAAATAACTATAGAAAGGAGACGGCTGCTTATTTTAATGATTTGCGCGTCACCTCATACCCGTAGCCTCTGCTTTTCTTGCTGCCAGGGAATTTGACGGCGATTTCGTTAATGCACATTCTCACAGCCGGGCTTAAGTCGTCCGCCTCTCCGAAGATCAGGGAGGTCGTCCGCTTCGCATTCTCCAGCTCGCGAATCGGGATGACGACCAGTTCATTGTCAACGAGCAGCTGCTCGCGCAGATAGGACTGCGGCAATAGCGTTCCCGCGCGGCAAGTATGAAGCAAGCGAAGGATCGCTTCGAAGGAGTCGATCTCCATGCGCACGTCAGGCGACAGCTTATAGCTCTCGAACAACTCGTCAGTGAGCAGGCGGTACCAGGTTCCCTTGGCGAACAGGATCATCGGCATGCCGCCGAGATCTTCGATGTCCAGCCTCCCTTTCTCCGTGATCACTTGATTGCGAGGCAGCACCAGCATGAGATGGTCGTCGAACAAGGGCAGACAAGTAAGCGACGGATCGTCGATGGTGGAAGCCACTAGTCCTAGCTCGGCGCGATGCTCACGAACAGCAGCGACGATTTCATGCGTTTTGCCTGTGATCGCTTTAATATCAACTTCGGGATGTGCGCTCGTCAGCGACTGGATGATGTCTGGCAATGTCGTCTGCAGCGTTGTCAAGCTAGCTCCAATCGTCAGCGAGGTGCGACCGGTTTCCTTGAATTCAGCTACTGTCTTCAAGTAATGCATATACAGCTCACGCTGCTCCAGCGCGTATTCATAGGTCAATTGGCCGATTCGAGTGAGCTCCAGCCGCTTCCCGACGCGTCGGAACAGCTCCACGCCGATCTCCTCTTCCAGCTTGGCCAGCTTGCGGGATAAGGCGGGTTGAGAGATGTTAAGCAAGACGGCCGCCTTGTTCATGCTGGATTGCTCCACGATGACGGAGAAGATGTGCAGTTCTTCATTCATATTGCGTCCCTCTCTTATGTTGTATTGTTATAACAACTAATAAAAAATAAGCAATTCCATTATAAGCTGAAAAGGAGTAGGATGGAAGTATGGCAAATCTGTGTCAACATTTGTTGACGGGGGTACAGGCTAGAGGTACAATGTAGAATGGTTTATGGACAACAGATGAAGCATTCACAGTCTTGAAAGGAGAACAGAATGAGATGAAAGGAAATTCGTACTTCTCGCGCAAGCTGCACTCGCTGCTGGGCATTATTCCCTTGGGCGGGTTTATTGTCGTGCATGCGGTGACGAACTATCAAGCGTTCGAGCGCGGACCTGAGGGCTTCAACAATGGCGTGCATCTGATCAACAGCTTGCCGCTGCTGCCGTTGCTGGAAATCTTCGGCATCTACTTACCGCTATTGTTTCATGGTATTTACGGCCTGTACGTAGCGTATCAATCCAACTCCAATACGGGGCGCTTCCAGTATGGTCGGAACTGGGCGTTCACGGCCCAGCGGATTACCGGGGTGATAACTTTTGTATTCGTTTTCTGGCATGTATACCAGACGAGGATGCAAGTGTACCTTGGCAATCTTACCCATGAAGAGCTTGGTTCGACCATGCATGCGATCTCGACCAGTCCGGTTATGTTCGTATTGTATGTGATCGGTGTGCTGGCGGCGGTGTTCCACTTCAGCAACGGCCTATGGGCGTTCCTCATCAGCTGGGGAATTACGATCGGACCGAGAGCGCAGCGCATCTCGTCTTACATTTGCATGGGCGTATTCGTAATCGTATCTGCCCTGTTCATTCTCTCGCTGATCGCGTTCGGCGGCGATGAGTTCAAGGAAGCTGCAAGCGCAGCTGCGGCTTGGAGCAACATCGGATAGTTTGAAGACAAGGAGCGAAGCATAATGGCAAAAAATAAAGTAATCGTCGTTGGCGGCGGTCTTGCAGGCTTGATGGCTACGATCAAAGCGGCGGAGGCCGGCATGCATGTCGATCTCATGTCGCTTGTGCCCGTCAAGCGTTCTCACTCCGTGTGTGCGCAAGGCGGCATTAATGGCGCTGTTAATACAAAGGGCGAAGGCGACTCCCCTTGGGAGCACTTTGACGATACGGTATACGGCGGCGACTTCCTCGCCAATCAGCCGCCGGTGAAGGCGATGTGCGATGCGGCGCCTGGCATTATTCACTTGATGGACCGGATGGGCGTTATGTTCAACCGTACGCCGGAAGGCTTGCTTGACTTCCGCCGGTTCGGCGGCACGAAGCACCATCGGACCGCATTTGCCGGCGCAACGACTGGCCAGCAGCTGCTCTATGCGCTGGATGAGCAAGTACGTCGCTGGGAAGCAGCGGGTCTGGTCAACAAGTTCGAGCATTGGGAGTTCTTGGGCGCTGTGCTGGACGACGACGGCGTATGCCGCGGCGTATCCGCACAGGATCTGCGTACGATGGAAGTGCATACGGTAAGAGCGGATGCGGTTATTCTGGCGTCCGGCGGACCTGGCATCATTTTCGGCAAGACGACGAACTCAGTCATTAATACGGGTACTGCGGCGAGCGCTGTGTATCAGCAAGGCGTGAAATACGCCAACGGCGAATTTATTCAGATTCATCCGACGGCTATTCCAGGCGACGACAAGCTACGTCTGATGTCGGAATCCGCGCGCGGCGAAGGCGGGCGCGTATGGACATACAAGGATGGCAAGCCTTGGTACTTCCTGGAAGAGAAATACCCGGCATACGGCAACCTTGTGCCGCGGGACATTGCGACTCGTGAGATATTCGCTGTGTGCGTCGATCAGAAGCTGGGCATTAATGGCGAGAATATGGTATATCTCGATTTGTCTCACAAGGATCCGAAGGAACTGGACGTCAAGCTTGGCGGCATTATCGAGATCTATGAGAAATTCATGGGCGACGATCCGCGCAAGATACCGATGAAGATCTTCCCGGCCGTTCACTATTCCATGGGCGGCATGTGGGTCGATTACAATCAGATGACCAATATCCCTGGCCTGTTCGCGGCAGGAGAGTGCGAGTACCAATACCACGGCGCGAACCGTCTGGGCGCGAACTCGTTGCTGTCCGCGATCTACGGAGGCATGGTAGCTGGTCCGAAAGCTGTGGAATATATTAAAGGGCTGGACAAATTGTCTGATGACATCTCCTCCCAAGTATTCGATCGTGACAACAAGCGTCATAACGACAAGTACAATCGCATTGTCAGCATGAACGGTACGGAGAACGCTTATGTGCTGCATAAGGAGCTGGGCGAATGGATGACGAACAATATGACCGTCGTCCGCTTCAACGACAAGCTGCAAGCGACGATCAACAAAATTAAAGAGCTGAAGCAGCGCTATCAGAACATCAACATTAATGACACAGCGAAATGGAACAATGCCGGCGTAGCCTTCACACGCCAGCTGTGGAACATGATTGAGCTGTCTGAAGCGATGACGCTGGGCGCCCTGATGCGGAACGAGAGCCGCGGCGCGCATTACAAGCCGGACTTCCCGGATCGCAATGATGATCAATTCATGAAGTCGACGATTGCAGACTGGACGCCGGACGGTCCTAAGATCTCCTATGAGGACGTCGATGTCAGCCTGATTGCTCCGCGCAAGCGCGACTACACAACGGATAAAAAGAAGAAGAAAGGAGAATAATGATGGCCGAAACGACTGCTGCTGCTAAGAAAACGATAAAATTCGTTATTACACGCCAAGATACGCCGGATTCCGCGCCTTATACGGAAGAATTCGAAATTCCATACCGTCCCAACATGAATGTGATCAGTGGGCTGATGGAAATACAGCGTAATCCCGTCAAGTCTGACGGAAAGAGCACGGCGCCAGTATGCTGGGATTCCAACTGTCTGGAAGAAGTGTGCGGCGCTTGCTCCATGGTGATCAACGGCAAGCCGCGCCAGGCGTGCAGCGCTCTTGTTGATAAGCTGGAGCAGCCAATCCGCCTGGAGCCGATGCGTACCTTCCCGGTCGTGCGTGACCTGGTTATCAATCGCGAGCGCATGTTCACCGCCTTGAAGAAGGTGAAAGCATGGATCCCGATTGACGGCACATACGATCTTGGTCCCGGTCCGCGTATGGCAGAATCCAAGCGCCAATGGGCATATGAACTCTCCAAGTGCATGACTTGTGGCGTTTGTCTGGAATCCTGTCCGAACGTGAACGATCGCAACAGCTTTATCGGTCCCGCTGCCATCTCGCAGGTTCGACTGTTCAACGCTCATCCGACGGGCGAGATGAATCAGGACGAGCGTCTGGACGCGCTTATGACAGATGGCGGCATCGAAGGCTGCGGCAACTCGCAGAACTGCGTTCGCTCCTGTCCGAAGGGCATCCCGCTGACGACATCGATCGCAGCGATCAACAAGGATACGACGAAGCATCTGTTCAAGAAGTGGCTAGGCATGTAGCACATAGCACTTATCAGGCTGTTCCTCAAGCGGTTTGCCGCTTGAGGAGCAGCCTTGCTTTTTATCGTACATGCATACGGATAATCATTCCCTTGCCCAGCATGGCAGTATGAGTTACGTCACATACGGCTGATCCTGACTTGTGCTATTATAGGCATGTTGCGATTGAAGCGGCGACAAACGGTGATAGAAGGGGTATCTGGTCATGAATACGGAGATGTTAATTACGCTATCTATACTTGCAGGCTCAGCTGCCCTGTTCGCCAGCGGCAAGATACGATCGGATATGGTTGCTATCATGGCGCTTATCCTATTGGTTGTACTGGATATATTGAATCCGGCTGAAGCTTTGTCTGGCTTTGCTAATTCCGTCGTCATTATGATGATTGGCTTGTTTATCGTCGGAGGAGGCATCTTCCATACAGGACTCGCCCGGCAGGTGAGCGGGCGATTGCTTAAGCTGGCGGGCCAGAATGAGACGAAGCTGCTTGTAACGGTCATGCTGGCCAGCTCCTTTATCGGCGCTTTCGTCAGCAATACGGGAACTGTCGCGGTCATGCTCCCGATTGTCGTCAGCTTGGCGATGAGCGCAGGAGTCAGCCCAGGAAGGCTTCTTATGCCGCTTGCATTCGCCAGCAGTCTGGGAGGGACGCTGACTCTGATTGGCACGCCGCCGAATATGGTCATTCGAGAGACACTGATGAAGGCTGGCGTGACGGAACTGACTTTCTTCTCCTTCACACCTGTAGGAACAGTAGCCCTAATAGCAGGCACAGTCTTAATTATTGTACTTAGCAAGTTCCTGCTGCCCAAGTCCAGCATCGATAAAGAAGGAGGCAAGAAGAGGCGCTCCCTTCAGGAGCTGGCGCAGCAGTACAGCTTGTCGGACAATCTGTACCGCGTACAAGCGAAGATGAATTGTGCTCTTATAGGCAAGTCGCTCAAAGAGCTGTCCCTTACGAGTCAATACGGTATACATATTAGTGAAGTGAGACGGAAGTCCTCCCACAAGAATCCCTTCTTCAAGACGTTGAACGGAGAAGTAGCGGGACCGGATACGATTATAGAGGAGAACGATATATTATATGTGAAGGGATTTTTCCAACAGGTGGAGTCATTCGCTAACGATTGCGGACTTGAGCTGATGGGGCAGCATGCGGCGGAGCGGGAACAGTTGCCTACGGAAGGATTTGCTTCTGCGGAGGTAGGGATTGCGGAGGTGCTAATACCGCCGAACTCCAAGCATATCAATCAACTTGTCAAGCATTCCGGCTTCCGCGAGCAATACAACTTGAATATACTTGGCATCCAGCGCAGAGGCGAATACCTGCTTCATGAGCTGAAGGAGGAGAGGATGCGTTCCGGCGACGCCCTGCTGGTGCAAGGAGCTTGGAAGAGCATTGCGAAGCTGTCCCAGGAACATGCTGACGTAGTCGTCGTCGGACAGCCGGAGGAAGCGGAGGCTTCCGTTCCGCTCAGCCACAAAGCTCCGATTGCGGCTGTGATTATGATCGCAATGGTCGTCCTTATGATAGCGGATATATTCCCTGCGGTCATATCTGTCATGATCGCAGCGGTGCTTATGGTAGCTACGGGCTGTCTGCGCAATATGGAAGAAGCTTACAAGACGGTCAATTGGGAAAGCATTGTGCTGATCGGCGGAATGATTCCGATGTCGATCGCGGTGGAGAAGACGGGAGCGGCAGCGCTAATATCGGATAAGCTTGTGCTCAGCTTGGGAAGCTTCGGTCCGCTTGCCTTGCTTGCAGGCGTATATTTCGCCACATCCTTCGTCACCTTGTTCATAAGCAATACTGCATCGGCTGTATTGTTTGCTCCTATTGCGCTGGGTGCGGCTCTTCAGCTTGGCGTCAATCCGGTGCCGTACTTGTTTGCCGTCACGCTGGCTGCGAGCATCTGCTTCGCCGTGCCGTTCTCCACGCCGCCCAATGCGCTCGTTATGTCTGCGGGACGCTATACGTTTATGGATTATGTGCGCATCGGATTGCCGGCACAGGTGCTGCTTGGCATCATTATGGTGCTGGTATTGCCGCTGTTTTTTCCTTTCTAACTCCATAGTTACGAGACATAATGATTATAAGAGATTATTCCTCGCGAGTGACGGCTGATATGGTGTATACTCCCATTTAGGATGAACGGGGGGATTGGAGATGTCATTCAGCAATTACGGGCCATTATGTACGGAGGTATATGATCATACGAAGGCGATCGGTCAGTCCATTAATGGGGATATCGATTATTATCTGAAGCGACTCACTGGCTGCAATGGCCGCATACTGGAAGCTATGGCCGGTTCGGGGCGGGTGATGATTCCGCTGCTGGAGACCGGTCTTGCAGTAGACGGAGTGGACTATTCTTCCGATATGCTGGCAAGCTGCCGCAAGCGTTGTGAAGACAGGGGGCTGACAGCGGACTTGTACGAGTCCGGCTTGCAGGAGCTTGCGTTGCCGCATCGCTATGAAGCGATCATTATTCCAAGCGGCTCCTTCCTGCTAATCGAACAGCGTGAGCAGTCTCTGCTTGCCTTGCGGCGTCTTTACGAGCATTTGTTGCCGGGAGGGCGGCTCATTCTGGATTTGTTTCTGCCCGACACCGACTTCCAATGCGGTAAATTTTCAGGAACCTCAACATTCCATATGCCTGGCGGAGAGATCATAACGTTGGAGGAGAAGCTGGTCGAGGCGGATTTCCTGCATCAATATACCGTATCCCATCTGAAGTATGAGAAGTGGCGCGACGGAGCATTAGTCCAGACAGAATTGCAGCGATTTGCACTTCGTTGGTATGGTGTGGAGGAATTCAAGCTCGTGCTTGCGGAGATCGGCTTCAGAGATGTGATTGTATCTGCAGATTTTAAGCTCGGGGAGCAGCCTGGTCATTCCGGGCAAGCATTTGTGTTCGAAGCGACACGTCAATAGAAGTTGATCTGCTAAGACTCTGAAATCATTTAAACATGATTACAGAGTCTATTTTACTATTTACATGATCATATCTTTATAATGAATATTTAATTTTTATAGCCAACATAGCACTAATTGACTATAATTGTCGAAGGGGGTAAGTTGGTAATTAATAGTTGGTAATTAATGTAATTTATTCTTCTAGGAGGAGTGTGTATGGATGAAGGCTAGTCGCCACAGTTTTATTTTCAGAAAAGGATTTATTTCGTTTATTGTGCTCTGTTATCTCATTGGTATCGTCAACGTTGGAGGGATGGGGAGTGTATCGGTAGCGGCAGATCCGTTGGAACCACCACCGATAATGGAGTCGAGTGTGATACCAACGCCGCCAATATTCACACCGCCGCCAATATTCACACCACCGCCAATATTCACACCACCGCCGATACCAACATTACCCCCGATACCAACACCAACACCAACACCAACACCAACACCAACACCTGTGGCAACAGGGATAACCGTATCGGAAACAGGAACTCTGACATTCCAGAGTCTGACGGAAGGCTATGATAGGAATACTAGAGATGCGATGGTTGAAGATATAACACTAACCAAAGTAGGCACCGGCGCAATAACGAACCTCAGCGTCACGGCGAGCGGTGGCGATAAGTCGAAGTTCACAATTGAAAATGTTGGAAAAGATGCGTTAGGATCTGACATATCGTCCACCGTATTCGAGATCTACCCGAACATGTTCCTCAAGTCTGGCACATATACGGAGACGATTACTGTATCCGCAGACAATGACATCTCGCACACGTTCCAGGTTAGTGTTACGGTTGTGCGCGATCCGCTGACGGACGTGTTGGTGTCCCCAAGCTCGGTAACGTTCCCGCAATTGATTGAAGGGTATGGCAACACAGTAATCGACAGTGTGGCTCATAATATTACGCTAACCAATCCGGGGAAGAGCGCCATTACAGGTCTGAAGGTGGAATCCAGCGCAGAAGCTGCAACGAAATTCATGATTCCGATAATTAATCCGAACACAATGAGTTCCGGTGTAATATCGACGGTATTCCCGATTCGCCCTCACTTGAATTTGACTCCAGGCACGTACAGCGAGACGTTCACCGTTTCTGCCGACGACATAACGCAGAAGTCGTTCCAAGTAAGCGTTACGGTGGTGCCCGACCCAACGACAGACTTTACGGTATCCACCAGCACGGTAACGTTCCCGACGCTGATAGAAGGGTATAGCAACACCGTTATCGACAACATGGCCCAGAATATTACGCTGCAAAAAATTGGACATAGCGCCATTGCGGGTCTGAAGGTGGAGTCCAGTGCGGGGGCTGACAGCAACTTTATGATTGGGACGATCAATTCGAATGCGCTGGGACAAAACAGTACTTCTACGGTGTTCCAGATTCGCCCAAATCTATCACTAATCCCCGGTACATACACGGAAACGATCACAGTATCGGCCGATGATCTTGAATCAAAGTCTTTCCATGTAAGCGTAACGATACTGCCGATCCAGACGTACACCATAGCTCCAATTACGAATTGGTCGGCTGCGCCATTGATGCTGCATTACGGGGATGGTACGCAAGAGGTGAAGACCATTACGATTACGCGAACCGGCAACCAGGATCTGAACAATTTGTCCGCGTTAGTGGATCGTGCGGACTTTATCATCACGCAACCACAGCTCCAGATGCTGAACGATGGCGAGCCTTCTACGACATTTACCGTTCAAGCGAACAATGGACTGCCCGCCGGTACTTATACAGGGACGGTAACGGTTAGCGCAGACAATATGACGCCTGTCACTTTCCAGGTGACCCAAGCTGTCAACTTGCCAGATGCGCCGGCCAATCCGCAGAATCTGTCCGCTCAAGCAGGCAATACAACCGTATTGTTGAAATGGGATACAGTAACAGGCGCTACGTACTATAACGTCTATAAAGGGCTTGCACCGGGCGTTTACAACGCCATGCCCGATGTTACCGTCACCGACAGCACCTACACCATGAACTGGCTTCAGAACGGAACCACTTATTATTTCAAAGTGGAGGCTGGGAACGAAGGAGGAGTCAGCGCCGCTTCCAATGAAGTATCCGCTACCCCGTTCATGGTTCCTGTATCCACTTCAAATCCAGAACAGGGGTCCGGCAACAATGCCGAAGTATACATTGATGGAGTCAAATACTTGATTGGAACAATCAAGTCGTACAAGAGCAATGGACGCAGCACGGCAACGTTGACGGTGGATGAAGAGGAGCTGTTGAAGCAGCTTGCCGCTTCCGAAGCTGGTGTCGTCATCCACATTCCAATCGCCTTCTCGGCTGATGCATGGATAAGCCAGCTGAACGGGAAAGTGATGGAGCAGCTAATCCTGAAGCAGGCGATGCTTGAGGTCACAACCGATACGGGCACCTATCGGCTTCCGGCAGAGCAAATGAACTTGATTGAATTAGCGCGGCAAGCGGGAGCGCAATCGGATTTGGATAAACTGATTATCTCCATTGCGTTGGAGATGTTGTCCGATGAGGACATAGCCTTGCTGGAAAAAGCCGCAGAAGAAGGCGGATACACGCTTGCCGTCCCGCCAATGCGTTTTGACGTAAGCGCTCAGTATAATGATCGCACCGTTCCTGTAGAGCTGTTCGCAACCTATGTGGAGAGATTCATTGCGATATCGGAGTCAGAAGCAGATTCTATTGCGACAGCAATAATTATTACACCGGACGGGACTTATCATCATGTCCCTACACAAGTTGTAGAGAGAAATGGGCAGTACTTCGTCAAAATAAACAGCATGCTGAACGGAACGTATGCGGTTATCAGCAATTCTACACAATATCAGGATGTATCCGATCACTGGTCGAGAGACGCAGTGAATGATATGGGTTCGCGTATGATTGTCAACGGATCCCGGGATGGAAGCTATATGCCGGATCAGGACATTACGCGTGAAGAGGTTGCCGCGATTATCGTCAAGGCGCTTGGACTCCCTTCCGTAAGCGGCGATACTCCATTCGGGGACGTATCTGCGAAGAATGCCTATTATGATGCCATTGCGACCGCCTATCATTATGGGCTGCTGAGCGGGTACGAAGACGGCTCCTTCCGTCCAGTAGAGCGGATGACACGAGAGCAGGTTATGGTATCGATGGCTCACGCTATGCAAATTGCAGGCTTGCACAGCGAGCTTTCCGCTCAGGAAACGGCAGTATTGCTGGAGCAATTCAACGATATCGAAGAAGCCTCCGACTGGGCGATGGCAAGTATCGCCTTGAATGTGAAGCTTGGCATCATCAGAGGCAGAAGCGAGCATGAGCTGTCGCCTGACGCTTACTTGACCAATGCCGAGGTCGCGGTTATTGTTCAGCGCCTGCTTGAGAAGGCGGGTTTAATCTAAAGTAAATTTAGTCTGACGATGGATTACCCTGGTATATGAAAAGGTTATCCGACGAAGCACTAACAAGTGCTTCGTCAGGATAACCTTTTTTTCGCATCCGCGATATTTAGCCGTGACGGTGTCCTCCTGCACTCGGGTCACCCAAAATATGGTGCGCAAGCAGTGGTTTTATTCGTTCCATATCGCCTTCGAGGATCGTATGCAACAGCAATTCATGATCTTGCAGTAAAGGGGTGAAATCCTCATAAGCTCTTCCCTCTACAATAAAGTGCAATCGGATACGATTGCAGATGGAAGTCCAAATGCCAAGCATATTCGGCATCTCCGACATCGTCAGCAAGTATTCATGGAACGCGAGATCGCAATCCGCCAGCCTGTACAGATCGTTGTCTGCGGCCGCTTTCTTCATATCCTCAATCAATTGGCTCAGATTCGCTATGTGCTGATCATCTAGTGCAGGCAGTGCTTTGGAAATCGCGAACGTCTCCAGCGTCAACCGCATCGGAAGCAGCACCTCCGTTACTTCCTCACGAGAAATTTCCGCCACCATTGTGTCTTTATAAGGCTGGGAATAAAGCACGCCTTCCTGTTCCAGCATGCGGATCGCTTCCCGGATCGGCCCTCTACTGACTCCCATTTGATTCGCCATTTCGGTCTCGCGCAGCCGGTCGCCCGGCTTAAGCTTGCCTTGGAAGATGGCTTTGCGAATTTCTTCCGTGATTTTATGACGAAGTGATGTTGTTTTTTGCTCTTCGAATCGGAATTCACTCATTTTACTTACCCGCTCTCTTTCATAACTTCATTTTATGTATCTTTATATACTACTGAATTGAAAGATGGAAGTAAACGATATGATAGACAACATTCTAAAATAAGTTTGTAAGATTGTAGACAATAATACAAAATGGGTGTATAGTGTAACCATAAAAATCCGAAAGGGGTGGCGATCATTGCGGGTGCTGGTCGGAGGAATATCGCAAGAAAGCAATACATTTAGCCCATCTCCGAGCACGATGGAGAATTTCTATAATCAATTATACGTGCAGGGCAGTGAATTAGAGAGCATGAACGTTGCCAATGAAATTAACGGCTTCTATCAAGCAGCGAAGGAAGAAGGGGTCAACTGCATCCCAACGGTGTTCGGCCATGCGGTCTCATCCGGCACATTCAAGAAAGATGCGCTTCAGCAGTTGAAGGGAATTGTGGAAGATCATCTACGGAAGGCAGACAATTACGATGGAGTCTACTTTGCTTTCCATGGGGCGATGGTGGCGGAGGGCTGCGATGATGTGGAAGGTGAATTGTTAGGCGTTATAAGAAATGTTATTGGAGACGATGTCCCGCTTGTGATTTCGCTGGATTTACATGCCAATGTCACTTCAAGGATGGTTGAGCAAGTTAATGGACTCATTGGATTCCGAACATTTCCTCATATTGATTTCATCGAGACCGGCTCGCGAGCGGCGAAGCTGCTGTTCTCCATAATACGTCAGCAAGTTGTCCCTTCCATTGCGATGGTGAAAGTACCGATGATTGTGCCGGCAGAGAATGGAGGTACGCTGCGCGGTCCGTTCGCCGAATTGTGGCGGGAGGCGGAGAAGGGGGAACTGTCGGGTTGCTCGCTTGCGTCCTCTCTGTTCCCGGTTCAACCTTGGCTGGATATTCAGGAGATGGGGTTCGCTGCCGTCGTCGTTGGACCTGATGAATTAAGCGCGCAGAGGGAGGCGGCGCGGTTGGCCGATCTCGCATGGCAACTCAGAGAACAATTCGATGTACGGCTGTATTCCGTAGAGGAAGTTGCAGAGATCGCATTAACCGAGAAGAGCGGGCAACCGATCATCATGTCCGATTCGGCGGACAGTCCAGGCGCAGGCTCGACAGGAGACAGCAATGCAGTGCTGAAGCAACTGCTCTCCATGGGTATGGAGGACAAGCTTACCTGTCTCATAACGATGGTGGATGCGCCTGCCGTTGCCCGGGCGATTGAAGCGGGTGTTGGAAGTGATGCGCTGCTCAGCTTGGGCTATTCCGTGCATGTCGGCGGAGGTGAGCCGCTGCAAGTGAAGGGAACCGTTCGGCGCATCGGAGACGGGAAGTTCCGGTTCGGTCAAGGCTATGCTGAGAATACGACAGGCGACATGGGAAGATGCGTTGTGTTCCAGATCGGCACGATTACGGTGCTGCTGTCCGAGAAGCCTACTTTCACAGGAGACCCTGCCATGTATCGTTCCATGGGACTGGAGCCTCTGGCTTACGATATCGTGATGGTCAAGTCGGCGAATCAATTCCGGGCAGAGTACGAGAAGCTGTCCGATCATATTTATATTCTGGACACTCCAGGCAGCAGCACGGCTAATTTATTATCATTAACTTATCACAGAATTGAGAGGCCGATGTATCCGTTCGATCAGACATTCCAGTGGACAAGCGAGAAGAGCGGCGGCTCAGGAAAGGCGGAGAGATAGATGGACGATAGAAGGGAACTAGAGAGTCAGAAAGCGCGGAAGATCAGCTTCGAAGGGGATGCTCTTCGGATGTCGATGGACTGGTCGGTCGAAGATCTGGACAAAGTGCAGGTGCTTGTGGAAAGCACGCATGGGGCCAGTCATCCCAGCTCTTATCATCTCGGTGAACTGGTAGGCGAGGTGGAGAAAGGCGTTTTTCAGATGGGCGGCAAGCCCGCGTTGTATACGACGACCGATATTTGCGATGGCGTAGCGCAAGCTCACAATGGCATGCACTATTCCTTGCTGTCCCGGGATATGATTGCGTCGATGGTAGAGATTCACGCCATGGCTACACCGTTCGATGCGATGGTATTGTCGTCTGCGGGAGACAAGGCCGTGCCTGCGCATCTTATGGCGATAGCGCGGCTTAATATTCCCGCCATTCATGTGCCCGGAGGCGCCATGGGCGCGGGGCCCTGCATGCGCTCCAATGAAGAGCTGTGGCATATGAGCGTGGAAGTGGATCAGAATAAAATGACGAAGGAGGAATTCCTGGCATTCCAGCGCTCTTGTTGTCCAACTTGCGGGGCATGTCAATATATGGGCACGGCAGCTACCATGCAGGTCATGGCGGAAGCGCTTGGCCTTGCGCTGCCTTGGTCGGCGCTTATTCCGGCGACGAATGCCGAGATCAAGCGTGCCGCCCGTGCGGCGGGTCAGCAGGTGATGCGGCTTGTGGAGGCAGACATTACGCCGTCAAGCATATTGACGCGCGAAGCGTTCGAGAATGCGATTATGATTCACTCCGCGGTCGGCGGATCACTGAATGCGGTCATGCATCTCATCGCGATCGCCAGGGAGATCGGAATCGAGCTTGACGCGGACACATTCGACCGTATTCATCGCAATATACCGGTGCTTGTCGATACGAAGACAGCGGGGCAATATCCAACCGAGTTGTTCTGGTATGCGGGAGGTGTTCCATCCGTCATGCAGGAGCTGAAGAATGAGCTGCATCTGGATCAATTAACCGTGACGGGACACACGATTCGTGATAATCTGGAAGCGTTCCGCAATAATGAGATGCCCAGATTCGCAGAGATGTTCCTGGCGAACTACAAGCTGAATCGGCGCAATGTCATCTATCCGTACAAGAAGCCGTTGAAGACGGAAGGCTCGCTTGCCGTATTGAAAGGGAACCTAGCTCCGAACGGATGCACGATCAAAAAGTCGGCAGTTGTGCAGGAGATGCAGGTACATAGTGGCCCCGCCAAAGTGTTCGATTCGGAGCGTTCGGCAGTGGACGCGCTTCTCGCGAAGGAAATTGTGCCCGGCGATATTATTATTATTCGTTATCAAGGGCCGAAGGCGGTCGGCATGCCGGAGATGTTCTTCATGTCGGAGCTTATTGCATCCGATCCCGAGCTATCTCGTACGACTTCATTAGTGACGGACGGCAGGTTCTCTGGCGCTACGAGGGGGCCTTGCGTCGGGTATTTGGGCCCAGAGGCGATGGATGGCGGTCCAATTGCCGTCGTGCAGGATAACGATATCATCTTGATCGATATTCCGAACCGATCAATCGATATTGTGGGTACGGAAGGCAAGCGGCAGTCTTCAGATGAAGTGAAAGCAATTATCGAACGACGTATGAGCAGCTGGGCTCCGCCCAAGATGAATCATAAGGGAGCATTATTGCAATATACTCGATCGGCGCGACCTGCATTGGAAGGCGGATCTTGCTCATGAACGAGGAGGAATCAGGCATGAGATTACAAGGGAGAACGGCTATTATTACCGGAGCTGCGCGCTCTATTGGAGCCACTATTGCAAAGCGCTTCGCAGAGGAGGGTGCAACGGTTGTCGTTAACGATATAGCCCATGCTGAGCATGGACGCGAGCTCGTTGAGGAGATCAGGAGAGCAGGAGGAGAGGCGTTCTTTCATCAAGCGGATGTGTCCCTTGAAGCGGATGTGCTGGAGATGGTAGGCGAGACGATTCGTCGCTACGGCAAGGTGGATATATTGGTTAACAATGCGGCGATTGATCCCCGGAAGAAGTGGTATGAGATTACGTCTGATGAATGGGATCATATTATGAATGTGAATGTCAAATCTCAGTTTTTGTGTGCGAAAGCGGTATTTCCATCCATGAAAGATAATCAATACGGCAAAATCATTAACGTATCATCCATTACCTACTTCACAGGACAAGCGGAATTCCTTCATTATGTTGCTTCCAAAGGCGCTGTCGTCGGCTTCACCCGTGCGCTTGCGCGGGAAGTGGGAGCGTATGGGATAAATGTGAATTGCATTACTCCCGGAGCTGTCTGGACGGAGACGGAGGAGGAGAAGGTGGGGGCAGAGGCGCTAATCGGCATTGAAGATTTTCTGGCAGCCAGGCAGACGTTCGCCCGACGGATGAACAGCTCTGATCTGGAGGGAAGCTTCGTTTTTCTCGCATCCGCTGACAGCGACTTCCTGACGGGTCAGACAATTAACGTGGACGGCGGCTGGATCATGCATTAATTACGATGCTCCTGCTAGGACATAGTCAACAAGAAAGCCTCCAGTTCCTCGATTATGAGGACTAGAGGCTTCTTTCCTTCGTGCATGAGAAGATTCCAGTTGCTGTTACATCCACTGTTCTCCCCATTTTTGAATAGATTGGATGACTGGCTTCAGGTCTCTTCCTTTATCCGTGAGCTCATATTCGATTCGCACCGGCATTTCCGGGTAGACGTGGCGATTGACGATACCTAATGTCTCCAGCTCCTTCATGCGGTCTGTAAGCATCTTGTCGCTCATCTCTGGAATTTGTTCCTTCATATCCTTGAACCGTCTTGGTCCTCCGAGCAAGACAAATATAATTCTTCCTGTCCATTTCTTCCCTAGCAGATCGGCCGCGGCTTCGTACCTTGGGCACATTGTAGAATAATCCAATGCTATCACCCCGTTTCTTATTCAATATTGTAACATATTAACGAACAAAAAGTAAGTTTGAACCGTATGACGGGACATGTCCGACACACTCCAGCATTTGTTACACAAATGAAATGTTTCTGTTACGTTCGTTTTACATCCAGGGGGTATTATAGTAGCAAGACCCCCTTTTCATATCATATATTGAGGACCTGCCGAGAGCAGGTCCGCTTTTTTTTGTCTGGTCTATAAATCGCTTCTAAAGCTAGGCTGCCTCGGTGCCAGCGCAGGAAAATCGAGACTCTAAAAAAACCTCCCGAGCCACCAGTCAGGCGGGAGGGAGGTTGTCCTGTTAAGCGAAAAACAGTATTACAACGGCACAATGACGGGCTGCCGCTGGCGGTAAAAAAGCCATTGCTTGAAGCCGATCTCCTTCAGCCGCTTCGCCACGAGCTCCCATTCGTCGCCGACACGCCCGGGGATGTGCGCATCCGACCCGAAGGTGACGTTAACGCCGAAGTGGAGCGCCCGCTCCAAAATATCGTCAGACGGATACCAGCCGCCTACATCCTTCGTACTGCCGGAAGTGTTGATCTCGATCGAGACGCCGCACTCACCGATCGTCCGCAGGCAGTCATCGATGCTGTCCGCAGCGGGAATTGCGGAGAAGGCCGGATAATAGCCCTTCATCGCATCGATATGCCCCAATATATCGAACATGCCGCTTCGCGCGGATTGCTTGATCAGATCGTAATACGTTTCCTTCTCCACTACATGGCCCGCTTCATCAAGCTTCTTCCAGCGATTGCGGTTGAATATGCTGACGCCCCTGACTTGGTGTACTGAGCCGATCAAGTAATCGAACGGGATGTCCCGGTACGCTTCGCGATAGACATCGGCATGTTCAGCGAAGTAGTCCGACTCCATGCCCAGCAGCACTTCGATGCGGCCCTCGTATTTTCGCTTCAGGCGCAGCACTTCCTCTACATAATGATGCAAATCGCTTGTAGCCATGGCAATTCCGGGAAAGGGCTGATCCTCGTCGTGATAGAAGAACGGACTGTGATCGGAGATGCCGATGACCTTCAGCCCGGCATCTATCCCTGCTACGATATAATCCTCAATGTTGCCGTCGGCATGACCGCATCGAAAATGATGGGTATGTAAATCGAATTTCACTTTTCATTCCTCCTCGTTTACTCGCTGCTAATGAAGTGATGCTCCGGCATTCCTTTCAAATCGCTTAGAAATTGCCGCATGGCTGTATTCAAGTAACGGCCCGACTTGTACACGACTCCTACGGGATGAGGCGTCTCCAGTTCATTTACCTTGATCATCTTGAGCGTACCCAGCCTCAATTCGTTGGGAATCGACAGCTTGGATACGATAGCGGCGCCAAGGTCGATCTCCACCATACGCTTGATCTCTTCGCTGCTGGACAACTCCATGACGATATTCGGTTGGATATTGTACTTGCTGAAGATACCGTCTACGAAGCGGCGGCCCAGCGTGTCGGGAGCCAGCATTATCATAGGCACGTCTTTCAATTTGTCGATAGTGGTATGATTCAAGTGGCTTAAGGGGTGATCAGGCGAGACGACAAGCTCGAACGTGTCATAATATAGGATGGATGAATCGATATTGGGATTTTTCTCAGACAAGTAAGTAATGCCTACATCCAGAGTGCCGCTCTCGACACTGTTCATCACTTGTGTAGAAGGCATCGTATATATTGTTGTTTTAATAAGCGGATATTGATTTTGGAAATAGGACAGTACACGCGGTAATATTTGAACGGCTATAGATGCGGTTGTTCCCAATATAATATGTCCTTGCGGCGTCTGGTTCAAGTCGGACAGCTTCATCTTCAGTTCTTCTACGATAGATAGTATTTGCTCCGCATGCTCCAGGAATACTTTACCGTGGTCTGTTAATGTAACAGGCTGATTGCGATCGATCAGCATGGTTTTGAATTCGTCTTCCAGGCTTTTGATTTGAGCGGAGACGGCGGGCTGAGTCAAGTTAAGCAGTTCGCCAGCCTTGCGGAAGCTCATCGTTTTGGATATGGTGAGCAGTGTTTCCAGTTGGCTCATATTCATAACCAGTTATTCCCTCCTTTCAACAGTCGAAAGCACACTGGCTTTCTCATTATAACGAAAATTCCGATTGCCATCAAAAAAAAGGAATGGCGCTACAGCCACTCCTTCTTGCGAAAAACAATTGCCATACATAAACCGAGCAATAGCATAACGCCAAGCAAAATATACGCGCCGTAACGGAAATGCAGTCCGGGAATGTTATCAAAGTTCATGCCGTATATGCCGGTAATAAAGGTAAGAGGCATGAAAATCGTCGTAATGGCTGTGAAGACACGCATGATTTCATTAGCACGGCTAGACAGGGAGGACTGGTACGCCTCGCGAAGGTTGCCCATCAGGTCGCGGTACGTATCGAATGATTCCGCGATTTTCAGAGCGTTTTCGTAGACGTCGCTGAAATATTTTTGCAGCTGATCGTCGATGAGCTTTAGCTCTTTTTTGTTCAAGGTGGCGATGACCTCGCGTTGCGGGCCAAGCACCTTCTTGACCCACAGAATCTCGCCTCGCAGACCGATAATTTCGTTCAGATGGGATTTCTTCGTATGCATAAGAATGTCCTCTTCCAGCGTCTCGATACGCGTGTCGATACGATCTCCTACCAGGAAGTAATTGTCTACGACCAGATCGACCAGATAATACAGGAACTGATCGGGCTGGTTGACCTCCTGTTCCCATAGAATCGGTTTAAATGTGCGCAGTTCGTTGATTTTTTGTTTTGTAACGGTAATGATATAATGCCTGCCAAGGAAGATGTTCAGAGCCCTCAGGAAAATTTCTTCGTCATCGAACCGAATGCTGTTAATGACGATGAAATAGTGATGCTCGTATATTTCAATCTTTGGACGCTGTTCTTCTTCGTTCAAGCAATCCTCTACAGCCAGATCGTGCATGCCGAACAGCGGCTGGAGCTCTACGAGATCCTCTACGTCGGCGTCAATCCAATAGAAGCCCTCTGCCGGTGCGACAAGGGTTTGTTCAATATGATCGATCGTGCTGAATACGCCATTGCTTACATGTCTGATTTTCATACGCAGTATCTCCTCTCGCTTCTTGCAGGAGACTGCCGGCGGGCAAGCTGCATGCTGTATCGCGCTTCATCGCTCCGTTCACTCCGGCATACTGCTTAATCGAAGTGCAGGGTATCTATAGCGATTGGGCTGCAGCGGAGTCTATGCCGGCAGACTGCCTGGCAATTGATGTCCCGGACTGATCGTTCGTCCCCTTCCATTATCGCCATTCACCCCTCTGTCCTCATTGTTCTTCATGTCAATCCTTGTCTAGTATACTCCTGCGAGGGCTTATCATTCAAGGAGAAAATGGGACCGATCCCTCTTCATACAACTTATGCAAGCTGACGCTTGACGGCGATTGCATAATGCATTAAAGTATAAGCTAGTTATAACTACAACAACAGAATAGGTAACTTTCTTATCAAGAGCAGGCGGAGGGACTAGCCCTATGAAGCCCGGCAACCGGCATGAAGCACGGTGCTAATTCTTGCGGAAACGAACAGTTTCTGAGAGATGAGAGAGGTCCATTTTTTTCGTGTGGCCCCTTCTCTCAAGAGAAAGGGTCCTTTTTTCGATCATAACGACCAGGAGGAGTGATGAACAATGCCGATTAAAGTGCCTGACCATTTGCCGGCAAAGGAAATACTAACAAACGAGAACATATTTGTCATGGACGAAAGCGTAGCCTACCATCAGGATATTCGTCCATTGCGCATAGCGATAATGAATTTGATGCCTACGAAGGAAACGACAGAAACGCAATTGCTGCGGTTAATCGGCAATACGCCACTTCAGGTGGAAGTGGTGCTGCTGCATCCCGCTACGCACATTTCCAAGAACACGTCTACGGAGCATTTGGAGTCATTCTACAAAACCTTCGATGAAATCGCCCATCAATATTTCGACGGCATGATTATTACGGGAGCTCCCGTAGAGCACCTGCCGTTCGAGCAGGTCACCTATTGGGAAGAGCTCAAGACGATTATGGACTGGAGCAAGCGTCACGTGACGTCTACTTTCCATATATGCTGGGCCTCGCAAGCGGGCTTGTACCATCACTTCGGCGTCCCGAAGTACGAGCTGGAGGAGAAGATGTTCGGCGTCTTCACTCATACGATCGAGAAGCGCAACGTACCGCTGCTGAGAGGGTTCGACGAGCTGTTCTTCGTCCCGCAGTCTCGTCATACGGAGGTGCGCCGCGAAGATATTGCGCGTGTAGACAGACTGGAGATACTGTCGGAGTCGCCGGAAGCGGGCGTGTACATCGTAGCGTCGAAGGACGGCCGTCAAATATTCGTGACCGGCCACTCTGAATATGATCCTACCTCCTTGAAATTCGAATATGACCGGGATATCGCGAAAGGGATGACATGCGCGTTGCCGCGCAATTATTTCCCGGGCGATAATCCCTCGGCGATGCCGCTTGCAACGTGGAGAGCGCATGCCAATCTGTTGTATTCCAATTGGCTTAATTATTATGTATATCAGCAAACCCCGTATGAGCTTGGCGGCGGGATATAGATGAAGAATAGGAGTGGCGATCGACTATGAAAATGGAAAGTCAGTTGGCGCAAATCGGTTCGCAAGTGGACCCTGAAACGGGTGCGGTTAGCTGTCCTGTCTATCAAGCAACCGCGTTCCGGCATCCCAAGCTGGGACAGAGCACGGGCTTCGATTATTCCCGTACGAAGAGCCCGACACGTGCAGTGCTGGAGGAAGCTACGGCACAGCTGGAGAAAGGGGATGCCGGCTTCGCGTGCAGTTCCGGTATGGCGGCGCTGCAGACGGTATTCGCTTACTTCAGTCAAGGCGATCACCTCATCGTATCGCTAGATCTGTACGGCGGCACCTACCGGCTACTGGAGAGAATTATGAGCCGATTCGGTGTCAGCGCTTCTTATGTAGATACGAACGATATCGACGACATGACGGCTGCGTTGCAGGTCAATACGCGAGCGCTATTGATCGAGACGCCCACCAATCCTCTAATGATGATAACGGATCTGGAGCGGGCATGCAGCTGGGCGAAGAGCAAGGGGCTTCTGTCGATCGTGGACAATACGCTGCTGACGCCTTACTTGCAGCGGCCGATCGAGCTGGGGGCGGATATCGTCGTGCATAGTGCAACCAAGTACCTGGGCGGTCATAACGATGTGCTTGCGGGACTCATTGTTACCAAGGGTGAAGAGTTGTCCTCGGAGATGGCGATTCTGCATAATTCTATCGGAGCGGTGCTGGGACCGCAGGATTCCTGGCTGCTTATGCGCGGCATGAAGACGCTTGCGCTCCGTATGGAGCGTCATGAATACAATGCGACAACAATCGCGGAATACTTGCTGGAGCATCCTGCTGTCGAGGACGTCTATTACCCGGCGTTGCCGCATCATCCCGGACATGACATTCAGAAGCGGCAGGCATCGGGCAATACCGGCATCTTCTCCTTCCGTCTGAAGGATGCCCGCTATGTAGAGCCGGTGCTGTGTCATATCCGATTGATCGCTTTCGCGGAAAGCCTGGGTGGCGTCGAGTCGCTAATGACTTATCCCGCCGTACAGACTCATGCTGATATTCCGGAGGAGATTCGCAGAGCGGTGGGCGTCGACGACCGGCTGCTTCGCTTCTCTGTCGGAATCGAGCATGCCGACGACCTGATTGCGGATTTGGAGCAGGCGCTGGAAGCGGCCAGACTGGAATTGGAACAATAGAAGCTGACATCATTATTCGCTTTTTTGACATATTGACCCTTGATCAGGTGGGTGACTGCGAAGAAGCTTCTATGTTACGATTGATAGGATAAGCAAATTTAAGGAGGTCTGGCGGATGAGCGCGATAGACCCAATACTGGACAAAGCTCTAAGAGGCGAGCGAATTAACATGGACGAATGTATGGAGCTGCTTGCTTCCGACGCGATAGAGAAGATGGGGCATACTGCCAATCAGCTGATGCTGCGGCGGCATCCCGACCCCATTACGACATTCGTAGTAGGACGTAACGTCAACTATACGAATATATGTGACGTGTACTGCCGCTTCTGCGCATTTTACCGGTCTCCGAAGTCTGGAGAAGGCTATGTGCTGGACGACAATACCATACTGCAGAAGATTCAGGAAACAGTAGACGTAGGCGGTACGGAAATATTGATGCAAGGCGGAACGAATCCCGATCTGCCGTTTACTTATTACACAGATTTGCTGCGCAAAATTAAAGTCCGCTTCCCGAACATTACGATGCATTCCTTCTCTCCGGCGGAAATTATGAAGATGAAGGACGTGTCGGACGGTCTTTCCCTGGATCAGGTGGTTGCCGAGCTGAAGGCGGCAGGGCTGGATTCTCTTCCCGGCGGCGGAGCGGAGATTCTGGACGATCGTACCAGGCGGAAAATTAGCAGACTGAAGGGCTCGTGGACGGAATGGATGGATGTCATGAAGTCGGCCCATCGTCATGGTATGAACACGACGGCAACGATGGTATACGGACTTGGCGAGAGTATCGAGGAGAGGGCACTGCATCTGCTGCGGGTGCGCGACGCCCAGGATGAATGCATCTCTAGCGGTTACGATTCCAAGGGGTTCCTGGCCTTCATCTCGTGGCCGTTCCAGCCGGACAACACGAACTTGAAGCTGGAGAAAGCAAGCCCGGAAGAATATTTGCGTATTGTCGCAGTCAGCCGTATTATGCTGGACAACATCGATAACTTCCAATCGTCGTGGGTGACGATGGGGCCAGAGATGGGCAAGTTGTCGCTCCAATATGGCTGCAATGACTTCGGAAGCACGATGATTGAGGAGAATGTCGTATCCGCTGCCGGCACGACGCATAAGGTCAATATCGATCTGATCTTGAAGTTGATTCGCGAAGCGGGCAAAATTCCGGCCCAGCGCGATACGAAATACAATATTCTGCGCATGTACAACGAATCCGACAGAGCGGACAAGGATTTCGTCATGCAGAATTAGGAGCGTTCCCCCTTGTCTTTATAGGCGAAAGGGGGAATTTTTATTTTCTCATTATCCTCTTGTACCAATCTTTCCTTCGTATATACGGCACTCTCAGGCCATATACTGTAACGGAAGGAAAGGGGTGAGCGCATGGACTTGTTCTCCGTAACGTTGCAGGCAAGTCTTCATGACGGCATTGACAAGTTGAAACAGCAATTGCTGACAGGGTTGATAAATGAACTACATATGGCTGACGGGAAAGGAGCTCCTCTAGTGGAAGTTCACATGAATAATCGTGAATCCATTGGCTGCAAAGGCGTATTGCCGCAGTTCAGATTGCAGGAGCATGGGCCAGCCATATTTGAAGCGGCAGCGGGGATTATTGCCGAGTTCGTCATTAATGAACTGGAGCCGCTGTTACTATCCAGCATGATTCGAAAAAAATATAGCAGCAACCCCGCTATTGACACTTCCATCATCGAGAAGTATTGCCACGAGCTGTTGTTCGGCAATGATTGGGATGGAATGGGGAAAAGATTCCACGATGCGGATCGCGCCAGAAGAAAGAGCAAGATAGCGGATGAGCTGCATCACTATTTGCAGATGGATGGGGAATTGAACTTGAAGGGCTTCCTGACCTTTCGTGTAGCATCTTACCGTACGGAGCTTACGGAAATTGTGGAATATGCCATGGATGAATATGTGCTTGACAAGCAATATCAGGAATTCATTTCGTTGCTGAAGTATTTCGTTCAGCTACAGGAGACCAAAATTCCGCTTGTGCATCTGCTCCATAAAGGCGGCCATGAATTCGTCATGTACAATGAAAGCTTCAAACTGATCGATTGCAAGCCGCAAGGAGACCGGATCGTTGCGGAAATGCTGGAGACGGAAATGAATATTGAGGATATGGTGATCAGCTCGCTTATATCGGCATCGCCCAAGCAAATTCGTATTCATACTCGTCTGCCAGAGATGGGAGTCATCCGCACAATCGAGACGATATTCGATGGTCGAGTAACGGTGTGCGTCGGTTGCTCGGCTTGCTCCAGAAGCCTACACGAACTGATCCAGCCTTGACGTATGGCTGCTGGAGGGCTATAATGTTGACCATATACGATGCAACAGCAATGACAAAGACAAGTATCTGCCAATCGCGATTGGTTCAGAGAGAGGAACCCGGGGCTGCAAGTTCCTTCCAAGACGCTGGCGGATATACCCCTTATGTAGCTGTATAGCTGAACACGCTGTTTCTTTCATGAAGCGAGCGGCAGTAAGCCGTACCGGAACTCTCCGTTATAAGAGCATACGAGGACCATGGATGCAGGCATGCGGCGATCCGGGTTGAAGTAGGGTGGAACCACGAGCACAAGCACTCGTCCCTTTGCGGGATGCGTGCTTTTTTTGTGTTTCGCGGGGGCTGGTCATATAGCGTTACATCAATTATAGGAGGCAATGGCAATGAGTGTGAAAGTGACTTTTCCCGACGGAGCGGTGCGAGAGTACGCTGCCGGGACTACGATTGAAGAAGTGGCGGGCTCCATTAGCCCGGGGCTGCGGAAGAATGCGATCGCAGGCAAATTGAACGGAAAAACTGTAGATGTGTATACGCCGATTCAGCAGGACGCTCAGATTGAGATTGTCACGTTGGATTCTGCGGATGGAATGGAAGTATACCGTCATAGCACGGCTCATATGATGGCGCAAGCGATCAAGCGTATATTTGGAGAGAAGAATGTAAAGCTGGGCATCGGACCTGTGATCGAAGACGGCTTCTATTACGATATCGATATGGAGCAATCGCTTACGCCTGAGGATCTGGTTAAGATCGAGAAGGAGATGAACCGGATCGTCGGTCAGAATCTGGATATTCGCCGCCGCGAAGTTAGCCGGGAAGAAGCGTTATCCATCTATGAGGAGCTGGGAGATCATCTGAAGCTGGAGTTGATCAACGATCTGCCCGAGGACTCTGTCATTACGATGTACGATCAGGGTGAATTTTTCGATCTGTGCCGCGGACCGCATCTGCCGTCGACGGGTCGGATCAAGGCATTCAAGCTTCTCAGCATTGCCGGCGCTTATTGGCGCGGCGATTCCAAGAACAAGATGCTGCAGCGTATATACGGTACGGCATTCCCGAAGAAGGCGCAGCTGGATGAGCATCTGCACTTCCTGGAGGAGGCGAAGAAGCGAGATCACCGCAAGCTGGGACGTGAATTGAACATGTTCTCCTTCTCTCGCGAGGTGGGCCAAGGGCTTCCGCTATGGCTGCCTAACGGTGCGAAGGTGCGCAGAACGATGGAGCGCTATATCGTCGATCTGGAGGAGCGACTCGGTTACGAGCACGTCTATACGCCGGTGCTGGCCAATGTCGACCTGTACAAAATATCCGGCCATTGGGAGCACTACAGCGAGGACATGTTCCCGAAGATGGTCATGGACAACGAGGAACTCGTGCTGCGACCCATGAATTGTCCCCATCATATGATGGTGTACAAGAGCGGCATGCGCAGCTATCGCGATCTGCCGATCCGCATCGCGGAGCTTGGCACGATGCACCGCTACGAGATGTCCGGCGCATTGACGGGGTTGCACCGCGTTCGCGCGATGACATTGAATGATGCGCATATCTTCTGTCGCCCGGATCAAATCAAAGAAGAGTTCGCACGCGTCGTCAATCTGATCCGCAAAGTATATGAAGACTTCGGCATTAAGGAATATCGCTTCCGCTTGTCCTACCGTGATCCGCAAGATACGGAGAAGTACTTCCAGAATGATGAGATGTGGGAAATGTCGCAGCGCATGCTGCGCGAGGTTGTGGAGGAACTGAAGCTGCCGTTCTTCGAGGCGGAAGGTGAAGCGGCCTTCTACGGTCCGAAGCTGGATGTGCAGATCAAGACGGCACTGGGCAAGGAAGAGACGCTGTCTACGGCTCAGCTAGACTTCCTGCTGCCGGAACGATTCGAGCTGGAATATGTCGGCGAGGATGGGAAGAAGCATCGTCCGGTCGTCATTCACCGGGGCATTATCAGTACGATGGAGCGAATGACGGCTTACTTGCTGGAGAACTTCGCCGGGGCGCTGCCATTATGGCTATCGCCGGTACAAGCGAAGGTTATACCCGTATCGACCGCATACGAGGCTTATGCCCGTGAAGTGGCCGAGATGCTGCGGGAAGCCGGTATTCGTGTCGAGAGCGATCTGCGTAACGAGAAGCTGGGTTACAAGATCCGCGAAGCGCAGCTGGAGAAAGCGCCGTATATGCTTGTCGTGGGAGAGAACGAGATGAATGCCAGCTCCGTATCGGTCCGCAAGCGTGGCGAAGGAGATATCGGCTCCATGGCGCTAGTTGAACTGATTGCGTTGCTAACTAAGGAAATTGACAATAAGGAATAATTTTACAGGAATAAGACTTGTAGCTTTGGGTAATCTTCTTCTTTAGAAGGAGGAAGTTACCCAGATGGCTACAAGCTTTTTTGCATATTGGAGGAAAATGCTGGTCATGGTGCTTGCAGCTCTATATGTTGCGATGAGCCCCTTCACGAAGCTGGAAGCGGCAGCGGAGCCTGCCGGGCTGAAGCAAGTTGTTGACAAGGTAGAGATGGTTGAAGTGATTGCCACCGGCTATACGGCGGGATATGAATCTACAGGCAAGCGGCCCGGACATCCCGGTTACGGCATTACGTATTCAGGGGTGAAAGTGCGGCGCGACGGCGTATCGACAATCGCTGCAGACCCCAAGGTACTGCCAATCGGAACCCTTTTGTTCATCCCGGGATACGGGTACGGTGTTGTCGCAGACACAGGATCGGCCATTAAAGGCAGACGGATTGATCTCTATTTTGACACGATAAAGGAAGTATATGAACAGTGGGGCAAACGAAAAGTGGAGGTCCAGGTGCTGAGACGGGGATCCGGCAAGCTGAGCCAGGCTTGGCTCAATGAGATCAATCGGGCTGTGCAAGCGGACAAGACGATACCCCAGGCTTATCTGGAATCTTAATGGTTAAGTAGTAAATTCTCCTGAATAAATTGAGATTCAATTGCCATACTAAAGCTGAACGGGGAGGTGATAGCAATGGCAAAAAACAAAAACAACAAAGCGACAGCGCAGCAAAATAACCAACAATATAACGCTGAATTCGCAGAAGAGTTCAACCAGAATGCCACTAACAATGGTGCAAACGCAGCTAACCAAGCGAATGCAATGCAAAAAAATCAAAATCAACAAAATCAACAAAATCAGCAATAGCAAGCTATCTGTATCGTCCATAAGTTGAAAAAAAAGAGAAGCCAGAGGGAGATATCCCTAATCTGGACCCTCTGTCAAGGACACTTTAAAAAAGAGTGGTATTGAAGATTTACGAGGCAGACAAAAGATGATTCCTGTATTGAACAGGGGTCATCTTTTTTAA